>NZ_JAOCQE010000078.1 GCF_025290915.1 Streptomyces sp. 15-116A | reverse complement strand
GGCCGGCGAACCCCACCCCCGACGACCGTCCCGTCCCCCCGGAGCCCACCCGGACGCCGGATCCGCAGCCCACGCCGACGCCGCCGGAGCCGTCCGCCACGCCGGAACCCACGGTCGCGGAGCCGTCCTCCTCGGCGCACGAGCCGCCCCAGACCCAGTTGGCGCAGCGGGAACCGGCGCCGGAGGCGGGGGCGCCGGCCTAGACGGGATACAGTGGGGCTCGTTCGCTTGTTTTCTGTTCGCTGCCCACCGCTCTGACCTGCGGTTGCGCCCCTGGACGACAGCCCGGTTTGCTTTCGGGGCCCCAGGGTGCGTATGGTGGCAGATCGTTTGATCCTATTTGCCCGGCGCCACTGCAGAGCGCGCCGTGTGGCGCGTACTCTCTCCCTTGCCGTGGTGGACCGCATCGAGGCGGTCGTATTGCGAATCGCGAATCACGGAGTTGACGGGCGCGTGCCGAAGAGACTCCGGAAGGTTTCGCATTCGTATGCCCATCGCCAGTACTGATCACGTCGTCGTGCCCGAGAACGCCGACACCCTCGACTCTCCCGACAACGTCGAGAACCTCGAGAACGTCTCGGACACCGACGTCACCCCCGAGGTCACGTTCGCCGATCTCGGACTCCCCGAGGGCGTTGTGCGCAAGCTCGCGCAGAACGGCGTGACCACCCCCTTCCCGATCCAGGCCGCGACCATCCCGGACGCCCTGGCCGGCAAGGACATCCTCGGCCGGGGCCGCACCGGTTCCGGCAAGACCCTCTCCTTCGGTCTGCCGACCCTGGCCCAGCTGGCCGGCGGCCGGACCGAGAAGCACCGCCCGCGCGCCGTCATCCTGACGCCGACGCGCGAGCTGGCCATGCAGGTCGCCGACGCGCTCCAGCCGTACGGCGACGTCCTCGGCCTGAAGATGAAGGTCGTCTGCGGCGGTACGTCGATGGGCAACCAGATCTACGCCCTCGAGCGCGGCGTCGACATCCTCGTCGCCACGCCGGGCCGGCTGCGCGACATCATCAACCGCGGCGCCTGCTCGCTCCAGAACGTGGAGATCACCGTTCTCGACGAGGCCGACCAGATGTCCGACCTGGGCTTCCTGCCCGAGGTGACGGAGCTGCTCGACCAGGTTCCGGCGGGCGGTCAGCGCATGCTGTTCTCCGCCACGATGGAGAACGAGATCAAGACCCTCGTCGACCGGTACCTCGACAACCCGGCCACGCACGAGGTGGACGCGGCGCAGGGCGCGGTGACGACCATGTCGCACCACATCCTCGTGGTGAAGCCCAAGGACAAGGCGCCGGTCACCGCGGCCATCGCCTCCCGCAAGGGCCGCACCATCATCTTCGTCCGCACCCAGCTCGGCGCCGACCGCGTCGCCGACCAGCTGCGCGAGGCGGGCGTGAAGGCCGACGCGCTGCACGGCGGCATGACCCAGGGCGCGCGCACCCGGACCCTGGCCGACTTCAAGGACGGGTACGTCAACGTCCTGGTCGCCACCGACGTCGCCGCGCGCGGCATCCACGTGGACGGCATCGACCTGGTGCTGAACGTGGACCCGGCCGGCGACCACAAGGACTACCTGCACCGCGCGGGCCGCACGGCGCGCGCGGGCCGCACCGGCACGGTCGTCTCCCTCTCTCTCCCGCACCAGCGGCGCCAGATCTTCCGGCTGATGGAGGACGCGGGCGTCGACGCCACGCGCCACATCATCCAGGGCGGCGCGGCCTTCGACCCGGAGGTCGCCGAGATCACCGGCGCCCGGTCGATGACCGAGGTCCAGGCGGAGTCGGCGGGGAACGCCGCTCAGCAGGCCGAGCGCGAGGTCGCCCAGCTCACCAAGGAGCTGGAGCGGGCGCAGCGCCGGGCGACGGAGCTGCGCGAGGAGGCCGACCGGCTGATCGCCCGCGCGGCCCGGGAGCGCGGCGAGGACCCGCAGGCGGCGGTCGCCGAGGCGGCCGAGGCGGAGGTCTCGCTGCCGGAGCAGCCGACGGCGCGGGACGTGGAGCGCGCGGAGACGGCGCCGGCGCCGTACGAGCGGCGCGAACGCCGGGACGACCGTGAGGGGTTCCGCCGCGACGACCGCAGTGACCGCGGCGACCGCGGGGGACGCTCCTACGAGCGCCGGGACGACCGGGGCGGGTTCAACCGCGACCGTGGTGGCTTCCGCCGGGACGACCGGGGTGACCGGAACGACCGCGGCGGTCGTTCCTTCGACCGTGACCGGGACCGTGACCGCGGCGGTTTCCGCCGGGACGACCGTGACCGTGACCGGGGTGGCTTCCGCCGTGACGACCGCGGTGAGCGCGGCGACCGTGGTGGCTTCCGCCGGGACGACCGGGGTGACCGTGGCGGCCGTACCTTCGAACGCCGGGACGACCGGGGCGGGTTCAACCGCGACCGCGACCGTGACCGCGGCGGCTTCCGCCGGGACGAGCGCGGCGGCCACCGTGGCAGCGACCGTCCGTTCAACCGCGACCGCCAGGGCGACCGCCCGGGCTTCCGCTCCGGCGGCCACGACCGTCCGTCGCACGACCGCCCGTACGGCCGTCGTGACGACCACCGCGGCGGCGGCTCCTTCGGCCGCCGCGAGGACAAGCCGCGCTGGAAGCGCAACGGCTGACACCGGCGAGCAGAGCTGACCGGAAGGGCCCGCACGACCCCCGTCGTGCGGGCCCTTCCGCACTCCCGGGCAACACGTCGACGCCCCCGTCCCGGATACCCGATCGGCGACGCGGCCACGTCCGGCTATGCTCGGGGAGGCAACATCGCCAAGGGCCCTTAGCTCAATTGGCAGAGCAGTGGACTTTTAATCCATTGGTTGTGGGTTCGAGTCCCACAGGGCCTACCAGACCCTTCGGGGTCAGAACCCCCGCTGACCTGGTCAGGCGGGGGTTCTGTCGTTTCAGGGGCCTGCCACCGAGGGGCACCCGGGGACGCGTACGTCCCACGTAGGCATGAACACGGGGACTCACCGTTGGCTGGAACAGGCCTCCTTGCCGCGCCGGCAGCCGGCCTGTCGGTACCAGGCTGTACGTTTCGCCCCCACCCCTCCGGCTTCCTGCATCGATGCGCTTACACCGCTTTTCAGCCAGTCACCGGATGTGCCCCTACCAGTAGATTCCAGGCTTTGTCAGGCGGTGTCCGGACTGCGAGCCGTCGTCATGAGTACGGGGAGATACAAGTGAAGAAGACCCTGCTGACCACCGGGCTCGTCGGGATGCTGGTGGCGGCGACGGCCGCGCCGACCACGGCCGTTTCCGACTCCGGAGCGACGGCGCTGCCCGGTACCGGTGCGAAGATCCAGGTCAATGCCTGGCACTGCAACGTCTACGCCGACAAGTGCTCCTTCAAGACGTCCACCAAGACCGTGAAGGGTTCCGCGAAGTACAAGGTCAGCAAGATCACCAACACGGCCACGGTGAAGGCCAACGGCTGGCAGGCCACTCTCTCGCTCAGCCCGAGCGGTACGTACGTGAGTGAGAACACGCGTCGGGTCAGCTGGACCAATAAGAACACCTGGATCGCCGACATCAGTGGCATCGCCGACCCGGGCGGCTCGATGAACACGAGCATCACCACATGCTCCGACGGCGGTGCCTTCAAGGCCGGGGTCAAGGCGTTCGCTTCGGCCTGTGCCAACGACTGACGGTGAATCGGATCAAAGGCAGCGTCCTTCGTGAGAGGACGGGGCGTCTTGGTCGTCTGGCCGCGGCTGCCGCAGCGGGCTTCGCCGCAATGGCCGTCGGCTTCTTGGTGTTCAGCGGTGGGACCGTGGACCGGCCAGGCCCGCCCGGTGGTGATCTGGCCGCGCAGCTCGATGTCCTACGTGGGGCGAACGACCTGGTACGTGCCTCGCAGGAGGACATCGGGCGGGATCCCGCACTGTATCCGACCGCGTACGGGCGCCTCGATGCCGCGCTCAGCAGTGTGGACGTACCTGATGTCAGCCCCGGGGCGCTGGCGGATCTCGCGCGTACCGACTCCCTGGACAGCCCCGCCTGGCGGGCGCACTACGTGTGTCTGGCGCTGGAGGGATCACAGGGCGCCGAGCCTGCCGATGCCGCGTCGGTTCTGGACAGGGCCGGTATCCGGCAGGAGGCGGTGAGCGAGGCGCTCGCCTATCTGCGCGCACCGCGCAGCGAGGACGACCCCCTGACCTCGCTCGCCACGCGAGCCGCCTTCCTGCGGACCTTGACCTGCCTGGACCGCGACGATCAGGTGTCCCGTACCGCCCTGAACCGCCTCGCCGCGGACACCGCGCGCGCCGCCGAACCCCTCCCCGTGCTTTACGCCGTCGACGCATTGCGGGCCGCCGGGGTGCGCGGCCGTGCCACGCGGGCCGTACGGGACGCCGATGTCCTCCTGCGGGCCGGCTGCGACAGTCTGGACCCTCTGCAACGAGCCGCGTTGGCCCTGCTGCATGGGCGGCTGACCCAGCAGACGCGCACCTGCCTGTGGTCCGCGCTGAACGACTCCGACGCCCAGACGCGCTGGGTGGTGCGGCGCGCGCTCAGCATGGGTGCCGCGTCGCCATCGGGTTCGCTGCCAGCCCCCGCGGGAAGCGTCCGGCTCGACGGGCTGGTCGCCAAGTCTCCGGCCCAGCTGGGCACACTCACCGCGACCTACAACGCCGCCCGGGCCCTGACGGCCGCCGCTCAGCAGCAGCACACGCCGGACTGGCTGAGGGCGCGACTGAAGCAGCTGGGCTCGGACCCCCGGCTCGATCCGTCCGACCGGATCCTGCTCGCCATGACGTGCCACCGCCTGTCCCTGAGCTGCGGGCCGCAGGCCGACAAGGGCGCCGAGCAGGCGGCCGGGCTGAAGGTGCCGGCCCGCCTCACCACGCAGAATCAGCGCAGTTGGTACGGCGCCATGGCGGCGCGCGCGGAGTTCGGTCTGGGCTGTGCCCGCACCGCCGTCGAGGTGCCCCGGGAGAAAGGCGGCACGCTCTCGCCCCGCTCGCTGCGCATCGTGGTGACACTCGCCGACGCCGGGTGCACGGCACAGACGGAACGGCTCACCAGGGGCATCGACCTCGTGGCCCAGGCCCGTACGGCACTGCGGAGCGGGGACCTGCTGACCGCGTCCGACGCGGTCCAGGCGGCCCTCGCTGCTGATCGGAACATTCCGCAGTCGCTCTGGGAGCAGCTGCCCAGGCTGCTGGAGCGGTACCGCGACGCGAACCACCGTGACCTGTACACCGTCTCCCCGGGCGGTCCGGCCTCCGCTGATGCCACCAGGGCCGCCTACTACCTCCTCGCTTGAAGCGCCTGAACTCGCCTAAACGCGCCTGAAGTCGTCTGAACTCGCCTGAACTGCCCCTCGTCAGAAGGACACCCCGACGTATGAACACCGCATCCCCACCCGCCGTCGTGGCCGAAGGGCTCGCCTTCAGCTACGCGTCCGGCGGTGGTCTGACCCGCGCGGATCTCACCCTCGGCGCAGGTGAGACGGCCGCCGTCGAGGGTCCCTCGGGTTCCGGCAAGAGCACGCTGCTCGCCCTCCTCGGGCTGATCCTGTCCCCGGACGCGGGCGCGCTGCGCATCGCCGGGACGGAGACCGGCGCGCTGTCCCCGGCCGAGCGGGACCACCTGCGACGACGTTCGATCGGCATCGTTCTGCAAGACCTCGGGCTCCTGCCGTTCCTCAACGCCTGGGAGAACGTCGCCGCCGCTTTCGGTCCCCGGCTCGCCCGCCATCGCGGCGCGGCGCGCGAACTGCTCGGGGACCTTGGGATGGCGGACCTGGTCGACTCCCCGGTCACCGAACTCTCCGGCGGGCAGCGGCAACGGATCGCCGTCGCCCGGGCGGCCGTGAAGCAGCCGGTGCTCATCCTGGCCGACGAGCCGACCTCCGGCCTCGACCCCCGAACCGCGAACGCCGTCCTGGACGCCCTGCGTTCCTGCGCGGAGCGGGGCTCGGCCGTCCTGCTGGTCACGCATGACGCGGCGGTCGCCGAAGCCTGCGATCGGCGTCATGTGCTCGACGAGGGCGTGCTGTCGGCCGCCCCTCAGGCGAACGTCTTTGAGGAGGACCGGGGATGAGCCGCTGGAGCCTCTACACCTGGAAGCGCGACGGACGTTCCCTGCGCAGGGCGCTGCCCACCCTCGCTGTCCTGGCCGCGTTGCTGACCACCTCCGCCGGGGTGGCGGCGGGGGCCGCCGGGGCCGTCGAGCGGGATGTGCTGGGGTCGGGCGGGCTCACCCAGATCGAGCTGTCCTCGTTCGAGGGCGACGCGTCGGTCCGCCCGCTGACCACGTCGGCCCTGCGGGACGCCGGGAACGTGCCCGGGGTACGGCAGGTCGTCGCCGACTACCCCTCCGTGCTGTACGCCGAGGAAGACGGGACGTACGACCTGACCAGCCGCACGCTGACGCCGGGCGACGATCTGCCCGTCACCCACGGCCGGATCCCCGCGCGGCTCGGAGCGGACCAGGTCGTGCTCCCCGCCGGCGCGCAGGGAACCGACTTCGCCCCGCTCCTCGGCCGGACCGTCGCCTTCGGATACACCAAGGCGACCGGGGCCGCGTCCGGCAGCACGGCCGTGATCAAGCTGGAGATCGTCGCGCTGTACGACCCGAGCTGGCAGGCGGACGGACCGGGCGTCGCCTATCTCTCCGAGGACACGGCCGCGTTGCTGGCCGCGGCGCGCGCCGGACAGAAACCCGAGGTCTTCCGGGACAAGGAGGGTGCGGAGTCCGCCGTCGTCGTGGTCGGGCACCAGAGGCAGGTGGGCGCCGTCACCGCGTCACTGCAGGATGACGGGTTCTCGGCGTCGCCCGTCTCCGACCGGGTCCGTGAGCTGCCCGGTCTGTTCGGGGCCGCGGATCTCGCCATGCGGGTCGGGGTGGTGGTCGTGGCCCTGGTCGCCCTGGGGCTCGGGGCTGTTCGGGCCGCGGACAGCGCGCGGGCGCGGCTCGGGCAGTTCGCCGTACTGCGGATTCTCGGTTCCGGTCGGCCGGAGCTGCGCCGGATCCTGCTCGGTGAGGCTGTTCTCTCCGGGGGTGTGGCGGGTGTGGTCGGGGTGACCGCCGGTACCGGTCTGTCCGTGGTGCTGGTGGGGCCGCTCAGTGAGGTGCTGGGGCTGCCGATCAGGGTGACGGACGCCCTGCCCGGGCCCGCCTGGGCCGCGGCGGCGCTGCTGCTGCCCGCCGCCGGCCTGGCCGTCGGCACGGTCCTCGGCAGCCGGGAAGTCCTGCGCCGAGACCCCTACCTCACGGCACGCGCGCACAGCTGAGGCGTCATTCCGTCCGGAGGTGACGCGTGCGACGCGGATCAGGAGGTGGCGGTCGGTGGGGGTCTCCGGGCGGTCCAGCGGCATGAAGTCGACGACCTCGCCGACGCCGCCCCAGCGGCACGACTGCCCGCAGCTAGGGCGGCATCGCCTGCGGGTTACGTAGTCTCCGGGCGGTACGTCGCCAGGGACCAGATGACGAAGACGTCGATGGCCATCATGATGACCGACCAGACCGGGGCGTACGGCAGGAAGAGGAACTGGGCCATCAGGCTCAGGGACGCCAGCATGATGCCGGCCATCCTCGCCCACTCCTGGCCGGAGAGGATGCCCCAGCCGACGATCACGGCGATGGCGCCGAGGATCAGCAGGATCCAGCCCCAGCCGGTGAGGCTGACCTCGTAGACGTAGTCGCCGAGCCGGGCGTAGACGTCGTCCTCGGCGATCGCGGCGATGCCCTGGAAGACGGCCAGGATGCCGTTGATCAGCAGCAGGACACCGGCGAAGGTGACCCCGCCGGTGGCCCAGTCGCCGCGGCCGGTGGGGGCGGTGCCGTAACTGCCCTCGGGTCCGCCGGAGTGAGGTTGTGCGGTCATGGAACGCACCCCTTGTCTCGCGTGGCGGGCGGCATCGGGCACCGGCCGCCGTGCTCTACGACCCTCGGTGCGGACGGCCGCACCGGCCACAGGAGGTCCGCCGGACGGGTGAGGAGGGAGGGCTCCGGCTCAGCAGGGGCGGCCGTCGTCCGGGTCCGTGCCCGTCGTGAGGCGGTGGTAGGCCGCGCGGGCGTGCGCCAGGCGGGAGGCGGCGGTGCCGACGAGCGCGGCGGTGAGCAGGCAGCCGAGCCAGAAGGTGTCGCGGGGTCCGGCCCAGGTGAGGACACCCGCGGGCGGGATGGCGAAGCCGTTGAGGAACAGCCAGCACAGGACGGCCGTCCCCGGCGCCGCGGTGAACCGGGCCCACACGCCGAGCGCGGCGGCGAGCAGCGAGAGGGCGGTGAGGGCGAGGCCGGGGCGGTCCGGGCCCACCATCGTGTTGATCAGCGCCACCAGAGTGAGCGCACCGCCGAACGCACCGGCCCACACCAGCGGGGTGGCGGCCGGCTGGGGGACCGGTCTCGGTCCGGTGCCGAGATTCACCCACTCGATCATGCTGACGCTCCCCTTCCGGTCCCTCCCCGGACGCGAGTCCCGAGCCGCTTCGATTTTCCCACCTCCGCGGGAGCCGGGTACCGGCGTTCCGGACAGCCGCGGGGCTGTTCGCCGTGCGCCGGGCGGCCGTTGTTCACCCGCTCGCCGTGGCCGGTTCGGCGCGGTCGAGCGGTGGGGCGGTGTCGAGACCGGCCGGTGCGACGAGTTCGGAGGAGCCGCGCGGTCCCCTGCCGACGCGGCGGGCCAGCGGTTCCGTCCAGCGGGCGGTGAGCGGGCCGAGGACGACCAGGATCAGGACGTACGCCGTGGCCAGCGGGCCGATGCGCGGCTCCGTGCCGACCGCGAGACCGGCGATGACGATCGAGAACTCGCCGCGCGCCACCAGCGTCCCCCCGGCCCGCCAGCGGCCCTTCGCCGGCAGGCCCGCGCGGCGGGCGGCCCAGTAGCCGGTGGCGATCTTCGTGAACATGGTGACGACGGCCAGGGCGAGCGCCGGGAGCAGGACCGGCGGGATGTTCGCCGGGTCGGTGTGCAGACCGAAGAAGACGAAGAACACGGCCGCGAAGAGATCCCGCAGCGGGGACAGCAGCCCGTGCGCCCCCTCGGCGACCTCCTCCGACAGCGCGATGCCGACCAGGAAGGCGCCCACCGCCGCCGACACCTGCAGATGCTGGGCGACGCCCGCGACCAGCAGGGTCAGTCCGAGCACCACCAGCAGCAGCATCTCCGCGCTGTCGGAGGACACCGCGCGGCTCACCAGACGCCCGTGGCGCAGGGCGACGTAGAGGACGGCGCCGACGGTGCCCAGGGAGATCAGCAGGGTCAGGCTGCCGCCCGCGAGGCTCACCCCGGCGAACAGGGCGGTGAGGATCGGCAGGTAGACGGCCATGGCGAGGTCCTCCATGACCAGCACCCCGAGCACGACCGGGGTTTCCCGGTTGCCCAGCCGGCCGAGGTCGCCGAGGACCTTGGCGATGACGCCGGAGGAGGAGATCCAGGTGACTCCGGCGAGCGCCACGGCGGCGACCGGGCCCCAGCCCAGCAGCAGCGCGGCGACGGCGCCGGGCGCCGCGTTGAGGACGAAGTCGACCGCACCCGAGGGGTAGTGGGTCTTGAGGGTGGTGACGAGCTCCGAGGCGCTGTACTCCAGGCCGAGCATCAGCAGCAGCAGGATGACGCCGATCTCGGCGCCGGTCGCGATGAACTCCTCGCTGGCGCCGAGGGGAAGGATGCCGCCGTGGCCGAAGGCGAGCCCGGCGAGCAGGTACAGGGGTATGGGTGAGAAGCCGATCCGTCCGGCGAGGCGGCCCAGCAGTCCGAGGGCGAGGATCACGGCGCCGAGTTCGATGAGCAGGGCGGTGGTGTTGTGCACGGGCGTCTGACCTCCGTGGTTCGTGCGGTGGCGGCGTCTGTGCCTGGGCGGGTGCGGCGTGCGGGTGCTGACGGGTGCGTGCGGGTGCCGGACGGTTCGGTGCCGGGCGCGCCGGGGACGCGGGGCAGCGGGTGCCGGTGATGAGGGGAGGGACGGGCGCCGATGTCGTGGCGGAGCGCGGCCTGTTCGGGGGCCGGAGCCGGATCGGCGTGGGAGAGAGGCGTCAGCGGAGCGTGCTGCTGCCGGTATCCGGGACGCCGTCACGGGCGGCGTTGTCGACACGTACGCGGATCACTCGACCCATGTCACGCCCCCCTCGCGTATCGGCCAACCGGTCACTCAGTGCTCAACGCTCGACAGCGAGCGGAACATCATGCAACGGAGCGTAAGCGCTCGATAAGGATTCTAGCGCAGCACAAAGGGGGTGAATCGGCAGGCAGTTCGCATAGGGCGCGGAACGGCCGCCGGTGACGGTGGGTCAGCGGACCGGGTCGAAGAGCTGGACGGCTATGCCGCTCAGCACCAGTCCCGACGCGATGAGCAGCCCGTCGGCCAGGGCGACACCGGTGATCAGCAGGGCTATGCCGATGCCCAGCACCCACCAGGCGCGGGTGCGCCGGAACCCACGCGGCCGGGCCGGACGCCCGTGGGACAGCGAGCGGGCGAAACGGGGGTCCTCCTGCTCGAGTCGGGCCGCGAGATCGACGAGACGCTCGTCGTCGGACTGGGGCACGGCTCCTCCTTCCCGGCCGAGGGCGGCAGCGAGGGGGCGAGGAACGAACGGGCCGATCCGCCGAACTCGGGTCGGCCCAAGGGGAGTTTGCCCGTACGGCGGCACGACGACGCCCTCGCCGGCCCAGCACTCCCACTGACGCTCGCTGTTGATGTCGTACTCCAGCGTCCTGTGTCCCGTACCGCGCCCACCATCGGGTCCGGCCCCCATATGCCCCGGACCCGGGCCTTAGGGGGTGTCCGCAAAGTCCCTCCCCCAGAGGGGGTACCCCCAGCCCCGCGACGCCCGGCACGCTCCCCCACTGCCTTAAGGGCGTGGGAGGTGCCCCCACTCGCCGCACCGGGCGAACACCCGAGTACAACCAGTACGCGGGTGTCCGCCCGGCACTCCCCCAGCCTCCGGCCGGGGGGACCCCCAGAGCACGCACCGGACGCCGCAGAGCCCGCCCTTCGGGCGGACGACTGGACCTTGCGGACACCCCCTAGGGGCCGCCGCCGAGCACGGGCAACGGCCCGCGCGGAAATGGGTGCCGGCACGGATGGCGCCCGGCGCGCGCAGCGCACACGCTGGTCGTGACGGCCCGTGCCGCGCCCCCGGACGCGGGCCGTCCACGGCTCCCGCCGCACCGGGAGCCGCTGCTCACGACGCACGGCGAGGAGGCGGTACGGGGTGCCCCTGTTCTGGCGGATCTTCCTGCTGAACGCCGTCGTACTGATCACGGCCACCGCCCTGCTGCTGGGACCGGTCACCGTCTCCACCCCCGTGCTGCTCACCGAGGCCGCGGTGCTCACCGCCGGACTGGCCGCCATGCTCGTCGCCAACGCGCTGCTGCTGCGCGTCGGCCTCGCCCCCCTGCAACGCCTCACCCGCGCCATGACCACCACCGACCTGCTGCGCCCCGGGCAGCGCCCCGCGGTCGCCGGGCGCGGGGAGATCGCCGAGCTGATCAGCACGTACAACACGATGCTCGACCGGCTGGAGGACGAGCGGGCCACGAGCAGCGCACGCGCGCTGTCCGCGCAGGAGGCCGAGCGCCGGCGGATCGCCCAGGAACTGCACGACGAGGTCGGCCAGAGCCTCACCGCCGTCCTGCTCCAGCTGAAACGGACCGCCGACCACGCGCCGCAGGAACTGCGCGAGGAGCTGCGGCTGGTGCAGGAGACCACCCGGGGCAGCCTGGACGAGATCCGTCGCATCGCCCGCCGGCTGCGCCCGGGTGTCCTCGACGAGCTGGGACTGGTCAGCGCCCTGAAGGCGCTCGCCACAGAGTTCGGCGGCTACGGCCTGACCGTCCAGCACCGCCTCGATCCCGACCTGCCCGGCCTGGGCCGGGAAGCGGAGCTGGTGCTGTACCGGGTCGCGCAGGAGGGTCTGACCAACGCCGCCCGGCACGCCGACGCCACCCGCGCCGAGATCACCCTCCGCCGCACCCCGGTCGGCGTCGAACTCCGTGTCCGCGACAACGGGCGCGGCATCGGTGACTCCGCGGAGGGGGCGGGTATCCGGGGGATGCGCGAACGTGCGCTGCTCATCGGTGCGGGTCTCGGCGTGGGCCCGCCCGGACACCGCGCTCCCGGCACCGACGGCGACCCCGGCACCGGCAGCGCCGTCGGCTCACATCATGGCCCAGGCACCGAGGTGCGCCTGACCGTCCCTGTTCCTGCCCCCGGCTCCCCCGCCACCCGACGCGCCGCGTCCCCCGAGCCGCCCCCGTGACCGATGACCCCGACCGGAAACGACGCCGCACATGACCCAGCCGGCCCCCACCCGCATCCTCCTCGCCGACGATCACGCGCTCGTACGCCGTGGCGTTCGGCTGATACTCGACGGTGAACCCGATCTGACGGTCGTCGCCGAGGCGGATGACGGTGCCGAGGCCCTTGAGCAGGCCCGTGCGCACCGCCCCGACCTGGCCATTCTCGACATCGCCATGCCCCGCCTGACCGGCCTCCAGGCGGCCCGCGAACTCTCCCGGGACCTGCCGGAGACGCGGATCCTCATCCTGACCATGTACGACAACGAGCAGTTCTTCTTCGAGGCCCTGGGCGCCGGCGCCTCCGGGTACGTCCTCAAGTCCGTCGCCGACCGGGACCTCGTCGAGGCCTGCCACGCCACCATGCGCGGGGAGCCGTTCCTCTATCCCGGTGCCGTCAACGCCCTGATCCGCGACTACCTCGACCGCGCACGGGAGGGCAGGGCGCTGCCCGCCAAGGCCATCACCGAGCGCGAGGAGGAGATCCTCAAGCTCGTCGCCGAGGGCCACACGTCCCAGCAGATCGCCGGCCTCCTCGTCATCAGCCCCAAGACGGTCGAACGCCACCGCGCCAATCTCCTGGCGAAGCTCGGCCTGAAGGACCGCCTGGAACTCACCCGGTACGCGATCCGGGTGGGCCTGATCGAGCCCTGACCGGGAGTGGGATGGCCAGGGCTGGAGGCAGCGCTGGACATGGCGGACGAGGGGTGCGGCTACCGGTCCGCCTCGGCTACCGATCAGCGTTGGCCTCGGGGGCAGGAGCAGGAGCAGGAGCAGGGGCAGGAGCAGGGGCGGGCACCGGCCCGCGTCGGCCACCAGCCCGCCCCCCTCACCGTTCCACTTCGACCCGCGCAGCCACCCGCTCCCGTTCGCCGCCCTGCCCGGCCTCCGCGCCCGAGTCCCGTACGGCGTCCCACGCGCCCCTCCGCCCCCGCAACCGTCCGCCCACCACCCGCAGGCACCGGGCCAGCACATCCGCCCGCCCCGCGACCACCGGACCCAGCACGGCGAGGACCAGCACGTATCCCGCGATGAACGGCGCCAGCCGGTCGTCCAGACCCGCGCCCGCCGCCATGGCCGCCAGGATCAGCGCGAACTCCCCGCGTGCCACCAGCGTCGTGGCGATCTCGGCCGCGGTGCCGGTGCCGTACCGGTACAGCCGGGCCACGAGCAGCCCCGCGACCAGGTTCATCACCACGGTCAGTGCCGCCGCGGCGGCGACCGGACCGGCGACGGACGCGAGGTCCCCAGGGTCGATGGCCAGCCCGAAGGCGAAGAAGAAGATCGCGGCGAAGGCGTCCCGCAGCGGATGCACCAGCGTGCGGATGCGCGGCCCGGACGGCGTGCCCGCCAGGATCAGACCGACCATGAACGCCCCGATCGCGTCGGCGACCCCGAGCACCTCGGACACCCCGGCGACCAGCACCGCCGCCCCGAGGAAGCTGATGACCAGCAGTTCGTTGTCGCGCACGGCGATGAGCCGGCCGACCAGCCGCGTGCCGTAACGCGCCGCGGCGGCCAGCACCAGCAGGAACCCGAACGCCTTCGACGCCTGGAGCAGCATCTCCCCCACGCCCTCGGCCCCGCCGATGATCGGCTGGAGCGCGGCCAGATACAGCGCCAGGAAGATGTCCTCGACCACGATGACACCGAGGATCAGCCGGGTCTCCGGGCGGCCGATGCGGCCCAGGTCGATGAGGATCTTCGTGACGATCGCCGACGAGGAGATGCCCAGCACCCCGGCGAGCACCAGCGCCTCCCGGGCGCCCCAGCCGAGGGCGAAGCCGAAGCCGAGACCGGCGCCGACGTTCAGCAGCAGATAGATGCCGCCGGCGCTCAGCAGCCGCCGGCCGCCGCTGCTCAGATCGTCGAGGTGGAACTCCAGGCCCAGGTAGAACAGGAGCAGCACGAGACCGAGCGCGGAGAGCATCTCGAAGTCGTGCGGGTCCGCGACCAGGACCAGACCGGGCGTGTGCGGGCCGAGGAGGATGCCGGCCAGCATGAACAGGGGGATCGTCGGCAGCCCGATCCGGCCGCCGAGGCGGGCGAGGAACGCGGCGGCGAGGAAGGCGCCGCCCATGGCGAGCAGGGTGTCAGCATGTCCCACGGGTCACCACCTTCCACAGCACGGGAGCGGGGCGTGATCTCATCGGCAGACCCGAGTGGATAGGGCTTCTCCTTACGTACGAGGTACGGCACCTACGGCCATGCAGGGCACCGCTCCACGCTCACACGCCGCCCGCCCCCACGCCCATCCGTGCCGCCACCCAAACCACCCGGAGGACGACACCCACACCCACCCGCTTGCCAGACTTGCCCCGAGCCCCCTCCGCGCAAAAAAGCCCACACCAGGAGACCCGTCCATGCCCCACCCGTACGTCCTGCTGTCCGCCGCCGTCTCCCTGGACGGCTACCTGGACGACACCGGCCCCGAGCGGCTGCTGCTGTCCAGCCCGGCCGACTTCGACCGGGTCGACGACGTACGGGCCTCGGTGGACGCGATCCTCGTCGGCGCCGGCACCATCCGCGCCGACAACCCCCGGCTGCTGGTCAACTCGCCCGCCCGCCGCGCCGCCCGCCGCGCGCGTGGCCTGCCGGAGTACCCGCTCAAGGTCACCGTCAGCGGCTCGGGCGACCTGGACCCGGCGGCCGCCTTCTGGCACACCGGCGGCGAGAAGGTCCTCTACACGACGGACAAGGGTGCCGAGCGGGCCCGCTCCCTGGGCCTCGCCGCCGACGTCGTCCCGCTCGGCCCGGAGCTCGGCTGGCGCCGCCTCCTCACCCACCTGCACGACGTGCGCGGCGTGCGGCGCCTGATGGTCGAGGGCGGCGGTGTGATCCACACCCAGCTGCTCACCCAGGGCCTCGCCGACGAACTCCAGCTGGTGTTCGCCCCGCTCTTCGTCGGCGACCCGGACGCCCCCCGCCTCTTCGGCCCCGGCTCCTACCAGGGCGGACGCCTACGGCTCCTCGACACCCGCCGGATCGGCGACGTCGTCCTCATGCGCTACGAGCCCACCGCGCCCGGCACCGGTGAGCTGCCCGCCGCCGCCGACCACCACTGGCTGGCTCTCGCCTGCGAGCTGGCGGCGAATTGCCCGCCCTCGGACACGGCGTTCAGCGTGGGCGCGGTGATCGTCGCGGCCGACGGCACGGAGCTGGCCCGCGGCTGGTCCCGGGAGGGCACCGACCCCGTGGCGCACGCGGAGGAGGCGGCGCTGGCCAAGGCCGATCCCACGGACCCCCGGCTGGCGACCGCGACCGTCTACTCCAGCCTGGAACCCTGCGCCCGCCGCGCGTCCCGGCCCGCGCCCTGCGCCCGGCTGATCCTGGACGCCGGGATCCGCCGGGTGGTCACGGCCTGGCGCGAGCCGGACACGTTCGTGCCGGGCGCGGACGGCACCGGCGTGCTCAGGGACGGCGGGGCCACGGTGATCGTTCTGCCCGAGCACGAGGACCGCGCGAAGGCCCCGAACAGCCACTTGTTCTGACCTGCCGCGCGGATGGCGTACACTGGTGTTTACCGACGCGGGGTGGAGCAGCTCGGTAGCTCGCTGGGCTCATAACCCAGAGGTCGCAGGTTCAAATCCTGTCCCCGCTACTGAAGGCCGAGGGCCGGAATCCGAAAGGGTTCCGGCCCTCGGCGTTTTCCTCGTTTCCTCGGATGCTCCCCCTTCGCCGTCACGCCCCGTGATCGAGTCGCCTCGCTGCGCATAACAACTGACATAACGTCAGAAGTCTTGGCCTTCATGATGCGCGGTCAACTCGCCCGTTTTCGCCCGTCCATGACTCTTAAGTCCCCGCGAAAATCGTTAACGATCAAGAGGAACGGCTTGGAATCCGAGCCCCGCGTCTATTAACGTTCGATAACGCAGCGCGGTCGTCCCAGCCGTCACAGAAGTCGGCTCCGTGCGCACGCGCCGAATCCCGTAAGGGAACCGGGGAACCACCACTTGGGGTGAATCGGGCGTATGCCGCCGTGGAGACACGGCTCGTATACGCGCGTAGGAGACCTTCCCGCTCCGAACCCGTCAGCTAACCCGGTAGGCGGAGACGGAAGGAAAGGAGTACGCCCACGTGGCGTCCAACCGGCCTGCCCCCGAGGCACCGTTCACCCCGAGCGACACGTTCGTCTACGGCGGCATCCGCACCGACGAGGGCCCCTTCGAGGAGTGGAACCCCACCGAGGAGTCCGTCCGCCCGGTCCGCGGCCGGCATCGCGTCACCAAGCAGCGCGGCGGGGGACTCGCCCGAAGCTCCACCGTTCTCGGCGTCGGTGTCATAGCCGCCGTCGGCGCCGGCGGTATGGCCAGCGCCCAGACCGGCAAGCCGCCGGTCTCCATCTCCATGCCCGACCTCCCCAACGTGGGTTCCCTCATCTCCGACGAGGAAACCCCGAAGGGTTCCGCCACCCCGCTCAGCGACATCGGCGTGACGAGCGCCGACACCGAGCAGGGCGCCTCCGACGCCGGCGAGGCGCTGCGCGCCCGGATCATGGCGCAGGTCGAGCAGCAGCAGGACCAGGCCGAGAGCAAGGCCGCCGCGGAGGCCGTCGCCGCCGCCGAGAAGGCGGCAGCCGAGGCCGCCGCCAAGGCGGAGCAGGAGGCCAAGGAGAAGGCCGAGGCGGCGAAGAAGAAGGCCGAGGAGGAGGCCCGCAAGAAGGCCGAGGCCGAGCGTCTCGCCGAGCTGGCCAAGCAGTACGCGCTGCCGACCTCGTCCTACACCATCACCTCCACCTTCGGTCAGGCCGGCGCCTACTGGTCCTCCGGCCAGCACACCGGCCTCGACTTCGCCGCCCCCACGGGCACGCTGATCAAGGCCGTCCACACCGGCACGATCACCTCCGCCGGCTGGGACGGTTCCTACGGCTACAAGACCGTGCTCACCCTCGAGGACGGCACCGAGATCTGGTACGCCCACCAGTCCTCGATCAGCGTCAGCGTCGGCCAGAAGGTCAACACCGGCGATGTGATCGGCCGCGTCGGCTCCACCGGCAACTCCACCGGCGCCCACCTCCACCTGGAGGTCCACCCCGGCGGCTCCGCCTCGGGCATCGACCCGCTGGCCTGGCTGCGCAGCAAGGGCCTCACCCCCTGAGTCTTCCGGCGGGCTGAACCGCACCGCCACCCGAACCCCGGCAGTCCCGACGGCGCCCCCCCGACGTCAGGGCTGCCGGTCGGCGTTCTGCGTTCGGCGTTCTGCGTTCTGCCTTTCGGTCACATGCGGTACGGATTGGTGCCGTAGCCGTAGCCGTAGCTGTACCCCGCCCACGCCGGTACCGCCACCGGAACCGGCGGTGCCGTCGCGCGTGCCGCGTACTCCAGGGCCGGGCGGGCCGCCGCGCGCCGGTGCCACAGCTCCCGCAGCAGCTCCCGCTCCCGTACGACGAAGTCCCCCCGGGCCCGCCCGAGCCGCCCCCGGTAGCGCAGGACCGCGAGCGAGGTCGCGTACGCCTCGTACTCCGCGACCGCCCGCGCCGCCGCCTTCCCGCCGTGCCGCCGCGCGTACTGCCGGGCGATGCGCCGGGCCCGCATCAGCCCCAGCGCGTACGGCTCCACCGGCGTCAGCCACCCGGCGATCACATACGCGGGCAGCTCCGCCCGCACGGTCCTCAGCTCACGCTGCCGCGTCCACACCACCAGCCAGGTCAGCACCCCGAACGTGGGCACCATGAACGCCGCGTACACCGCGAAGAAGCCGTACTCGCCCAGCGTGGACGAGCCGTTCCACAGCGCGTGCAGGCCCATCGCGAGCAGCAGCCCGGCCGGCGGCAGCAGCACCCGGCGGACCCGCTGCCGCTCGGCCGCCAGCGCGGAGATGCCGAACCCGATCCCGGTGAGCACCGTGAACAGCGGGTGCGCGAAGGGGGACATGACGATGCGGACGAAGAACGTCGCCGCCGTCACCGACGCGATGCCGCTGCCGCCGGTGAGCTGATCGGTGCCGAAGGCCGTGCCGAGATAGAGGATGTTCTCGGTGAACGCGAAGCCGGTCGCGGTGACCCCGGCTATCACCACCCCGTCGAGGATCCCGGTGAAGTCCCGTCTGCGGAACAGGAACACCAGCAGTACGGCCGCGGCCTTCGCGGACTCCTCGACGACCGGCGCTATCACGGTCGCGCCCAGCGTGTCCGCCCCGGCCGGGTCGGCGGTCGCCGTCGCTATCCATCTGGTCGCGAAGCTGTTGGCGACGATCGCTATCAGCGCCGCCGCGCAGGCGCCCCAGGCGAACGCGAAGACCAGGTTGCGCCAGGGGCCCGGCTCCACGCGGTCCAGCCAGCGGAAGGCGGCTATCAGCAGCGGCACTGGCAGCACCGCGAGGCCCAGCCCGACCAGGAAGCCCTCGGTGCCGGTCTGCTCCCGCACCAGGGCGAGGATGACCAGCCCGGACAGGGCGAGAAGCGTGCTCAGCGCCGCGTAGCGCACCCAGGTCCGCTGCCACCAGTGCGTGGGCCGCGCCGGGCCGGCGGCGGGGCGGCTGAGGTGCGTCGGATACGGGGAGCTGGCCACGCGTCGACCCTAACGAGGCAGGGGCGCCGCCCGCAGGACCGCGAGAGGTGCGGGTCAGGCGCCGGTGGAGGGCTGGTCTTCGTGCTGTACGCGACGGAAAAGAAGGTCGTTCACGACATGACCCTTCTCCAGTCCCTGCCCCTCGAAACGGGTCAGCGGCCGGAACTCGGGGCGTGGCGCGAAGCCGCCGTGGGCCTGTGTGTTCTCGAAGGCGGGATGCGCGGTGAGCACGTCGAGCATCTGCTCGGCGTACGGCTCCCAGTCCGTGGCGCAGTGCACCAGCGCGCCCGGTCTGAGGCGGGCCGCGGCGAGGGTGAGGAACTCCGGCTGGATCAGCCGCCGCTTGTGGTGGCGCTTCTTCGGCCAGGGGTCGGGGAAGTAGACGCGCAGCCCGTCGAGGCTGTCGGGGGCGAGCATCTCCCGCAGCAGGATGATCGCGTCGCCGTTGCCCACCCGGACGTTGCTCAGGCCGAGCTGGTCGGCGAGGTTGAGCAGGTTGCCCTGGCCCGGGGTGTGCACGTCCACGGCGAGGACGTTGGTGGCGGGGTCTGCGGCGGCCATCTGCGCGGTGGCCTCGCCCATGCCGAAGCCGATCTCCAGCACGACCGGATTGCCGTTGCCGAAGAACGCGGCGAGGTCCAGCACGCCTCGGCCGTCGATGTCGAAGCCCCACTGGGGCCACAGCCGCTGCAGCGCGTCCGCCTGCCCAGCGGTCACCCGGCTCCGCCGCGGCTGGAAACTCCGGATCCGCCGCTCGAAGTGCGAACCGGCGGGATCGGCCTTGGGCCCGTCCGGGAACCTCGGCTCCCCCTTGGCCCGGGTACGGCGGACCGACACCCCGGGGGTGTGCGGGGAGAGGTGACCGGGGGCGGACCGGGGCGCTTCGGGGGTGTTCACGGAGTCAGACACAGTGCTGTCGATTTTACGGGGGAGCAGCCGGACCCCGGCCGTGCTGTGGACCACGCTCACCGCCCCAGCGCGGCCAGCGCCCGCCGGGCGACCTCCCGGCCGATCGGCAGCGAGGCCGTCGCCGCAGGTGAGGGGGCGTTCAGTACGTGCACGGCCCGGGGAGTCTCCTGGATCAGGAAGTCGTCGACGAGGGTGCCGTCCCGCAGCACGGCCTGCGCCCGCACACCGGCCGCCGTGGGGAGGAGATCCTCCTCGGTCACCGCGGGCAGCAGCCGCCGTACCGCCTGGGTGAAGGCCGCCTTGGACAGCGACCGGTGCAGCTCACCGGTGCCGTACCGCCAGTGCCGCCGGGCCAGCTGCCACGCACCCGGCCAGGCCAGGGTCCCCGCCAGCTCACGGGGGCGCAGGGTGCGCCAGTCGTAGCCCTCGCGGGCCAGGGCCGGCACCGCGTTGGGGCCCACATGCACGCCTCCGTCGATCCCGCGCGTGAGATGCACCCCGAGGAACGGGAACGCCGGGTCCGGCACCGGATAGACCAGACCCCGGACCAGCTCCGGCCGCGCCAGCTCGTAGTACTCACCCCGGAACGGCACGATCCGCACGCCCGGGTCGTCGCCGGTGAGCCGGGCGATCTCGTCGCAGTACAGCCCCGCGCAGTTCACCAGCACGCGCCCGCGTACGACCTCACCGGAGGCGGTCCGGACGGCCACGCCCCGCTCCGGCCGGCGGTCGACCTGGACCACCCGGGCCCCGTACCGGATCTCCGCTCCGGACGCCTCGGCGAGCTGCCGGGCGACCGCCGTGAAGTCACAGATGCCGGTGGTGCCGACATGGATGGCGGCGAGTCCCGTGACCTCGGGCTCGTACTCGCTCATCTGCGCGGTACCCAGCTCGCGCACCGTGAGCCCGTTCTCCCGCCCGCGCTGCACCAGCGCGTGCAGCCGGGGCAGCTCGTCCCGCCCGGTGGCGACGATCAGCTTGCCGGTCACGGCATGCGGGATGTCGTACTCCGCGCAGAACTTGACCATCTCCGCGGCACCCCGCACCGCGTACCGCGCCTTCAGCGACCCCGGCCGGTAGTAGATCCCGCTGTGGATGACCCCGCTGTTCCGCCCCGTCTGATGCCGGGCGGGCCCCGCCTCCTTCTCCAGCACGGCGACGCGCGTCCCGGGCGCGGCCCGCGTGATCGCATAGGCGGTGGACAGCCCGACGATCCCCCCACCGACCACGAGCACATCACAGTCGTACGCCACCACGTGCACCACCTCCGACACCGATAGTGCACCGAACCACTGACAACGCCGTCCAGAACAGTTACCCCAGGGGCGCGGGGAACTGCGCGACCAGCCACAACGCGCCCGCAGCCTCAAGACAACACAAGCCCGGCAGACGCCTAGGAACGCTCACGCCGGCGCCATCAATAGCGGCCGAGCCCGCTCCCGCAACTCCACAACCCGCGGCTCATCCCCATACGGCTCCAGCCGATGCAGAAGATCCCGCACATACTCAGTGGTCCGTGCGGACGAAATCCGCCCAGCCACCTCCACCGCCCGAACCCCCTGCTCGCACGCCGCATCAAGATTCCCCGACTCCAGCTCGGCCACCGCCGAGACAACAAGCCGAAGCCCGTGCGACCGCACAAACTCCTCCGTCGGCTGCGACAGCGCCTGCTCCGTGAACCTCCGCACCTGCCGCGGCGCCTTCAGATCCCGGTAGCACTCCGCCGCGTCCGCCGCGAACCGGTCGTAGGAGTAGAAGCCGAGCCACGAGGGATCGCTGTCCCCGGGCCGGGATCGCTCCAGCCATCCCTCCGCCGCCTTCAGCGCGGCGCCCGCCGCCTGCGCGTCCCCCGCGCGTGCGTGCGCGCGTGCCTCCACGAGCCGGAAGAAGCTCATCGTGCGGGCCGTGGCCAGCCCTCGGTTGCGTTCCAGCGCGGCCTGGGCGAGATCGACGCCCTCGTCCCCGAAGCCCCGGTACGTCGCCTGGAGCGACATCGACGCCAGCACATACCCGCCGAGCGGGACGTCCGCCGCCGCACGCGCGAGCCGCAGCGCCTGGATGTAGTACCGCTGCGCCGCCTCCTGTTGCCCCGTGTCGAAGGCCATCCACCCGGCCAGCCGGGTCAGTTCGGCCGCCGCGCCGAACAGCGCGCGGCCCACGTCGTCGGAGTACGAACCGAGCAGCAGCGGCGCAGCCTCGACCCGTAAACACTCGGGGACCATCGACGAACGCCAGTCGCCGCCGCCGTACTTGGAGTCCCAGCGCCGCGCGTCCTCCGCGGCCTCGCGCAGCTTCTGCACATCGCTGTGGCCGACTTTGATCGGTGCCCCGGAGCCCTCGGACGGGCTCACCTCCCGGGCCACCGAGCTGTCGGCCGGGGTTATCAGCCATCGCGAGGCGGGAGTCGCGTAGGCGCTCACCGCGAACGATCCGGCGAGCGACTGCCAGATGCCGCCGGAGCCGGCGCGGCGGCCGGCGAGGTCCAGCCGGTACAGCTCCGTCGCGGACTTCACCGCCTGTCCGACGTCCCGGGGGAAGGCGAGGCCCACCTCGGGTGCGGGATCCGCGTCCGCCAGTCCGATCTCATGGAGCGGGACGGGGCGGCCCAGCTTCTGGGCGATGGCGGCGGCGATGAGGTGCGGCGCCGCACCCTGCGGCACCATCCCCTTCGACACCCAGCGCGCCACCGACGTCTTGTCGTAGCGAAGCGTCAGTCCTCGCTGTGCGCCAAGGTCGTTGACGCGACGCGCGAGGCCTGCGTTGGAGATTCCCGCGAGGGCGAGAACGGCGCCGAGCTTTTCGTTCGGCCCGCGTTGCTCCCTGGACATGCGCCACCCCTCGACACAGACGGCTGCCGCGCTGGCATAACCACGCGGCATTCGTAAACCCAGCGTAGTTCGCCGCATCCCAAGCGTTAAGGGGCATTCTTCCGGATGGCGGGATTGTGGTCCGTACTGAAGTACGGGTCCGATACGCGCAGTTGCGGCGTGCTCCGGGCGTGTGGCCGTGCGCCTGTGCGTGCGCTCTTCTCCGGCCATCTCGGGAGCGGTTCCATGGTCGGTGCGTGGGTCGGCCCGCTGTACTGGATCCAGCGGGCTGGGGGACACCGCCGCCTTCATCCCCGCGGGCGGCGGAACGGTCCGGGAGGCGTACTCCGTCTCCCGGACTGCGCGACCGCCCGGCGGTGGGCCGGGGTTGCACGGAGCGTGTTCGAGGCTGCTCTCCTCGCTCCGATTTGGCCGAAAATCGACCCCGCGGTGCGGGGGGTATCACCGCGTTCACCCTGGCAGTTGAGGGCGCGTTGGGTGCATTTGGGGCGCGTCGTGGGGGCGCATTCACGTCGCCGTGGAGTGGGACGGGGCGCGGTGACGGGTGGCGATCTTTGTGCGGTGGGCGGGAGTTCGGGTCCGCGCGCGAGCAGGGGCGGGTGTCTCCGCCGGGGCGCATTCGGCGGAGCACATGCCGGTCCGGCACGCCTCCGCGGCGCCTCCTTCATGGCAGCATGGAGAACCGGTTCGTGCGGTGCACTGGTTGTCCACAGCCTGTGGAGGCGGCGATGCGGTGGTTGGTGGGGTGGAGCAGCACCGCCGCGGGAGCCGTCGGAGCCGGTGGGTACGGCTCGGCCGGCGCCACCGGCAACGACGGCGAGACGGTGCACCCCGTGGGGTCCCAGCTGCTGTGGGGCGACCCCGACCCGCTGTGGGCGGTCGGCGACTGGCGGCCCGACGAGGTGCGGGTGGTGACGGCCGACGCCCAGACCCGCATCGCCGTCCTCGGCACCTGCGGCGCCTCCGACGAGCAGCTGCGCGTCGCGTTGTTCGCCGCGCGCGGCGGGGCACTTCGGCATCTGACCGCCTGGCCGGGCAGCTACACCGCGGTCGTGAAGGTCGGGCGGCGGGTCACCGTCTGCGGTGATCTCGCGGGCGCCCGGCCGGTGTTCTACACCCCCTGGGCCGGCGGCACGGCGTACGCGACCGCCGCGCTGCCGCTGGCCGACCTCATCGAGGCCAACCTCGACTTCGGGCACCTCGCCGCGCTGCTCGCCGCGCCCGACGTACCGGCCGCGCTGCACGACTCCACCCCCTACGACGGCGTGAAGCGCATCCCGCCGGGGCACGCGCTGATCCTGCGCGCCGGGGCCCGGGAGATCGCCGGATACGAACCGGTCGCCTCGCTCGCCGTCGCGGCGCCCGCCGCGGATCCGGAGCGTGCCGTGGACGCCGTGCGGGACGCGCTGGTCGAAGCGGTACGGACCCGGCTGGCGGCGCCCCGGCACGTGCCCGGCGCCGACATCGACCCCGGGCCCGTGCCCGGGATGGGGCCGGCGGAGCG
>NZ_JAOCQE010000077.1 GCF_025290915.1 Streptomyces sp. 15-116A | reverse complement strand
CCGCGGCGACCGCCGAGCGGGCCGCGGTGCGGGGCAGGCGGACGCGGCGGGTGCCGAGCAGCTCGCCGAGCAGTTCCGCGTCGACCGGCGGCTCCGCCGCGAGGTTGAACGCGCCCTTCGCGTCACCGTCCAGCACGGCCAGCCGGTACGCGGTCGCCGCGTCGTCGGTGTGCAGCGCCTGCACGCGCAGCCCGGGTATGTCGGGCAGGAACGGCAGCAGATCGGGGCGCATCAGCTGCCCCGGCAGGAAACGGCCGCCGAAGATCCGGCGCTGCTCGCTCGCCGACTCCCGCTTGAACAGGAAAGCGGGCCGCATCCGCACCACCCTTGTGTCCGGGTGATCGCGCTCGACCGTGTCCAGGGCCCGCTCCAGATAGGCCTTCTCCCGGCAGTACGCGGCGTCCGGCCAGCCGTGCGTGGGCCACGACTCGTCGACCGCTCGATCCTTCGGCCCCGGCGAGTACGCCCCGACGGACGAGGCGTGCACCAGCGCCGGCACGCCGGCCTCGGCGACCGCGTCGAACACGCGCATGCCGCCCAGGACGTTGGTGCGCCAGGTCGTCGCCGGATCGTGCGTCGGCTGGAACGCCCAGGCCAGATGGACCACCGCGTCGGCGCCCGCGAACCTCTCCGCGAGGCCGGAGCCCTCGGAGGCCAGATCCATCGCCGACCAGGTCGTCTTCGCCGGTGACCACTCGGGGATCCGCCGGGCCAGACCCACGACGGATTCGACCCGGGGCTCCTCGGAGAGGGCGCGCACCACGCTCGTCCCGACGTTCCCCGTGGCGCCCGTCACCACGACCCTCATGCCCGCGTTGCTGCTCACCGTCCACTCCTCTCGGCCGGATGCTCCGTGGAACCGGCCGAGTACCCGCAAGACGGGGCGGAAAGAGGACCCCGAGGAAGGGCGGAGAAGAAGACCCGAGGAAGGTGCCGAAAAGACAAGGCCCCGACCGCGACGGGGGAATCACGGTCGGGGCGGTCACGTGGTGGGCACGGATGGCGGTCGCCTCTCGGCGAAAGGCTCCACAGGGCTTCAGCCGAACGATCGTCCCTGTGGGCGAATGGTGAGGCCCGGGGACACTGTCCCATCCGCACCCACGCCTCGTTCAACGGGCAACCACCCTCGGGTGTTCCACCGAATGTCGCCGTTTGAGGTGATGTGCGTCACTCGTCGTGTACTTCCGGAACCAGGTCGGCCCACAGGTTCTCTGCCTGGAGCAGCAGCGTGCCCAGCACCGCCGCACGCCCGGCGCCCCGCCCGGCGTGCTCCCGCAGCCCTTCCCGCAGGTCCTCGTGCAGCTGCCGCATCACCGCCTCGGTCCGCTCGTCCGGGCGCGAGCCCCTTGCGGGGCCGTTGTCCAGCAGACGGCGCCCCTCCGCCTCGCAGGTGTCACCGATCAGCTTCAGCAACCGCCCGCAGCGGCGCAGCACCTCCGGATCCGGCGGAGCGGACGAGCGGTTGTCGTCGACGGCCACCGCCAGCGTGCGGGTCAGCGCCGTGACATGCCCGATGACTCGGCTGAACCGCTCGTCCTCCTCCTCCGGCGGCAGCGCGGCGGCCGGCGCCCGGTGCAGCGCCCGCAGGGGGCCCGAGGTGAACCGCAGGCTCTCCCGGCTCCAGCCGCGCGCCGAGCGCAGCGCGTCCAGCCGGCCGTGCAGCCGCAGCGAGGCCGCGTGCCGGTCCGCGGCCGTCCCCGCGTCCCAGTCGCCCTCCCGCAGATCCCCGGCGATCGCGTGCAGCAGATCACCGGTCTCCCGGGCGAGCGCCGACAGGTTCTCCCGTACGTCCCGCAGATGGATCGGCGGCAGCACCAGCGCGTTGACGGCGACACCGATGGCCGCGCCGAGCGCCGCCTGCCCGAGCCGGTGCCCGACCGCCGCGGCGCTGACCGTGCCCGAGGCGATCGTGAACAGCGCCGTGGTGGCGGCGTACACACCCTGGTCGCCGAAGCGCGGCCAGTTCGACAGCAGCATCAGCACCGGGATCGACAGCGCGAGCGCGCCCGTCGCGTCGTCCGTCACCACCTGCGCCCCCGACGCCACCAGCGCCCCGACACAGATCGCCGTGAACTGGCGGCCCGCCTGGAGCACCGAGCTGTACACGGTCGCCTGCACCAGCACCAGGGCCACCCAGGGGGCCATCAGCGCCATCGGGTCGCCGAGCCACACCCACGCCACCACCCAGGCCAGCAGCGCCGCCCCGGCCGCCTTCATCGACTGGACGAGCTGATCCCGTTCCCGTCCCGGCCCCCGCCAGGCGGCCCGCGCCGCGAGACCGGCGGCCCGTACGTCCCGCCGTACCGCGTCCGCCATCCGGGCCACCGGTGCCGTACGGCCGCCCACGTCCCCTCGCCCTGCCGTCTCCCACACACGCGTCATGCGCTGCCGGGTATCCCCGCACCCCGGCGGCTCACGCCAGCGGACTGCCCGGCAGCGACGCCAGCAGGTGAGCCGGGTCGTCGTACACCGCCTCGGCGCCCGCCTCCTCCAGATCGGCGCGCGGGATGCCGCCGCAGAGCAGGGCCACACAGCGCACCCCGGCCCGGCCGGCCGCCCGCATGTCCCACACCGTGTCGCCGACGAACACCGCCCGCTCGGCGGGCACCCCGGCCAGTTCCAGGGCGTGCTCGACCGGCTCGGGCGCGGGTTTGCCCTCGTCCACGTCGTCGGAGCTCGCCGTCGCGGTGATCGCCTCGTCGGCGCCGATCGCCCGGCGCAGCGCGCCCAGCTCCGCCCCGCCCGCCGAGGTGGCCAGCACCACCTTCCACCCGTCCGAGTGCAGCCGCTTCAGCAGCCGGCCCGCGTCCGGCAGGGCGGGCAGCCGGTCGAAGTACTGCCCGTACAGCGCCTTGTGCGCGGCGCTCAGCTGCTCGTCCTGGTCCGTGTCCCGCTCGTCGCCCAGCAGATGCGCGACGAGATCGGTGGAGGGCAGCCCCACGGCCCGGTGCACAGCGTGCATGGGCACCCGGTGGCCCGCCTGCCGGAAGGCCTCCCACCAGGCCGTCACATGCAGATGGTTGGTGTCGACCAGCGTGCCGTCGACGTCGAACACGGCCGCGCGTTCCATCACGGTCCCTTCTTCCGGCTTCCTGTGAGCGGCGCGGGTACCCACTCGGGCCGCCGCCCCGCCCGCCCCTGTCACGGCAGCTTCCGCGCCCGTCACGGCAGCTTCCGCTCCCGTGTCCAGCCCAGCAGCTGTTCCAGCGACCAGGTGGTGACCACCCGCTCGGACGGCACCCCGCACTCCTCCGCGCGGGCGCAGCCGAGGATCTGCCAGTCCAGCTGGCCCGGCGCGTGCGCGTCGGTGTCGAGGGCGAACAGCACGCCCGCCTCCACCGCCCGGCGCAGCAGCCGCTTCGGCGGGTCGAGCCGCTCGGGCCGGCTGTTGATCTCCAGGGCCGTGCCGGTCTCCGCGCACGCCGCGAACACCTCGTCCGCGTCGAACTGCGACTCCGGCCGCCCCCGCCCGCTCAGCAGCCGCCCGGTGCAGTGCCCGAGCACGTCCGAGTGCGGATCGCGTACGGCCGCGACCATGCGGCGGGTCATCGAACGGGCGTCCATCCGCAGCTTGGAGTGCACGGACACCACCACGACATCGAGCCGGTCCAGCAGCTCGGGCTCCTGGTCGAGGGAGCCGTCCTCGAGGATGTCGCACTCGATGCCGGTGAGCAGCCGGAACGGAGCCCAGGTCTCGTTCAGCCGCGCCACCACCTCCAGCTGCTCGCGCAGCCGGTCCGCCGACAGCCCGCGGGCCACGGTCAGCCGGGGGGAGTGGTCCGTGAGGGCGGTCCATTCGTGCCCGAGCGCCGCCGCGGCCCGCCCCATCTCCTCGATGGGGCTGCCGCCGTCCGACCAGTCGGAGTGCACGTGGCAGTCCCCGCGCAGCAGCGCCCGCAGCCCCTCGCCGCCCCGCCGCGCCGGCGTCTCGGCCGCCGCCTCGCCCTCCAGCTTCTCCAGATAGCCGGGCACCCGGCCCTCCAGGGCCTCCCGCACCACCTGCGCCGTCTTCGGGCCGACCCCCTTCAGCGACTCCAGCGACCCGGCCGCCGTCCGCTCGCGCACCTCTTCGGCGCCCAGCTCCGTCAGCACCCTGGCGGCGGTACGGAACGCCCGGACCCGGTACGTCGGCGCCAGTGACCGCTCCAGCAGAAAGGCGATCCGCTCCAACGCCTCGACGGGATCCATCGGCCACCTCCTCGCTCCAGAGTTCCCCAGCAGACGTACGGCCGCACGGCGTAAGCGGCGGTTTGCTCCCGGTGCGCCCGGGTACTGCGATGCCTCGTTCCGCTCCCCGCCGATCAGGAGGCCGTCTATGTCCGCTCCCACCGCCCCCGTCAGGGCCGCCGTGATCACCGGTGCCGACTCCGGGATCGGCCGGGCCACCGCCGTACGCCTGGCCGAGGCCGGTCTGGACGTCGGCATCACCTGGCACAGCGACCGGCAGGGCGCCGAGGAGACGGCCGAGGAGGTGCGGGCGCACGGGCGGCGGGCCGAGGTCGCCCGGCTGGACCTGACCCGGCTGC
Source organism: Streptomyces sp. 15-116A (assembly GCF_025290915.1). Taxonomy (GTDB): domain Bacteria; phylum Actinomycetota; class Actinomycetes; order Streptomycetales; family Streptomycetaceae; genus Streptomyces. The sequence continues at coordinate 19,720 of NZ_JAOCQE010000077.1, read as the reverse complement.
CGGCCGCCGCGGACACCGTCGACGAGCTGTGCGACCGGCTGGGCCGCATCGACGTCCTGGTCAACAACGCCGGTACGGGCACCATGACGCCCTTCCTCGACCTGGACCTCGCCACGGTCCGCGAGGTCCTCGACGTGGATCTGGTCGGCCCGTTCCTGTGCGGCCAGAAGGCGGCGCGGCACATGATCCGGCAGGGCGACGGGGGCCGCATCGTGAACGTCACCTCCGTGCACGAGCACCAGCCGCGCGTCGGCGCCGCCCCCTACTGCGCGGCCAAGGGCGGCCTCGGGCTGCTCACCCAGGTGATGGCGCTGGAGCTCGCCGAGCACGGCATCACCGTGAACGCCGTCGCCCCCGGCGAGATCGCCACCCCCATGACGGGCCAGGAGGACACCGACCCGCACACCGAGTCCCGCCCCGGCGTCCCCCTCGGGCGGCCCGGTGACGCCCGCGAGGTCGCCGCCGTCATCGCCTTCCTCGCCGGACCGGACGCCTCGTACGTCACCGGCGCCTCCTGGAGCGTGGACGGCGGAATGCTGCGGATGGGACCGCAGGCCGGGTCGCATCTGACGAGCGACGACTGGCGGCGCCCCTGAACGACGCCCGGCGGCGCCCGGTGACGCGGCGCGCGGCGCCCGGGGACGAAGGCCGCCCCGAACGCCGCGTTCGCGCCGATTGCGCTCTACGCTCTATTCATGACCGAAAGCGCGAGCCCGCACATCACCCACCCGCGGATCATGGTGCTCGGAGTCCAGCCCGGTACGCCGCCGTTCCGGATCGTGGAGATCGACGGACAGGTGGTCGGCGAGGCGAAGGCCGTCACCGATGTGCTGCAGGCCGCCGCCGCGTTCGGGATCACCGTCCACGACCTGGACGACCCGGACGTGGTCCGCTGGGTGGGCGGCGACAAGTTCACCTGGACCGTGCACTAGCGGCACGGCCCGTTCACACGCCCGGCGCCCCGTGGCGGGCGCCGGGGTCGGCCTGTGCCGGTCAGGCCTTGCGCCTGCGCGCGTGCACCGCGCGGGCCAGCCGCCGGCCCAGGAGCAGATAACCCAGCAGCGCGCCGCCGGTGTTCAGGATGACGTCGTCGACGTCGAAGGCCCGCCCGGTGACCAGCGCGCCCTGCGCGAACTCCACCAGCAGCATCACGACGGCGGTCAGCAGCAGCACCCGCAGGAATCCCCGGGTGCGCGGCGCGACCACCGGGGTGAGGATGCCGAACGGCACGCCCAGCAGGATGTTGCCGCCGATCTGCCGCACGGCGTCCCGCAGCGCCGGCTGGTCCAGATAGGCCCGCAGCGAGCGGCCCGGATGCAGATTGGTGTGCGTCAGCGCCTCGGAGGCGGGGGAGGGCTGCAGGGTCAGCCGGGCCAGGACCACCGCGAAGACCACCATGAACACGAAGGCGCACGCCATCGCCAGCAGCCGCAACGGCAGCGGGAGCGGGCGCCGCCCGTCCGGCTCCCCCTTGCCGCGCGCCGGCGGCCGGGGACGCCGGCGCGCGGCGGAGGCGGGATGCGAGGCGGTTCGGGCCATGGTGTCCTCCAGTCGTCGACATGCGTGCGGGGTACGGCGGTTGCTTCCCGGCGAGCGTCAGCCGCCGTAGGTGACCTTCACGTCCTTGAAGCCCAGGGAGCGCAGCAGACCTTCGAGCATCTCCGTGGTGTTGGCCTCCGCGCGGGCGGTCAGACCGCTGTCCTTCGCCGCGTCGCCGATGTGCCGCACGGCGAGCTTCTGCACGGCCTGTTCGCTGTTGGGGTTGTCCGAGAACAGGTCGCCGAGCCGGTCGAAGAGGCCGCGCTGCTTGGACACGGCGTAGGAGCGCTCGGGGTCCAGCGCCGGGGTGCCCAGCCGGGCGTGGGGCAGCCGCAGGGTGGCGGCCGTGCGGTCCTCGTTCACGCGCACGGCGTCCTTGCCGACCTTCCCGAGGTCGACATAGGCGTCCACGGTGCCGGCGCCCACGTACAGGGTGCGGCTGCCGCGCAGCGCGTCGGGCAGGTACTTGGCGTCCTTCTCCAGGTCGACGACCACCTGGAAGTTCCCGGAGGCGGCGTCGTAACGGCTCATGTCCTGGATCGACTTCAGCAGGGCGGGGCCGGAGCGGTCGTGGGTCTCGGTGCCGAACACGTCCTTCAGGCCCGGCAGGCCGCTGAGCCGGATCCCCGCGAGCAGCACGACGATCAGCAGCACCACCGCGGTCAGCGCCTTCACCCAGCGCGGTGTGCGCGTGGACAGTCGCCTGATGGGAGTCGTCATGGCGGACGGCCCTCCTTCCTACGGGTGCGGATGCCCCCCATCTCCCGCGTCAGACAGGTCCGTTGAGAACCCGCGACAGCGTCGGGTGCACAAAGGGGCGCACACCGCACCGAAGGGCGCGGAAAGCGCCTCGAAGGGGGTGCGGGGATCTGCGCGAACGGCCACGGACCGCCCGCGGTTCGCCGTACTGCCGCAGCTCCCGTCCCGGGGCGCAAGACGGAGAACGGCGCGTCGTCGCAGGCCAGTAGCATGAGCCTCGCCGGGCCGACATGATCATGCGAGGAGACCGACCGTGCGAGACATCGCCGTGTTCAGCGGCAGTGCCCATCCCGAGCTCGCCGAGGAGGTCTGCGCCCACCTCAAAGTGCCGCTCAGCCCCACCCGGGTCAGCCGGTTCGCCAACGACTGCCTGGAGGTGCAGCTCCAGGCCAACTGCCGTGAGCGGGACGTGTTCCTGGTGCAGCCGCTGGTCAAGCCGGTGCAGGAGCATCTGGTCGAGCTGCTGCTGATGTGCGACGCGGCCCGCGGGGCGTCGGCGTCCCGGATCACCGTGGTGATGCCGCACTACGCCTACGCGCGCTCCGACAAGAAGGACGCCCCGCGCATCTCGCTCGGCGGGCGCCTGGTCGCCGATCTGCTGGTGGCGGCGGGCGCGAGCCGGGTGCTGGCGATGACGCTGCACGCACCGCAGGTGCACGGCTTCTTCTCGGTGCCCGTCGACCATCTGCACGCCCTGCGTGAACTGGCCGCGCACTTCCGGCAGTACGACCTCAGCCGCACCACCGTCGTCTCGCCCGACCTGGGCAACGCCAAGGAGGCGGCCCACTTCGCCCGGCTGATCGGGGCGCAGGTGGCCGCCGGGGCCAAGCAGCGGTTCGCCGACGACCGGGTGCAGATCAGCTCCGTCATCGGCGAGGTCGCCGGACGGGACGTCATCGTCCTGGACGACGAGATCGCCAAGGGCAGCACGGTGCTCGAACTGCTCGACCGGCTGCGCGAGTTGGGGGCTCGGTCGATCCGGGTGGCCTGTACGCACGGGCTGTTCGCGGCCGGTGCGCTCAAGCGGCTGAGCGAGCAGAGCGACGTGCTGGAGATCGTGTGCACCAACACCGTCCCGGTGCCGGCGCACGAACACACCGACAAGCTGCGGATCCTGTCCATCGCCCCCGCGCTCGCGGAGGCGGTGCGGCGCATCCACAACGGTGAGTCGGTCAGCGCCCTGTTCGACACACCGCCGACCGCGTAACGGTCACACGGGGCCCGAGGCCGACTCCGGCTGCTCCAGGGCCGCGTCCAGCGTCGGGCGCGGCGGCAGCAGCCGGGAGAGACCGGTGATCCGCAGCATGCGCAGGGTCAGCGGGTGGACGCACACCAGGTGCAGCCGGCCGCCGCGGTCCCTCACCCGCTGCCGGGCGCGGTAGAGCAGCCGCAGGCCGGAGCAGTCGAAGAACTCGATCCGGGTCAGGTCGATCACCACCCGGGCGTCCGGCTCCGAGGTCGCCGCGTCCAGATGCGGGACGATCTCCGCGGCCGCGGCGATGTCGATCTCACCGCGGAACTCCAGCACCGTGTGTCCCCGGTCCCGGTGGACGCGCAGATGCCGGGTCAGCGGTGCAGGTTCGTGCCGCACGACGCCATCGCCTCCAGCCTGCTCCGTGCGCGGTACCGCGGGGACGGCGTACGGCGCCAACGTCGTTCCCCGCCAAGCAAGTTACCCTCGACCGACTGAATTTGAGCATGTTCGATTGACATATGTCTTCGAATTGCAGTCCTCGGCGCGGCGCCCGACTGAATTCGCTCGGTGCGGATATCCGTCTCCTGCAGGGCGGGGCGCGCGGCCCCGCCGCGACCGGCGGACCCGCGGAGGAGACATGACACTGGTGACGGCGGGCGTCGTGGTGCTCGACTGTGCCGAGCCCGAGAAACTGGCCCGGTTCTACACGGAGTTGCTCGACGCCGATCAGACGGACGCCAACGCCAACCGGGTGGAGCTCCGCTCCGCCGACGGCTTCCGGCTGGCCCTGCGCCGCGACGTCAACGCGACCGCCCCCAGCTGGCCCCGCCCCGAGAACTCGCTCCAGGCCCACCTGGAGTTCGTGGTGGAGGACCTCGACGCCGTGGAACGCCGCATCGTGGGCCTCGGCGGCCGCCCCGTGGAGGCCACCGACACCACGGGCCCCCTCGACGAACGCGGCTACGCCGACCCGGCCGGCCACTCCTTCACCCTGCGCCGAGGCGCCCCCACATCACCGAAACAGGGCTGAGGCGAGCGCACAGCACGGGCCGGGCGCGGGGTGCAGGGCACCCCGCGCCCGGCCGACGGCATCCTGACCGGGCCCTGACGCCGACGCGTCAGTCGCGGCCCTTCTTCTTCTCGGTGACGGGCCAGGTGCCCGTCGAGCGCTCGATGGCCTTCGCGCCCGCGCGGTCCACGGCGCTGCGCACCGCCGCGAAGATGGCGCCCTGGATCGCCGCGGCCAGCAGGATCTCTCCCCAGCGGCGGTCCCGGTCCAGCGCGTCGGGCGCGTTGTCCTCGTGCCGGATCACCTTCCAGGTCTTCTGGAAGGCGAGCCCCGCCAGGGTTCCGCCCGTCCAACTGAGGGCGAACCCGATCGGCTTGTACGCCATGGGCAGCTTCGCCTTCTTGCTCTTCTTCGCCACGTGGATCTCCTAGGTCGGTCGGCTGTGTTCCATGGATGGTCGGGTCAGGGGCGCCCCCGGGCGGGGACCTCCTCGTCGGCGCGGACCGGCCCCGGCGGGGTGCCGTCCCCGAACGGCCGGCCGCCCAGCTCCTCACGGTGATGGGGCGTCAGCCAGCCGGACGGATCGGGGCCGAGGGGCACGATGCCGGTCGGGTTGATGCCGGTGTGCACCTGGTAGTAGTGCCGCTTGATGTGGTCGAAGTCGACGGTGTCGCCGAACCCCGGCGTCTGGAAGAGATCACGGACGTACGCCCACAGCACCGGGTTCTCCGTCAGCTTCCACCGGTTGCACTTGAAGTGGCCGTGGTACACGGCGTCGAACCGCACCAGCGTGGTGAACAGCCGGATGTCCGCCTCGGTGATGGTGTCGCCGACCAGATACCGCTGCCCCTCGAGCCGCCGCGACAGCAGCTCGAGCCGCCGGAACACATCCGTGCACGCCGCCTCGTACTCCTCCTGCCCGGTCGCGAAGCCCGCCCGGTACACGCCGTTGTTGACGTCCCGGAAGACGTCCTCCATCACCGCGTCGATCTCGTCCCGCCGCTCCTTCGGATACAGGTCCGGCGCCCCCTCCCGGTGCAGGGCCGTCCACTCGGTGGCGAGATCGAGCGTGATCCGCTGGTAGTCGTTGGTGACCAGCTTCCCCGTGGGCACGTCGACGATCGCCGGCACGCTCACCCCGCCCGGGTAGTCCGTCTCCCGCCGGTCGTAGGCCTCGCTCAGATACCGGATGCCGAGCACCGGGTCCCGGCCGCCCGGGTCCAGCGTGAAGCGCCAGCTGCGGTCGTCCTGGATCGGGTCGGCGACCGCCAGCGACAGCGCGTCCTGAAGACCGAGCAGCCGCCGGGACACCAGCGCGCGGCTCGCCCACGGGCAGGCACGGCTGACGACCAGCCGGTACCGGCCGGGCTCCACCGGCCAGCCGTCGCCGCCGTCGGCGGTGATCCGGTCCTTGAAGTGCGCCTTCGACCGGGTGAACGCCTTCCTGCCGTAGGAGCTGTTGCCGCCGCCCCCGTCGTCGCGGCTCATGGATCTCCTCCTCCTCGCCGTTCCCGTTCAGGGTCCCTGTCACCGCGTTCCCCGTTTTCGGCACTCGGCACGGTGTGACCTAGCCCGACCGGGGCAATCGCCCGAGGTGAGTACACGATCGGATCGCAGAACACGGGTCACCGTGCTGGTGGCGCTCGGGGCCAATGTGGTGATCGCGGCGGCGAAGGCCATCGGCGGACTCGCCGTGGCGTCGCCGGCGCTGCTGTCGGAGGCGGCGCACTCGGTGGCCGACAGCATGAACGAGGTGTTCCTGCTCGCCGCACTGCGGCGCAGCCGCCGCCCGCCGGACCGCCGCCACCCCTTCGGCTACGGCAAGGAACGCTTCTTCTGGTCGCTCCTCGCCGCCGTGGGGATCTTCATCATGGGCGGCTGCTTCTCGTTCTACCAGGGCGTGGAGGCCCTGCGCGGCGGCGGTGCGGAGGACCTCGGCGGCTATGTGGCCGGACTCGTCGTGCTCGGTGTCGCCCTCCTCGCGGAGGGCGGCTCACTGCTGCGGGCCCTGTACCAGGTGCGCAGGCAGGGCGGCGCGGGCGACGGACTGCGCGACCCGGCCCTGCGCACGGTGGTCGCCGAGGACGGCACCGCCGTGCTGGGCGTGACCCTGGCCGCCGCCGGCATGCTGCTGCACATGGCCACCGGCCAGGTGCTGTGGGAGGCGGCCGCCTCCATGGCCATCGGCGCGCTGCTGGTCTACGTGGCCTACCGGCTCGGCCGGGACGCCCGCGCCCAGCTGATCGGCGAGGCCGCCGACCCCGAGGCGAGCGAACGGATCCGGGCGCTGCTGCGGGCCCAGCCGGAGATCGACAGCGTGGAGGCACTCTTCACCATGAAGACGGGCCTGGACACCGCCCTGATCGCCGCCCGGGTCGACCTCGCGCCGGGCCTGGACAGCGAGCGCGTGGAGGAGGTCGCCGTGCGCATCAAGCGGTCCATCGCCGGCGTCGTCCCCGAGGCGGAGCAGATCTTCCTCGACGTCACCGACCACCGCGCCCCCGAGGCCCGCGAGGCATGGGAGAGCCCCGCCGCGACGGGGGAACGCGGCGGGGCCTGACACTCACGTGCCCGGCGCCGGACACTTCATGCACACCGGACGGAGCGAATTTCTTGTCGCCGCGCCCCGGCGGAGTCCCGGCGGATCCGTCAGCCGCCGTCGACCGGTTCCAGCACGAAGACCGGGATCTCCCGGTCGGTCTTCTTCTGGTAGTCGGCGTACGGCGGATACGCCGCCACCGCGCGCTCCCACCACTCGTCCTTCTCCGCCCCGGTGACCTCACGGGCCGTCATGTCCCGCTTCACCGGGCCGTCCTGCAGCTCGACCAGCGGATCGGCCTTGAGGTTGTGGTACCAGACCGGGTGCTTCGGCGCCCCGCCCAGCGAGGCCACCACCGCATAGCGGCCGTCGTGCGCCACCCGCATGAGCGGCGTCTTGCGCAGCTTGCCGCTCTTCGCGCCGCGGCTGGTCAGCACGATGACGGGGTAATTCGTCCCCTGCAGGGTCGTCCCCTCCGTGCCGCCGGAGCTCTCATAGCGCTCCACCTGCTCACGCACCCACCGGGTCGGGCTCGGTTCGTACTCTCCCTCGAGAGGCATGCCATCCGTCCCATCGTCGTCGGCTGTCTGCTGTGCCGTGTCCCATGCAACACCCGCGGCCACCCGGATTCATCCGTGCGACACGGCCATGCGAAGGGCCAGGACCGTCATCACCGCGGCGGCCACCAGCGCGGTCACCAGCCGACCCCGGTGCCCGGTCAGCGCCCGGCCCAGCAGCGCGCCCCCGCCGGCCAGCAGCACCTGCCAGCTCGCGGACGCGACGAAGGCCGCCGTCACGAACACCGCCTGCTCCCAGAACCCGGCCGTCGCGCCGGTCCGCGTGCCGAGCACGAGCGCCGCGAAGTAGATCACGGTGGTGGGGTTCAGCAGCGTGATCCCGAGCAGCACGACGTACGCCCGTACGGGGCCCGGGGAGCGGGATCGCGGCGGGTGGCGAGCCGGCGCTCGCGGTACTGCCGCACCGCCCCGGCCGCGCTCCACGCCGCCAGCGCCAGCAGTACCAGCACACAGATCCAGCGCAGCGGCGTGAGCACCGGCCGCAGCACGGACGCCAGGGCGGAACCGCCGACGGTGGCCGCGAGGGCGTACAGGCCGTCGGCGGTGGCGACGCCGAGAGCAGCGCAGACGCCGGTGCGCAGCGAGGTGCGGGCGGTCAGGGAGACCAGGTAGGTACCGACGGCGCCGACGGGCACGGCGATGCCGTACCCGGCGAGCAGCCCCGCGACGAGGGCGCCGGTCATGAGCGCGGCGGTGTCGGTCCTCCGCGGCGACCGGGCTGCTGCTGTCGGCGCGCCGAAGGTGCGGCGGCGGACAGGGGCAACGGGGCGGGCATCGTGCGCATGGCAGGAGCCTGGGGCCCCGGCCGCGGTACGCACAACCGGTTTTCTCAGCGCACCACGAAAGCCGATCGGCAAACCTCGGTATCCCTTGTTCCCCCTCGTCGGCCTGTGCAAGGGTGTGGCGCTGTCGGCGTGCAGACAACGATTCCTGACCGTCCCCGAGAGGAACGCAGCCGTGAAGCGCACCGGCCCGTCGCATTCCGCGGATCCGTCCCGCCCGTTCGGCGTCACGGACGAGCAGCTGAGCGCCGAGCTCCGGACATGGACCGGTGCCACGCCCGCGCTGCATCCGGTCGGGGAACTGCTGGACCGGCACTGGGAAGCCGCCTTCACCTACGCGTGCCTGTGCACCGACGGCCCGCGCTCCGCCGGCATGCTCACCACGGCCGCCTTCACCCGGCTCTTCGGCGAGACCCTGCGGTACAACGGCCCGGCCTCCGCCTGGCGGCCCCAACTCCTCGTGACCGTGCGCCGGATCGCCGCCGAGTGGGACGACGACGGCCGACGCGACCTGCTCCACCCCGACCTCAGGGCCGCGGCCGGTGACGGCGGCCGGCCCGCCGCCCTCCTGCTGCCGCGGCCCGAACGGCGGCTGCTGTCCGGTGCCTTCGGGCGACTGCCCCAGACCGCCCGGTGCCTGCTGTGGCACGCCGAGGTCGAGTCCGAACCGCTCGCCGTCCCCGCCGCGCTGCTCGGCACGGACGAGGAGAGCGCCCGCATCCAACTGGACCGCGCACACGCCCGGTTGCGTGAGGAGTGCCTCCAGCTCCACCGCGAACTCGCCCCGCACCAGGAGTGCCGCAGCTATCTGCGCATGCTGGACGTCACCTGCCGCCGCCCCGGCGTCACCGTCGATCCCGACCTGCGCCACCACCTGGACACCTGCACCCACTGCCGGTACGCCGCGGACCAACTCACCCGCTTCACCGGCGGGCTCGGCACGGCACTGGCGGAGGCGGTCCTCGGCTGGGGCGCCCGGGACTATGTGGCGAGCCGCGCTCGCGCGGCCGACGGCGCGCGCACGACCGGTGCGGGGCAGATACCGCCGGCCCGGGACGTCTTCGACATCGCGGTGGCCGCCGGAGACCTGGCCGAGGTGCGGACCTTCCGGAGTGCCGAGGAGTTCCCCGGTGCGGAGGCGTTTCCCGGTGCGGAGGCGTTTCCCGGCGCCGGAACGCAGGCCGCTCCCGCCGCGCATGCCGTGCCCGCCGAGGCGTTCTCCTTCTGGAGCGCCGAGCCGTTTCCGGGACCGGTCCCGGATGCCCTCCGCGAGGCCCGCCGTACGGCATCCCCGCACGCCCGCACCTCACCGACACCCCGCCACGCCCCACCCCGCCCCGCCCGGACGGCCGTCCGCCGGCGGCACATCACCGCGGGCGTGCTCACCGTAAGCGGCCTGATCGTCCTTCCCCTGGTCCTCTGGGCCACCACCGGCACCGGCGACGACACCGACCGCACCCCGCCACGCGGCGACGGCCGTTCCTCCCGCGCACCCGGAGCAGGGGCGAGCCCCTCGACCGGCGGCGACCCCTCCTGGATCGGCACCGGCCAGACGGCCGAGGGCGCCCTGCGCGGGCGGCTGCGCAACACCGCCTCCGGCCTGTGCGTCGGCCTGACCGGCGGCAGGACAGTCCCCGGAGCGGAAGCCGCACTCGCCCCCTGCTCCACCGCCGACGACCAGCTGTGGACGTACGAAAGCGACGGCCGGCTGCGCAGCGCCGCCGATCCGAACCTGTGCCTGGATTCCCGCATCGGCTACTCGGTGCGCCTGGACGCCTGTACGGGAGGCTCGCGCGCCGACGCCGACGACGACGTCCGCTACGACTTCACCGTGCAGGGCGCCCTCGTCCCCCGCGCCGACCGGAGGCTGGCCCTCGCACCGGCCGCCACCGACGGCTCGGGCGCCCTCGTCCTGAAGACCCGCACCGACGAGGACCCCCAGCGCTGGGCGATCGACGGCACCGCACCGGCCGACCCGCGGCTGAAGGCCGTCCACTGGGACACCGAGCTCAGCAGCCCCTCACCGACGCCCGGCGGACGCCGCCGCTGATCGGCCCTGGCCCCTGTGTCAGGGCCCGGCCCCTGGCTGAAGCACCGTCAGGAACACCTTGGAGGAGTTGCCCCCGACCGGGACCTCACCGGCCTTCCACGGCACCTTCAACGGCTCGCGCTCGTCCGGCGGGGTGACCAGCAGCGCCGCCGGTACGGCCGTACGGGCGCCGGAGACGCCGGGGCTCGCGTACCGCAGTCCCGCCCAGGCGCTCTCGCCGGGCGCCAGCGTGACGGAGCGCGCGTCGCCGGGGGTGCGCACCGGGTCCGGGCCGAGCTGCCGGCCGGCCGCGTCCACGAACGCGGCACCCGGATAGCCGTACACCGTGCAGGTGCGGGAGGAGTCGTTGGTGAGCACGACCGGGAAGTTGCGCTGTCCGGCCCCCGGGTCCATCCGGCCGACGCTCGCGCTCAGTTCGGACGTCCGGCAGCGGGTCCCCGAGGGCTGCGTCGGCTCGTCCGCCCGCGCGGAGGGGGAGCGTACCGAGGAGTGCACGGACGCCGCGACGGTGTCGCTGGGCACCGCGGGCGGGGTGGAGAACGCGGAGGTCCGCTCGGTGGGGGCCGAGGGTCGGGGGGACGTGCCGGTCGCGGTGCCGATCTCGGTGCCGCACGAGGCGAGCGCGCCCAGCACCATCAGTCCGCTCGCGAGTACCACCGTCTGGCGTGCGTACGCCATGGTTCACCTCATTCGTCGAGCCCGAGGCCGGTGCGCGGCCCCGCGCACCGACGCCGCGCACCGCCATCTGTCCGGGTCTCCCGGTGACGCCCCGGGAAACAGCCGTGAGCGCCGCCCCGCCGGACGCTCACAGCTCGTCCAGCACCCCCAGCTCCGCCCAGATGGTCTTGCCCTCCGGGGTGTGCCTGCTGCCCCAGCGCTGGGTGAGCTGGGCGACCAGAAGCAGTCCCCGGCCACCCTCGTCCCAGGTCTTGGCGCGACGCAGGTGCGGGGCGGTGTGGTTGGTGTCGGAGACCTCGCAGATCAGCGTCGAGCCGTCGTGGATCAGCCGCAGCCGAATGGGCGGCGCGCCGTACCGGATGGCGTTGGTGACCAGCTCGCTCACCACCAGCTCCGCGGTGAACGACGCGTCGGTCAGCGACCAGACGGCCAGCTGGTCCAGGACCTGCTTGCGGATGGGGGCGACGAGCGCCGGATCGGCGGGGATGTCCCAGGTCGCGACCTGCGAGGACGGCAGGCCGTGGGTGCGGGCCAACAACAGCGCCACGTCGTCCGCCGTGCCGCCCGGCTGGAGCATGGTGTGCAGGACGCGGTCGCAGGTCTCGTCGAGCGGACCCGAGGGCGCGTGCGCCAGCGCCTCGCGGAGCATCGCGTGGCCGGCCTCCACGTCGCGGGCGCGGGACTCGAGCAGCCCGTCGGTGTAGAACGCCAGCACCGTGCCCTCGGGCAGGTCGAGTTCCGCGGACTCGAAGGGCAGCCCGCCGAGCCCGAGGGGCGGCCCCGACGGCAGGTCCAGCTGCCGGGCCCGGCCGTCCGGCGGGACCACCACGGGCGGCGGATGTCCCGCCCGCGCCAGGGTGCAGCGGCGCGACACCGGGTCGTACACCGCGTACAGACAGGTCGCGCCGACCTCGCCCGGGCTGCCGTCGCCCGACTCCTGCGACAGATGCAGGACCAGGTCGTCGAGGTGGGTGAGCAACTCGTCGGGGGCCAGATCGATGTCGGCGAGGGTGCGGACGGCCGTGCGCAGCCGGCCCATGGTCGCCGAGGCGGTGATGCCGTGGCCGACGACGTCCCCGACGACCATGGCGACCCGCATCCCGGACAGCGGGATCACGTCGAACCAGTCGCCGCCCACCCCGGACCGCGCGGCCGGGAGATACCGGGACGCCGCCTCCACCGCGGCCGTGCTCGGCAGATGGCGGGGGAGGAGGCTGCGCTGCAGCGTGAGCGTGGTCTCGCGCTCGCGGGAGTAGCGGCGGGCGTTGTCGATGCACACGGCGGCGCGGGCGCTGACCTCCTCGGCGAGCAGCACGTCGTCGTGGGTGAACGCCTCGGGGCGCCGGAAGCGGGTGAAGGCAGCGACGCCCAGGGTGGTGCCGCGGGCCTGCAGCGGTACGGACATCATCGAGTGGACGCCGTACTCGCGGACCTGCCGGGCCCGCGCCTCGTCCACCGCGAGCCACGGGTCGAGATCGCCGGAGGCCACCGAGGCGATGATGCTGTGCCCCGCGATCAGCGAGTCCGCCTGCGGCGCGGCGGCCGGGTAGACGACCACCTCGCCGACCTCGGCGACCGATTCGGGGCTGCCCGGGGTCAGCGAGTGATGGGCGATCCGGCGCAGCGAGACGGGCGGGTTCAGCGGGCTGACGGGGTCGCTGCCGGGCTCCTGCGGCTCGAGCAGATCCACGCTGACGAAGTCGGCGAGCGCCGGCACACACACCTCCGCCAGCTCCTGGGCCGTGCGGGTGACGTCCAGGGTGGTGCCGATGCGGATGCTGGCCTCGTTGACCAGCTGCAGCCGCTCCCGCGCCCGGTACTGGCCGGTGAAGTCATGGGCCGTCACACACACGCCCCGCACCCGGCCGGCGTGGTCGGTCAGCGGCGCCATCCGGGCCAGCCACGCGTGCGCGCGCATCTCGCCCGTGGCCTTCATGAACGTCTCCATGTCGTGCCGCCGGCCCGTGCGCAGCACCTGGTGCAGATGCTGCTCCAGCTCGGAGTGCTGGTGCCGGCCGCCCACGTCGGTGGGCCTCAGGCCCCGCAGGTACTCGGCCGGCAGCCCGAGGAGCTCGGCCATGGCGTCGTTGACGCCGCGCAGCCGCAGCCGGTCGTCGAAGACCATGGTGGCGCAGGGCGACTGGGACACGGCGGCGCGGATCAGCGGATCGTCGGGCAGTTCGTCGTCGGGGGAGCGCAGCGGCGACACGGCGAGCCAGTCGCCGGTGCCTGAGCCGTCCGGGTCCTTGCGGTGGGCGAGGACCCACGCGGTGACGGTGCCGCCGTCGCGGTGCCGCAGGGCGAGGGTGCCGCTCCAGCGGGCGTCGACCGGGGGCCGGGGTGCCGGCTCACCGTCGGCCAGCAACTCGGCGGCGGGGCGGCCGACGACCTCCTCGGCCGTGTGGCCCAGCAGCAGCCGGGCGCCCTCGTTCCACTGTGCGAGCGTGCCGTCGGCGGCGATGACGGCCCGGGCCGTCACGGCATCGTCGAACGGGTCGTCCGGCCTCATCGTCGCCACTCCATCGCGCACACTCACCGTGAACCGGTGTATCGCCTGAGTTCCAGCCTAGTGCGTCGGGCGCCCCCGTGGATGAGAAGCATCACCCGGCCCGCACCGGGGCGCCCTACGCCACCAGTCCCGTCACAACCGTTGACGCAGTGTCACCCGTGCCACAACCATGGTCCGCAGCCGAATGGGAGCGCTCCCATCAATCGCGTCATATGGGGGCGCCGCCCGCATCCCGTCGCACCTCCCGAACCTCCCGCAGAGGAGCCCAGACGTGAACAGACGCAGAACCGCGTTGCTGTCCCTGACCGGCCTGCTGGCGACCGCCCTCACCGCCCTGCCCGCCGCCCCGGCCGGCGCCGAGGAGACGGAGCAGGTCAGGAACGGCACCTTCGACACCGGCATCGAGCCCTGGTGGACCTCGCCGAACGTCACCGCGGGCGTGTCCGACGGCCGGCTGTGCGCGGATGTGCCCGGCGGCACCACCAACCGCTGGGACGCCGCCGTCGGGCAGAACGACATCACCCTGGTGAAGGGCGAGTCGTACCGCTTCTCCTTCGCCGCGACCGGCTCACCCGCCGGGCACTCGGTCCGCGCGATCGTCGGCCTGTCCGCTGCGCCCTACGACACCTACCACGAGGTGACCCCGCAGCTCAGCGTCTCCGGCGACACCTACTCCTACACCTTCACCTCGCCCGTCGACACCACCCAGGGCCAGGTCGGCTTCCAGCTCGGCGGCAGCGCGGACGCCTGGCGGTTCTGCATGGACGACGTGTCCCTGCTCGGCGGGGTGCCACCGGAGCCGTACGAACCCGACACCGGGCCCCGGGTCCGCGTCAACCAGGTCGCCTATCTGCCCTCCGGACCCAAGAACGCCACCCTCGTCACCGACGCCACCGACAGGCTGCGCTGGGAGCTCAAGGACGCCGACGGAGACGTGGTGCGGCGCGGCTGGACCGTGCCGCGCGGCGTGGACGGCTCCTCCGGGCAGAACGTCCACTCCATCGACTTCGGCGCGCACCGCACGCGCGGCACCGGCTACACGCTGACCGCCGACGGCGAGACCAGCCGGCCCTTCGACATCGACGCGAGCGCCTACGAGCGGCTGCGGCTGGACGCGGCGAAGTACTACTACACCCAGCGCAGCGGCACCCCGATCCGCGACGACCTGCGCCCCGGCTACGGCCGCCCCGCCGGGCACGTGGACGTCGCCCCCAACCAGGGCGACGGCAAGGTCCCCTGCCAGCCCGGCGTGTGCGACTACACCCTCGACGTCACCGGCGGCTGGTACGACGCCGGCGACCACGGCAAGTACGTCGTCAACGGCGGCATCAGCACCTGGGAGGTGCTCAGCACCTACGAACGCGCCCGCCACGCCCGCACCGGCGAGGCCGGCAAGCTCGGCGACGGCACCCTGAACATCCCGGAGAGCGGCAACAAGGTGCCGGACCTCCTCGACGAGGCCCGCTGGGAACTGGAGTTCCTGCTGAAGATGCAGGTGCCGGACGGCGAGCCGCTGGCCGGCATGGCCCACCACAAGATCCACGACGAGCAGTGGACCGGGCTGCCCCTGCTGCCCAGCGACGATCCGCAGAAGCGGGAACTGCACCCGCCGACCACCGCCGCCACCCTCAACCTGGCGGCGACGGCCGCGCAGGCGGCCCGGCTGTACAAGCCCTACGACAAGGAGTTCGCGGCGAAGGCCCTGGCCGCCTCCCGCAAGGCCTGGGCGGCCGCCCTCGCTCATCCGGAGATCTACGCCGACCCCGACGACGGCATCGGCGGCGGCGCCTACCCGGACGACGACGTCACCGACGAGTTCTACTGGGCGGCGGCCGAGCTGTATCTCACCACCGGTGAGCGGGAGTTCCAGGACTTCGTGCTGAACTCCCCGGTGCACACCGCGGACATCTTCGGTCCCCTCGGCTACGACTGGGCGAGGACCGCGGCGGCGGCCCGGCTCGACCTGGCCACCGTGCCGAGCAGGCTCCCCGGCCGGGACAAGGTGCGTCACTCCGTCGTCAAGGGCGCCGACCGCTATGTGGCGACGCTCAGGGCACACCCGTACGGCATGCCGTACGCCCCGGAGGACAACCGCTACGACTGGGGCTCCAACCACCAGATCCTGCACAACGCGGTCGTCATCGCCACCGCCTACGACATCACCGGCGCCACCAAGTACCGTGACGGCGCCCTGCAGAGCATGGACTACATCTTCGGCCGCAACGCGCTCAACATCTCCTACGTCACCGGCTACGGCGACGTCGACGCCCGCAACCAGCACAGCCGCTGGTACGCCCGCCAGCTCGACCCGAACCTGCCGAACCCGCCCGCCGGCACCCTCGCCGGCGGTCCGAACTCGAGCATCCAGGACCCGCTCGCGCAGGCGAAACTCCAGGGCTGCACCGGCCAGTTCTGCTACATCGACGACATCCAGTCCTGGTCGACCAACGAGCACACCATCAACTGGAACTCGGCCCTGACCCGGATGGCGTCCTTCGTGGCGGATCAGGCCTGACGCCCTCCACCAGTTCCCCCGGCCGCTCATGCGCGGTCAGCGTGTGCAGCCGGGCCCGGTCGAGCGGCTGCCGCACCTCGACGTACTCGCCGTGCGGCAGCCGCTTGATCACTCCGGTCTCCCGGCCGTGCTCCACCAGCTCCCGGTCGCGCAGCTGAAGTCCGTGGCAGATGCGCCGGGTGACCACGAGGACCGCCGCCGGGACGACGAACACCGCGATGCGCACCGCCCAGGTCACCGTGTTGATCGACAGATGGAGCCGGGTCGCCACGATGTCGTTGCCGCCGCCCGCCAGCAGCACGAGATACAGGCTGATCCAGGCCGCGCCGATGCCCGTGCGGACGGGATGGTTGCGCGGCCGGTCCAGGATGTGGTGCTCACGGTCGTCCTTGGTGAACCGCGCCTCCAGGAACGGGTAGACGCCGATGAACGCCAGGAGCAGCGGGAAGGCCACGATCGGGATGAACACCCCCAGCACCAGCGTGTGGCCCCACAGGGTGATCTCCCAGCCCGGCATGATCCGCACAAGGCCCTCGGCGAACCCCAGGTACCAGTCGGGCTGGGCGCCGGTGGAGACCTGGTCGGGCCGGTACGGGCCGTAGGACCAGACCGGGTTGATCGTCGCGATCCCCGCGATCAGCGTCAGCAGCCCGAACACCAGGAAGAAGAAGCCGCCCGCCTTCGCCAGATAGACCGGCATGAACGGGGCGCCGACCACGTTGCGTTCGGTCCGGCCGGGACCCGCGAACTGGGTGTGCTTGTGGTAGACGACCAGCAGCACATGGGCCACCACCAGCGCCGCCATGATCCCCGGGATCACCAGCACGTGCAGCGAGTAGAAGCGGGCCACGATGTCGTCGCCGGGGAACTCGCCGCCCAGCACGAACATCGACAGATACGTCCCCACGATCGGCACCGACAGCAGCGCGCCGTCGACGAACCTGAGCCCCGTTCCCGACAGCAGGTCGTCCGGGAGCGAGTAGCCGAACAGCCCCTCGAAGAGCCCGAGGAACAGCAGCAGCCAGCCGAACACCCAGTTGACCTCGCGCGGCTTGCGGAACGAACCGGTGAAGAAGTGCCGCATCATGTGCGTCAGCATCCCCGCGATGAACACCAGCGCCGCCCAGTGATGCAGCTGCCGGATCAGCAGCCCGCCGCGCACGTCGAAGCTGATCTCCAGTGTCGAGGCGTACGCCTCGGACATCCGCACCCCGTTCAGGGGCGTGTAACTGCCGTGGTACGTCACCTCGTTCATCGACGGATGGAAGAACAGCGTCAGATACACACCGGTCAGGATCAGCACCACGAAGCTGTACAGACAGATCTCGCCGAGCAGGAACGACCAGTGGTCCGGGAACACCTTGCGCAGATACTTCCGGCCCAGGGTGTGGATCCCGAGCCGCCCGTCGAACCAGTCGGCGACCCGCTCCCCCCGTGTGTGGCTGTCCATGGGCGTCCTCCCGTGTACGCGCGCGACACCCCTGCGACGTCAGGACGGGGCCGGAATGTGACATGCCGGGCCCCCGTGTGACGCGGGTCTCAGTCGGCGCCTCACCCGCCGTTCCTCGCCGGTACCGCTCCGTATCCGCTGTGACCTGGGGCTATTTACGAGCCAGTACCCGAGCGGTACCGTGAAGTCATGCCAGCTCTCAACGTGGAGTTCAGCGACCGCGAGCTAGAGGACCTGCGGCAGATCGCCAAGGAGCGCGGTACGTCCATGAAGGCGCTCGTGCGCGAGGCGGCGGCTGCCGACATAGCCCGGCACCGGGCGCTGCAGGAAGGCGCGGAGGCGTTCCGCCAGTTCTTCTCCTCCCATGCCGACGAGTTCGCTGCCGCCTTCCCGGACGACGAACCTCCCGCCAAGGGCGAGGGGCGGGCCGCCTGACCCATGGCAGCCGCCCTCCACATCGACGTGCCCTGGCTGCTCCAGCGGCACGAGGAGGTCCTTCCGGACCAGCCCGTCATCAACGACTTCTCCGCGCTGGTCGCCGCCGTCGCCCGGCACCGTGTGGACCCGCCGCGCCTCGGCGTCGACTCCGACCCCGCCTGGCGGGCCGCGGCCCTGCTGCACACCCTGGCGGTGCTCCGCCCGCTGCCGTCGGCCAACGCCCGGTTCGCCTGTGCCACCGCGGTGGCCTACATGTTCGTCAGCGGTGTCGGCATCGACCCGCCCTACGGCGCGCTGGTCGACCTGGCGCGCGATCTGATGTCCGGCGCGACGGACATCTACGGTGCCGCCGACCGGCTCCGCTCCTGGCAGATCTGAGCAGGCGGAGCCGGCACGCGGCTCGGGGAGCAGCGCCCGGCGGGGGAGCGGGTGGCCCCTCGGGCCGCCGGCCGAGGGCGGGAGGAACGGGGCCGGCGGCCGTGCGCGCGGGAGAGCCGCCGTCCCGCGCGTGACCTCCGAGAAGGGCCGTCATCAGTTGACTACGCTCCGGCGTGCGCCGGGAGCGTGCGCGGCGCACCCGGCTGGGGCACGCCGTTCACACGGGGTGTGCGGGCCCCTCGAAAAGCCCGGCCGAAAGCCGCCCCGAGCAACGCCGGAGTCCTTTTCCTTTCTGACTTTCTGTCAACGCGCAGATCTTCCTCAACCGCCTTGTTGGCCCTGTGTCGTTTGTGCGAGAGTGAGCCACCCATGCGGGGGGTATTGGCGGCGAATTCGCACTCCCCGCGTCACGCCAAAGAGGTATGAACCAATCGGGCTTCCTTTTCGGCGTACCAGAACCTCTGTGTCACCTGCGCGTGGGAAGGAACCACCTCAGTGCCCACCCCCCACCCCCCTCGACCTCCGTTTCCCCCGCCCGGCGGGGATCATGGAGAGTCCGACGAGTCTCTCGCCACCCGGCTGCGAGGCCGTCCGGAGGGCGAGGCCGCCCCTGCCGTCGCGCTGCTGACGGCGCGGCACTGGCAGTCCATGTACGACTACGCGACCGTCTGTCTGGCGTCGTCGGGCCGGCTCGCCGCCATGGTCACCGCCACCGCCCTGCATCGCGTGCTCAACCGCGTCACCACCGGCGAGTCCGCCGTCGCGCTGCGCCCGGTGCTGCTGGTGACCGTGCGGGACACGGTCCGCGAGTGGGCGGAAGACGATCGAATAACGAATGTGTTGCCGGGCTTGCAGAAACCCGCGGGCGGACGCGGGATGCGCGCGGCGACCACCATGACTCCGGAAAATCGCACACTCGCCCAGCGGGCATTTCGGTCGCTGCCCGGACACGCGCGCTGTTTGCTCTGGCATGTCGAGGTGGAGGCGGAACCCATATCCGTACCCGCCGGTCTGCTCGGCATGGATACCGACATCGCGTCGGGCACACTCGAACAAGCGCGAGACAGATTCCGTCAAGCTTGTGTTCATGCCCATCAAGAACTGGCACCGAGCAAGGACTGCCGGTTCTACAACCGTCTCCTCGACGTCCCGATCCGCCGCGGCGGTGCCCTGCTCCCGGATGTGCGCAGCCATCTGGCCCAGTGCCGCCACTGCCGTGACGCGGCGGACCAGCTGAGCCATTTCGAGGGCGGGCTGGGCACCCTGATCGCGGAGGCGGTGCTCGGCTGGGGCGCCCGCCG
>NZ_JAOCQE010000076.1 GCF_025290915.1 Streptomyces sp. 15-116A | reverse complement strand
CCCCGGCCCCTGCAGCCCCCCGCGGCCCCGCCCTCAACCTCCGCAACCCCGTCTACGCCACCGAACGCGAACTGCTCAAACTCGCCCTCCAGCGCCCCGAGTTGGTCTCCCCGGCCTTCGACGCGTACGGCGTCGACGAGTTCACCGCCCCGCCCTACGCGGCCGTACGCCAGGCCATCCTGGACGCGGGCGGCGCCGAGTACGGCATCCAGGACCCGCAGGAGTATCTGATCCGCGTCCGCGACGCCGCCCCCGACGACACCGTCCGCGCCATGGTCACCGAACTCGCCGTCGAGGCGATCATGCTGCACCGCGGCGTCAAGGAGGTCGACGACACCTACGCCGGCGCCCAGCTGGTCACCGTCCGCCGCCGCGCCGTCGAACGCCGCATCCGCGACATCACCAGCCGCCTCACCCGCCTTGGCCCCCACGCCGACCCCGCCGAACTGGCCGCCGTCCAGAACGAGCTGTGGGTCCTCCAGCAGTACGACCAGGCCCTGCGCGAGCACGGCGCGGCGGCGTTGTAGCCGGGCCCCGGCCGCACGGGCGTAACCGGGCGGTCA
The DNA here is from genome assembly GCF_025290915.1 of Streptomyces sp. 15-116A. Lineage (GTDB taxonomy): Bacteria > Actinomycetota > Actinomycetes > Streptomycetales > Streptomycetaceae > Streptomyces. The sequence continues at coordinate 24,467 of NZ_JAOCQE010000076.1, read as the reverse complement.
CGGACCGGACGCAAAAAGTCATCGCACGACCCTCGTGGGGACGATGTGTCGTACCCCACACTGGGTTGCGGTGCCTGAGTCCTCGGAGCGCGGCCGATCCGTCCCTGACGGGTCCCACACCCCCGCGGTTCCGCTCATCGCGTACGGGACGGACAGCGGCGAGGCCGCCGACTCCGCCCCCGAAGTACCGCTGCCGTCCCCCCTGGCAGCGATCATCCTGGAGGTCGCCCCCGTGCAGACCCAGACCCTCACCCAGACCGACACCAGTACCGCCGGCCCGCAGCAGGACGCGGACGTGCTCCTGACGATGCCTCCGCAGAGCCGCGTCCTGCACCACCCCGAAGCCGAGGCCGAAGCGGACGCCGACACCGAGACCGAGCCCGAACCTCCCGTCGAGGCGCCGCCCGTACGGACGACCGAGAGCGGTGGGCCCTCCTCGGATCTGTTCCGTCAGTATCTGCGGGAGATCGGCCGGATCCCCCTGCTCACCGCCGCCGAAGAGGTCGAACTCGCCCGTCGCGTCGAGGCCGGGCTCTTCGCCGAGGAGAAACTGCGGCTCACCCCCGACCTGGACAGCCAGCTCGCCCTCGACCTGGACCGGCTCGTCGTCATGGGCCGGATGGCCAAACGCCGGCTGATCGAGGCGAACCTGCGGCTCGTCGTCTCCGTGGCGAAGCGGTACGTCGGACGCGGGCTGACCATGCTCGACCTGGTCCAGGAGGGCAACCTCGGGCTCATCCGCGCGGTCGAGAAGTTCGACTACGCCCGCGGCTACAAGTTCTCCACGTATGCCACGTGGTGGATCCGCCAGGCCATGTCGCGTGCGCTCGCCGACCAGGCCCGTACGATCCGGGTGCCCGTGCATGTGGTGGAGCTGATCAACCGGGTCGTCCGTGTGCAGCGGCGCATGCTGCAAGAACGCGGGTACGAGCCCACGCCCGAGGAAGTCGCCGCGCAGCTGGATCTGCCGCCCGAGCGGGTCGGAGAGGTGCTGCGGCTCGCCCAGGAACCGGTGTCGTTGCACGCGCCGGTGGGTGAGGAGGACGACGTCGCTCTCGGTGACCTGATCGAGGACGGGGATGCGGCGAGTCCGGTGGAGTCGGCGGCGTTCCTGTTGCTGCGGGAGCACCTCGAGGCTGTGCTGTCCACGTTGGGTGAGCGGGAGCGGAAGGTCGTGCAGCTGAGGTATGGGCTGGCGGACGGCCGCCCGCGAACGCTGGAGGAGATAGGCCGCATCTTCGGCGTGACGCGGGAACGGATACGCCAGATCGAGTCCAAGACGTTGAACAAGCTCCGGGATCACGCATTTGCGGACCAGCTGAGGGGCTACCTGGACTGACGCCGACTGCGGGCGAGTGGGGGCTGATCGCGCAGTTCCCCGCGCCCCTAGGTAACTGCAGTCACGCGCGCCAGATCGCCGCCGCACCCGCGGCCCCCGTACGTGCGTAGCTGCGGGCAGTCGTGCCGCTGGGGCGGCACGGGTGGGCGATGGGGGTCCCCCCGCTCGAGCGAAGCCGAGAGTGGGGGAGGCACCCCGCCAACGCGGGCGAGTGCACCCACCCCCGGCCGGCCCCAGCGCCGGGCGCGCGACTCAGTCGACCTCAGCCACCGCCGACGCGAACTGCGCCTGATACAAGCGTGCGTAAGCCCCACCCCCGGCCAGCAGCTCCTCGTGCGCCCCCTGTTCCACAATCGCCCCGTTCTCCATCACCAGAATCGTGTCCGCATCCCGGATCGTCGACAGCCGGTGCGCGATCACGAACGACGTCCGCCCATGGGCGAGTTTCGCCATCGCCTTCTGGATGAGCACCTCCGTCCTGGTGTCCACCGAACTCGTCGCCTCGTCCAGCACCAAAATCACCGGGTCGGAGAGAAACGCCCGCGCGATGGTGATGAGCTGCTTCTCACCCGCGCTGACCCCGCTGCCCTCGTCGTCGATCACGGTGTCGTACCCGTCCGGCAGCGTCCGGATGAACCGGTCCGCGTGGGCCGCCCGCGCCGCCTCCTCGATCTCGCCCCGGGTGACCTCCCGCGAGGCCCCGTACGCGATGTTCTCCGCGATCGTGCCGCCGAACAGCCACGTGTCCTGGAGCACCATGCCGATGCCGGCCCGCAGCTCGTCGCGGGACATACGAGCGATGTCGACGCCGTCCAGCGTGATCCGCCCGCCGGAGACCTCGTAGAACCGCATCAGCAGGTTCACCAGCGTCGTCTTGCCGGCGCCGGTCGGGCCGACGATGGCGACCGTGTGCCCGGGGTCCACCTTCAGCGACAGATCCTCGATCAGCGGCTTCTCGGGCTCGTACCGGAACGACACGTGCTCCAGCTCGACCCGCCCGCGCAGCTCCTCCGGCCGGACGCCCGGCACCGGATCCGCCTCCTGCTCGTCGGCGTCAAGGAGCTCGAACACCCGCTCCGCGGAGGCGACTCCGGACTGCACGAGGTTCGCCATCGACGCGACCTGCGTCAGCGGCATCGAGAACTGCCGCGAGTACTGGATGAACGCCTGCACATCACCGATGGACAGCGCACCGGACGCGACCCGCAGGCCGCCGACGACCGCCACCAGCACGTAGTTGATGTTGGACACGAAGAACATCAGCGGCTGCATGATGCCGCTGTTGAACTGCGCCCGGAACCCGGCCTCGTACAGCGCCTCGTTCTCCTCGGCGAACCGCTGCGCCGACTCCTCCTGGCGCCCGAACACCTTCACCAGCGTGTGCCCGGTGTACATCTCCTCGATGTGCGCGTTGAGTTTGCCGGTCGTCCGCCACTGCTGCACGAAGTGCGGCTGCGACCGCTTGCCGACGCGCGTGGCGACCACGAACGACAGCGGCACGGTCACCAGCGCGACCAGTGCGAGGATCCAGGAGACGTAGAACATCATCGCCAGCACACCGATGATGGTCAGCAGCGAGTTGATCAGCTGGCCCATCGACTGCTGGAGGGTCTGCCCGATGTTGTCGATGTCGTTGGTCGCCCGGCTCAGCACCTCACCGCGCTGACGCTTGTCGAAGTACGACAGCGGCAGCCGCGACAGCTTCGTCTGCACGTCCTCGCGCATCCGGTACATGGTGTGGTTCACGGCCCGGTTGACCAGCCGCGTCGCCACCGCCATCAGCAGACCGGCGACGGTGAACACGGCGAGCGCCAGCAGCAGGACGTTCCCGACGGCCGTGAAGTCGATGCCCTCGCCCGGCGTGAAGTCGGTGCCGCGCAGCATGTCGGCGACATCGCCGTCGCCGCGCTCCCGCATCGAGTCGAGCACGTGCTCCTTGGTGGCTCCCTCGGGCATCTCGCGGCCGACGATGCCCGCGAAGACCAGGTCGGTGGCCCGGCCGAGGATCTTGGGCCCGATCACGCTGAGTCCGACGCTCAGCACCACACAGGCCAACAGGCCGTAGATGGTGAGGCGTTCGGGCCGGAACCGGGCGATGAGCCGTTTGCCCGAGCCCTTGAAGTCCATCGTCTGCTGGTCGGGTCCGCCCCCGGCCATCATCCGCGCCGCAGGCCCGGCCATCAGGCAGCCTCCGCTTCCGTCAGCTGGGAGAGCACGATCTCCCGGTAGGTGTCGTTGTCCGCCATCAGTTCGTGGTGCCGTCCGGTGCCGACGACCCGGCCCTCGTCCAGGACCACGATCCGGTCGGCGTCCCGGATGGTCGCCACCCGCTGGGCGACGATGACGACGGTTGCCTCGGCCGTCTCCCGGGCCAGGGCCTCTCTGAGTGCCGCGTCGGTGGCGTAGTCGAGCGCGGAGAAGGAGTCGTCGAAGAGGTAGATCTCCGGGCGCTGCACCAGCGCGCGGGCGATGGCGAGCCGCTGCCGCTGACCTCCCGACACATTCGTGCCGCCCTGCGCGATCGGCGCGTCGAGCCCGCCCTCGAGCCGCTCCACGAAGTCCTTGGCCTGCGCCACCTCCAGCGCGTGCCACAACTCCTCGTCCGTGGCGTCGGGATTGCCGTACCGCAGATTGGTCGCCACCGTCCCGGCGAAGAGGTACGGCTTCTGCGGGACGAGCCCGACCGTCCGCGCGAGCAGCCGCGGCTCGACGTCCCCCACGGGCACGCCGTCGACCAGCACCTCCCCGTCGGTCGCGTCGAACAGCCGGGGGACAAGACCGAGCAGCGTGGACTTGCCGCTGCCGGTCGAGCCGATGACGGCGGTCACCTCACCGGGCCGCGCCACCAGGTCGACGGCCTTGAGCACCGGCTCCTCGGCACCCGGATAGCGGAAGCCCGCGCCCCGCAGCTCCAGATGCCCGTGCCGGCGCAGCTCCGTGACCGGCGCGACCGGCGGTACGACACTGGAGGAGGTGTCCAGGACCTCGCTGATGCGCTCGGCGCACACCTCGGCGCGCGGCACCATCATGAACATGAACGTGGCCATCATCACGGACATCACGATCTGCATCAGATAGGCGAGGAACGCCGTCAGATCGCCGATCTGCATGCCGCCGCTGTCGATGCGGTGCGCGCCGAACCACACCACCGCGATGGACGACAGGTTCACCACCGTCATGACCACGGGGAACATCAGTGCCAGCAGATTGCCGGTGCCCAGCGACACGTCGGTCAGCTCGGCGTTGGCCTTCCGGAAGCGCTGCTCCTCGTAGTCGTCCTTGACGAACGCCCGGATCACCCGGATACCGGTGATCTGCTCGCGCAGCACCCGGTTCACCGTGTCGAGCCGTTCCTGCATGGTGCGGAACAGCGGACGCAGCCGCCGCACGATCAGCGTCACGCAGATGCCCAGCACCGGCACCACCGCGACCAGCACCCCGGACAGCGGCACGTCGAGCCCGAGCGCCATCACGATCCCGCCGACACACATGATCGGCGCCGACACCATCAGGGTGAACGTCATCAGCACCAGCATCTGCACCTGCTGGACGTCGTTCGTCGTCCGTGTGATCAGCGAGGGCGCGCCGAACTGGCCGACCTCCCGCGCGGAGAACGACTGCACCCGGTCGAACACGGCGGCCCGTACGTCCCGCCCCAGCGCGGCGGCGGTCCGGGCGCCGTAGTACACGGCACCGATGTTGCACACCACCTGCGCCAGCGAGATGCCGATCATCAGGGCGCCGTAGGCCAGGATGTAGCCCGTGTCACCCTCGACGACACCGTTGTCGATGATGTCGGCGTTGAGGGTGGGCAGGTAGAGCGTGGCGCAGGTCTGCAGGAACTGCAGCAGCACCAGCAGGGCGATGGGTCTGGTGTAGGGACTGAGATAGGTCCGCAGAAGTCGTATGAGCACGCTGCTTCTCTCGGGGTGGTCGACGCGGGGCGGTTTGGTTGCCCGTGGCCCCTATCGTCGAACACTCCACCCGCGTTACCTCAAGCCAATTACGCCGAGGGCGTGTGCTACGGCCGACCGGACGCGGCCCTACGACCGGAACGCCCCCGGATGCGTCTGCTCCCGTACGGCCACGAACTGCTGGCGCACCGCCTGCCCCACCGCCAGTTCCTCGCCCGGCTCCAGGACCTGCGCGACCGCGCCCTGCCACACCGGCGGGGTGCGCGGATCGAGGGTGCCCTGGGACACTCCGAGCGCCCAGGCGGCCTGCCGGGCGGCGCCGACCGCGGCGTAGTCGGCGGGCTGCGGCACCATCACCTGCGTCCCGAACAGCGAGGGCGCCGCCGCCTGCACGGCGGGCAGCTCGGCGGCCGGACCCAGCAGGAACACCCGCCGCACCTCCACGCCCCGTCCGCGCAGCACGTCCAGCGCGTCGGCGAGCCCGCACAGCATCCCCTCGAACGCGGCCCGCGCGAGGTGCTCCGGCCGCATCGACTCCCGTCTCAGCCCGGCCAGCGTCCCCGCGGTGTGCGGCAGATTCGGCGTGCGCTCACCCTCCAGATAGGGGAGCAGCACCAGCCCGTGCGCGCCCGGCGTCGACTTCATCGCCAGGTCGGACAGCGCCTCCAGATCGGGCAGCCCGAGCAGCTCGGCCGTCCCCCGCAGGGTCCGTACGGCGTTGAGGGTGGTGACGACGGGCAGGTGCATGCCGGTCGCGTCGGCGAGGGCGGTGATCGCCCCGGTCTGGTCGTACAGCGCCTCGGGGTGCACGGCCATCACGGACCCGGACGCGCCCAGCGACACCACCGCGTCACCGAGCCCGATGCCCAGCCCGAACGCCGCCGCCTGCGTCTCGCTGGTCCCGGCGGAGATCAGCAGCCCCTCCGGGGTCGTACCCGCCGCGTCGGCCGGGCCGATCACCTCCGGCAGCATCGCCTGGTGCCCGAGCGCCAGTTCCACCAGGTCGGGCCGGTAGCCGCCGGTGGCCGCCGCCCAGTAGCCGGTGCCGGAGGCGCCGCCCCGGTCGGTGGTCCGCCGCACCGGCCGGCCGAGCAGCTGCCACACCAGCCAGTCGTGCGCCTGGAGCAGGACGGCCGTGCGGGCCGCGTTCTCGGGTTCGGTACGGGCCATCCAGCGCAGCTTCGTCACCGGCTGCGCGGCCTGCGGCACACACCCCACGGCCTGCGCCCACGCCTCGCGCCCGCCGAGCGCGTCGATCAGATCGGCGGCGGCGACCTGGGCGCGCTTGTCCCCGCCGACCATGGCGGGGCGCACGGTGTTGCCCTGCGCGTCCAGCGGCACCAGCGCGTTCGCCTGCGCGGAGACGCCGATGGCCTGCACGCCCTCCAGCAGCCCGCCGCCGGCGGCCTCGCCGAGCGACAGCAGCCAGGCCTGCGGGTCCACGTCGGAGGGGCGGCCGCCGTCGGGGCCCTGCACCGGATGCTGGGCGTACCCCTGCCTGAGCACGGCTCCGGTGTCCGTGTCACAGACGACGATGCGAGTGAAATCGGGCGCACTGTCCAGCCCGGCGACTATCCCCATGCTCAAGATTTTGCCGTACCGCTCCGCTTGGGTTGGGCCGTGGGCGCCGTTGGGGTGCATGTGCCTGTTCGGGTGCGGGTGGTCTGTGGCTGGTCGCGCAGTTCCCCGCGCCCCTAGGTGGGTGCAGTGACCCGGCGCTTCATCGGCACCGTCACGTGTTACTTGTGCCCCAGTCGTCCTCTGTTGCGCCATGGGTGGTGCGTTCGCGCAGGGTGCGGACGCGCTGGGCGACCGAGTCGGGCAGGTGGTCGCCGACCTTGTCGCTGACGGCGTGGTACGCCTTGCCGGCGAACTCGCGGCCCTGGTGGGCGGCGGTCTCCGCGGTGTTGCGGACGGCGGGGTTCTGCGCGAGCTGCTGCGCGGACTTCTTGAGCTGTTCGTAACGCTCGCGCCCGGCGCGCGTGCCGAGCACGTAACCCAGGACGACTCCGGCGACGAACGTGAGCCGGTAACGCATGGTGGCCACCCTTCCCTTGCACAGGTTTGCGTAGGTCTCCGGTGCGGCGACGGCGCCGGGGAGTACCGATTGGCGGAGCACCCCCCTGCTTGCGCTAATGTATGTGTCGCAGCGAGCGCGCGCCCCCTGGCGAATACCCAGGTAGGTACGTTCGATGCAACGAGGCATTCCTCCGTAGCTCAATTGGCAGAGCAGCCGGCTGTTAACCGGCAGGTTACTGGTTCGAGTCCAGTCGGGGGAGCTCGGTCCTCCGTAGCTCAATTGGCAGAGCAGCCGGCTGTTAACCGGCAGGTTACTGGTTCGAGTCCAGTCGGGGGAGCATGCTGAACGAGGACCCCTCAGGGGTCCTTTTTCATGTCCGCGGGAACCGTGCGGGCACGGTCGGCGGTCTCCATGGTCACGAAGGCCGTACGCAGCGCCGACCAGCCGAGGCAGGAGATCGTATGAGCGGCTATGCTGCGGCAGACGGCGCGCACACATGTACGCGACACGCCGCTATGGGGCGGTAGCTCAGCCGGTTAGAGCAGCGGACTCATAATCCGTCGGCCGTGGGTTCGAGTCCCACCCGCCCCACCAATCGCAGGCCGGAGAAGCGTTCCGATCTGCGGAAACGTCACTTCGGGTGCCCCGATTCGGGACTTGGCCAACGGATGCCACTCCCTTCCCGCGACGGCAGCTCCGGGCAGCCTTGCGGTGCGGGCCTCAGCGGCGCGGCCCACGACGGCCACCGTGGAGCCGTCATAGCGTGAACGTGCGCCCGCCGTCGGGCAGATGACACCGCGAGAGGGTGTGGTGGGGATCAGTCCTTCAGATCGATCATTCGTACCGGCTGTCCGGTCGTGCGGGCGATCGTTTCGAAGTCGCGGTTGTGGTGCAGCAGGGTCAGACCGGACTCTTCCGCGGTAGCGGCGACGAGCAGGTCGACGGGGCCCGCGCTGCGGTGCTCGCCCTTGGTGGTGAGCAGTTCCTGGACGACGCGTGCGCGCCGGTAGATGCCGTCGGGCATGGGGCACCAGGTGTAGTGCGCGTTCAGCGCGCGCTGCACGCGTTCGCGGTCTGCCGCCGAGCGTGCGGAATAAAGGACTTCCAGTTCGGTGATGTCGCACAGGGCGACGAGCCCCGCGCCGATCCTGTCGTCCCACTCGGCCGTGGTCCGGCCGAGGAGGACGCGGGCGAGGGCGGAGGTGTCGATCAGGTAGTCGGCGACGGTCACTCATCCACCCCTGCGTCGCGGACACCGTCCGGCTTGCCGGTGGGCCGGTACCTGTTCTTGTCGAGGAGGATGTCCATGTCGAGTGCGCCTCCGGCGATCAGCTCGCGGGCTTCTCCGAGAGCGCGCAGTCGCCGATAGCGGGCGGTGACCTCCCGCAGGGCGGTGTTGATGGTGTCGCGCTTGGTCGTGGTGCCGAGCTCCTTGGCGGCGGCCTCCAGCGCCTCGTCGTCGAGATCGATCACAGTGCGGCTCATGAAGCCCCCTTGTATATATGGCGTTGTATATCAATATACATGATCGGGTGTGCCTGGTGGTGGGCGCTGTCTGCTCCGCCTGGCGGAACTCGAGCAGGCCACGGCCCGGCCGCCCCGCACCGGCCGGGCGCGCGGGGAACGGCGACGGCGCGGGAGGGGGGTGGAGGCGGGCACGGAAGGGAGAAGCGCGGACGGCGCTGACCGCAGGTCCGGGGTCCCGTCCTCCACCCTCGGCCGAAAGGGACGGGGCCCTCTCGTCGGTTAGAGGCTCCGCTGTGTGAGAGTGAGGAACCGCGACTGCCCGGTCGTTCAACCTGCGTCGATACACTCAGGCATCCCAAGCGACTCCCTCGGGAGGGCTCTGGGGGAATGCCAGGGGACACGCAGGGGACGGAAAGACCCGGAGTGGGCGTGAGCGGTAGAGCACGGTGTGGAAGCGGCCCGCTTCCTCGCGGGCGGTCGGGTCGGCGCCGAGGGCGCGTACCGCCTCGACGGCGAAGCGCTGTTCCCGTGCGTCCGTGAAGCGCCGCTGGGGGTAGGTGCGGGAGGTGTCCGCTGTGGTCCGGAGGCCGTGGGCGGTGAGGGTGCGTACGACGGGCTCGTAGGACACCGTGCGCAGGACGAACGCGCACACCCATACGGGGCGGCGGGCGCCGTCCAGCAGCGCGGTGAACGTCCGCTCGGTGATGTAGCTGCCGCCGCCGGTCAGCGTGATCAGCCCGACGTCCCGCAGGGCGCGGCTCAGCCCGGGGCCGGGCGGCGTCTGCTCCAGGTTGTCGGTGAAGGCGGCGTCCAGCAGCCCGGCCGCCTGGGCGTAGCGCACCGCGGGTGCGGCGACGTCCAGGCCGTAGACCGGCAGGGCGTCCGGCCGGCGGCGTTCGGCGTAGAAGTGCTTGTCCCAGGCCGCCAGTTCCGCCGACGTCATGGTCCGGGCCGGCTCGGACGTGTAGCGCTGGTACAGCTCCGCCAGGGTGACGTCGTGATTGAGCAGGGCGGCGTTGATGCCGTAGGAACAGCACAGGTCCAGCACCACCGGCGGGCCCGGGCCGCCGTCGTCGTACGCCGCTCGTTCCGCCGCCGTCCGCCGGAAGACCGGCTGGGCGTGGTGCGGGATCTCGTACTCCAGCGGGGCCAGCCGCGTGAAGTACGCGCGCGGGTCCGGCCGGGCGTAGATGTCGTCGAACCGCGACTTGCCGTCCGCCATGCCGTCTCCCGTTCCACGGGACTTTCCCCTGCTCTCAGTGTGTCTCGTCCGGGTCGGCGCGTCGTCCGGGCAGGTGTCCGGCGTCCGAAGGGCTCGTCCTGTCCCGTCCTGTCCTGCCCTACGGGCCCGTGTGCTGCGGTTGCGCCGGGGGTCGCTGGTAGATGTCCGGGATGCCGTCGTGGTCGTCGTCGCGGTTCTCCTCCTCGTACAGGCGGCGGTAGACGCCGTTGCGGCGCTTGAGCAGGAGGGCGGCCAGCAGGGCCGCGGTCAGGGAGCCGAGGAGGACGGCGGCCTTGACGGGCTCGGCCGCGGACGGGTCCGGGAAGGCCAGTTCGCCGATCAGCAGGGCGACGGTGAAGCCGATGCCGGCCAGCGCCGAGAGGGCGAAGACGTCGGCCCAGGCCAGGTCCGGGTTGAGGCGGGCGCGGGTGAAGCGGGCGGCCAGGTAGGTGCCGGCGAAGATGCCGACGGTCTTGCCCAGGACGAGACCGAGGGCCACGCCGAGCGGTTCCGGCCGGGTGAACACCTCGCCCAGGGAGGCCGTCGAGACGGCGACGCCGGCCGCGAAGAGGGCGAAGAGAGGCACGGCGACACCCGCCGAGAAGGGGTGCAGCAGATGGGAGGTGCGCTCGCCGGGGGAGCGGTCCTCGCCCTCGTCGCGCGTGGTGCGCAGGATGAGGCCCATCGCCACACCGGCGACGGTGGCGTGGACGCCGGCGTTGTACATCAGCGCCCAGATCGCGATGCCGAGCGGGGCGTACCACCACCAGCCGCGGACGCGGCGGCGCTGGAGCACGTAGAAGAGGACGAGGCCCGCGAAGGCTCCGCCGAGCGCCGCGAAGTTCAGGTCGCTGGTGAAGAAGACGGCGATGACCAGGATGCCGCCGAGGTCGTCGACGACCGCGAGGGTGAGCAGGAAGGCGCGCAGCGCGGCGGGCAGATGAGTGCTGAGGACCGCGAGGACGGCCAGGGCGAAGGCGATGTCGGTGGCCATCGGCACGGCCCAGCCGTGGAGGGACCCGCCGCCCGCCGACGCCGTGAGCGCGTACAGGGCGGCGGGGACGATCATGCCCGAGAAGGCCGCGATGACCGGCAGGGCGGCCGTGGCGGGGGTGCGGAGCTCGCCGACGACCAGTTCGCGCTTGAGCTCGATACCGGCGATCAGGAAGAACAGGGTGAGCAGGCCGTCGGCGGTCCAGTGCCCTACGGAGAGGTCCAGGCCGAGCGCCGGTATGCCGAAGTGGAACTCCCGTATGCGCTCGTACGTGCCCGCCCAGGGGCTGTTCGCCCACACCAGCGCGGCCACCGCGGCCGCGAGCAGCACCAGCCCGCCGACCGTCTCCGTCCGCAGCGCCTGGGCGACCGCTGTGCGTTCGGGCAGCGGCAGCAGACCGAGGAAGGGGGAACGCTCGCGCGGTGCGGCAGCCATGAAGGAGTCCTCCGGGGGTCGTTGTGCGGGCATACGAGCCCCTGACGCCGACCAGACTTCCCGGCACACCGCGCGTCGCTCACAAGCCCTGCAGAGGGCCGGGCCATGACGCGTTCTTAACACCCTAACCGCCGTCCCCGTATGCCGCCAGACACCCTCTCACCTGCTGAAACGCCGTCAAAAGGCATGACGAGCGGGCCCGTCCACACCAAGGCGCGAGGTGTGCACGAGCCCGCTCAGAAGCCGGGCCGCGGGGGCGGTCAGACGGTGGTCTTCACCGGCTCCTGGTCTTCGTCCTCGTCTGCCTGACCGGCCTTGCGGGCGCGGACGAACTCCAGGAAGGAGTTCAGCTCGCGCTTGACGACCGGGGCGAGGAGGTAGAGGCCGATGATGTTGATGACGGCGAGCATGAAGAGCACGGCGTCGGCCAGGTCGATCAGCGTCTGCAGTGTCAGCAGGGAGCCGGCGACGGCGAAAACGGTGTAGACGACCTTGTACGTCAGCTCGCTGGTCCGGCTGCGGCCGAAGAGGTACGTCCACGCCTTGAGGCCGTAGTAACCCCATGTCAGCACCGTGGAGATGGCGAACAGCAGCACCGCGACGGTGAGGACGTACGGGAACCAGGGCAGGACCGTCTCGAAGGCGTCCGAGGTGATGGTGACGCCGCCGATCTCCTTGCCCTCGCGGGCATCGGCCCAGCTGGCCGGGTTGGCGACGACGATGGTCAGCGCGGTCATCGTGCAGATGACGACCGTGTCGATGAACGGCTCCAGCAGCGCGACCAGGCCCTCGCTGGCGGGGTGCTTGGTCTTGACCGCGGAGTGGGCGATCGGGGCGGAGCCCAGACCGGCCTCGTTGGAGAACGCGGCCCGCTTGAAACCGATGATCAGCGCGCCGAGGACACCGCCCGCGACGCCCTCGGGGGCGAAGGCGCCCTCGACGATCGAGACCAGGGCGTCCGGGACGGCGGTGACGTTGACCAGGATGACGGTGAGGCAGGCGACGATGTAGATGCCGGCCATGGCCGGGACCAGCTTGCTGGTGACGTTGGCGATGGAGCGGATGCCGCCGAGCAGCACGATGCCGACGAGCGCGGCGATGAGGATGCCGAAGAACAGGGCGCCGGCGGAGGAGGCCAGCGCGCCGTCCTCGCCGCCGGTGACGGAGACGAGCTGCGCGTAGGACTGGTTGACCTGGAAGAGGTTGCCGCCGAAGAGACCGAAGAAGAGGATCATGAAGGAGGCGAGCACGGCGAGGACCTTGCCGAGGGTCTTGCCGCTCTTGCCGAAGCGCTCGGTCAGGCCCTTGGGCAGGTAGTGCATCGGGCCGCCGGAGACGGTGCCGTCGGCGTGCACCTCGCGGTACTTCACACCGAGGGTGACCTCGACGAACTTAGTGGCCATGGCGAGCAGGCCGCACAGGATCATCCAGAAGGTGGCGCCGGGGCCGCCGATGGAGACGGCGACGGCCACACCGGCGATGTTGCCGAGGCCTACGGTGCCGGAGACGGCGGCGGTCAGGGCCTGGAAGTGGTTGACCTCGCCGGCCGACCCCTTCTCGTCGTACTTGCCGCGCACCACGTCGACGGCGAGCCGGAACTTGCGCAGCTGGACCAGCCCGAACCAGCCGGTGAAGACGAGACCCGCGACCACGAGCCACGCGACGATGAGCGGAAGGTCCGTTCCCCCGACGGGGACGGCGTAGAAGACGACTTCGCCGAGCCATTCGGCGATGGGCTCGAAGAATCCGCTGACGGCTTCGTCGACGGAGTTGGTCATGGAGTCGAGTGACACAGTGGCTACCTCGTGGCGCAAGACCGGTGCGGGGGGTGGCACCGGCGGGATGTGCGGTCTTGGAGCGAACGCCGTTGTCCGATCGGCGACCCGTGGTGGCTCGCCCGCGGATTCGGAACGTGATCACCCTGGTCGTGCAGTCGACGCGTGTGCCGACCCTCCGCGGGACGGCCAGGGGTGGGGCCACCTGCGGAGTTGCGTTGTTCTACCACGGCCTTTACGAGATCTTTAGTGAGGCATCTCACATAACCGTCAGTAATCTTCGAAAGTGCCTGCGCCCGAGACCGGACCGTTATGCGGAGACCCATGTCCGTTCATCGGACATCTATTTCGGCCGGCTCGGAGCACCCCGGCTTCGGTCGGCTCGGAGGACCCCGGCTCGCGGCGCTCCGGCTCAGCCCAGCTCGGCGAAGGCCTCGACCGCGTGCGTCTTGCCCGTCACGATGATCACGTCGCCCTTCTCGACCACCGTGTCGGCGGTGGCGTAGGTGAAGTCCTCGCCGGGCCGTTTGATGCCGACGACGGTCACGCCGTATCTGCTGCGGACCTGGCTCTGGCCGAGCGGCACCCCGGTGGCGATGTCGGGGGCGACCGTCTTGACGAGGGCGTAGTCGTCGTCGAACTCGATGAAGTCGAGCATGCGGCCGGTGACCAGGTGGGCGACGCGTTCGCCCATTTCGTGCTCGGGCAGGACGACGTGGTGGACGCCGAGGCGTTCGAGGATCTGGCCGTGCTGGCGGCTGATGGCCTTGGCCCAGATGTTGGGCACCTCCGCCTCCAGCAGGTTCGCGCTGACCAGGATGCTCGCCTCGATGTCCGTGCCGATCGCCACCACCGCGCTGGTGAACTCGTGCACGCCGAGCTGGCGCAGCGCCTCCGGGTCGGTGCAGTCGGCGACGGCGGCGTGGGTGAGGTCGTCGCTGTACCTCTGGACCAGGCGGGCGTCGGTGTCGATACCTAGGACGTCCCAGCCCCGGCGCATCAGCTCCCCGGCGAGCGAGGAGCCGAAGCGGCCGAGACCGATGACGGCGACCCGCTGGTCGCCCGTGTGCGTGTCGGTCTCCGCGAGGCGCTTTCGGCGCCGGCGGCGAAGGGCGTGCAGCTTAGCCAATGACGGGTCGCTCCTCGGGCAGGTCGTAGCGGCGGGTGCGCTCGCGCAGGGCGAGGGCCGAGACGAGGGTGATCGGGCCGAGCCGGCCGACGAACATCAGGCCGACCAGCAGCAGTTGGCCGGCCTCGGGCACGTCGGCGGTGATGCCGGTGGACAGGCCGACCGTCGCGAAGGCGGACACCGTCTCGAACAGCACCGCCTCCAGCGGCTCCTCGGTGAGCGTGAGCAGGGCGAGGGTGGAGGCGATGACCAGTCCGACACCGAGCAGGGCGACGGTCAGCGCCTGGCGCAGCACGTGCGGGGCGAGACGCCGGCCCAGCACGGCGGAGCTGGTCTCGCCGCGCACCTCGGCGATGATCGCGGCCAGCAGCACCGCGAAGGTGGTCACCTTGATGCCGCCCGCGGTGCCGGCGCTGCCGCCGCCGATGAACATCAGCACGCACGTCACCAGCAGGGTCGACGCCTCCATCGCACCGATGTCGAGGGCGTTGAAGCCGGCGGTCCGCGCCATCGCCGAGTGGAAGAACCCGCCCAGCACCTTGTCCGCGGTGGTGTGCGGCCCGAGCGTGCCGGCGTTGGTCCACTCCAGCAGGCAGGTCAGCAGGGTTCCGGCGGCGAGCAGGACGGCGGTGGTGATCAGCGTCAGCCGGGTGTGCAGGCTCCAGTTGCGGCGCCCGGTCCTGCGGCGCCGTTCGCGGTGGCGCAGCAGCTCGAGCAGCACCGGGAAGCCCAGGCCGCCCAGGATGACGGCCGCCGCGATCGGAAGGGTGACCCAGGCGTCACCGGCGTAGCGGGTGATGCTGTCGGCGTGCAGGCCGAACCCGGCGTTGTTGAAGGCCGAGACGGCGTGGAAGAAGCCCAGGTACACGGCGCTGCCGATGCTCTCCCCGTAGCCGTACCGGAAGCGCAGCGCCAGGATGGCGCCGACCGTGAACTCCACGATCAGCGTGGTGCCGGCGACCCCGAGCAGCACCCGGCGTACGTCGCCGATGCCCAAGCTCTTGGTCTCCGCCTGCGCGGTCAGCTGCAGCCGCAGCCGCATGCGTCCGGAGATCAGCAGGGCCAGCAGCGACGCCATGGTCATGATCCCGAAGCCGCCGATCTGGATCAGCGCGAGGATGACGCCCTGGCCGAAGCCGCTCCAGTACGTGCCGGTGTCCACGACGGCCAGTCCGGTGACGCACACGGCGGAGGTGGAGGTGAACAGCGCGGTCACGAAGCCGGACGCGGTGCCCCG
This sequence comes from Streptomyces sp. 15-116A, assembly GCF_025290915.1. Classification (GTDB taxonomy): domain Bacteria; phylum Actinomycetota; class Actinomycetes; order Streptomycetales; family Streptomycetaceae; genus Streptomyces. The sequence continues at coordinate 8,935 of NZ_JAOCQE010000076.1, read as the reverse complement.
CTCGGTGGCGAACGGCAGCCATAGCAGCGCCGTGCCCGCCAGGACCGTCACGGCGAACGCCAGGACGACGGCACGGGCCGGGTGAGCGGCGAGCACGGACCACCCCGGCCGTGCCCACGCCTTCCATCCCGCCACCTGCCGTACCTTCCTGTCCGCCCTGTCCGTTCTTCCCGCGCTCGGAACCGTCCGCGACCCGTAAGCGACCGTCCGCAGCCGTCCCGACCCGTCCGCAACCGTCCGGAACCTCCACCGATGGATCCGCCGGCCCGGCCGCCCTGGCCTTCGGCTCACCCACGGTAAGGGACGATCGCGACCGGCCAGGAGCCGACACCGGCTCACCGGGCGGCTCCCGCGACGGGTGCCGCCGTCTGCATGCGGGGGACGAGGCGCGGAGCGGTCCGTGGACGACGCCGGACGACACCACGGCCGGGGAGCCGCCGGGACACGGAACGACGCTGGGAGGTGGACGCACGCGATGCGCCTGCCTCATCGTCCCCCGCCCGCGGCGGAGCCGCGCGTGATGGCGCATCTGCGGACCGTGGTGTGGGGTCCGGCGGAGTTCGTCGGCCTGCCACCGTTGCGGCTGGTCGGGAAAGGGCTCCTGGCCGCCTGCGCCGGAACGGCCGCCATCGTCGGTACGGCACTTCTCGGCGCCTGGTACGGGAAGCCGGCGCTGGCGAGCGCCGAGGCCGCGCTGGGGTGCGCCGCCGTCCTCGTGCTCTACCTCTGTCTGATACGGGCAGGGCGCGCGCTGATCGGCACGGTCGCCGTGCTCGCCGCCGGCCTGGCGCTGCAGGCCCCGCAGTCGGCCGCGGGGGTGGTCCTCGCGGAGCGGGGGCGCGTGGAGTCCGCGGTGGTGACCTCCGTCGAGACGGGGCGGGCGGCCGCCGGCCCCGGCCGCTATCTCTGCACGGTGACCGGCCCGGACGGTGTCCCGCTCGAGGCGCGTATCTGGCGCGGCTGTGGTCCTGCCGTCCAGCCGGGGGACGCGCTCGCCGTCGTCCACGACCCGAAGGGCGGGGTGGCGCCGCGCGGAGTGGACGGCACGGTGTCCCGCACGCGACCTCTGCGCGATCTGGGTGGGTGGGCCGCCGCCCTCGTCACCGCGTCCGCCGTCGCCGTCGTACGCGCCCACCGCCTGTCGGACGCGGGCACCACTGCCCGGCATCCTGTCCGGTAGGCGGCTCGTGACCGGTCGTCCGCGTTCTCAGGCCCCTTGGCCCGGCGCACCGCGTCCCGGCGGCGCATCCGGCTCCCGTGCGGCCCGGCGGCCGGTCCGCCGGTGGAGGATCACCCAGGCGAGGAGCAGGCCGCAGAAGAGTGCGGTGATGACCGCGGGGCCCATCGCGTCCAGCGCGTCGGCGATCGTGCGCTGGACGGCCCCTGCGGCGTCGATGACCGGGTCCTGGGTGGCGGGGTCCCGCTGGACACGGAGCTCGTACCAGCCGTAGTACGCGACGTACGCGCCCACGAGCAGCAGCAGTCCGCCGCCGAGCCGGGGCGCGACGGCGCCGATCCGGCGGAGCCGGGTGACGGCCGTGCTGCGGGTCAGGGCGACGGTCAGGGACGCGGCGCCGACGATCAGTCCCATCCCGCCCGCGTACGCGGCGAACAGGGCGACGCCCTCGGCGGTGGAGCCGGAGCGGAAGGCGGACACGACGATGGCGAGGAACGGGGCGATGGTGCACCCGAGGGAAGCCGTGGCGTACGCCATGCCGAACAGCGCCATCGACGGCAGCGAGCGGGTGAGAGCGGGGGCCCGGCGCATCTTCGGAGCCAGGGCGGGCAGCGGGCGACCGGTGACCAGCCAGGCGCCGGCGGTGGTCATGAGCAGCCCGAAGACGATGGTGAACCAGGGCAGGTGCTGCTGGATCTGCCCGGCGGCCGGCTGGACGGCCAGACCGAAGACGCCGAAGAGCGCGGCGAAACCGGCGGTCATCGCGGCGGTCGCGGTCAGGGCGCGGCCGACGGCGACCGCGCGGCCCGGGGAGTCGTCGCCGAGGACGAGCAGCGACAGATACGCGGGAAGCAGGGCGAAACCGCACGGGTTGACGGCGGCCAGCATGCCCGCGGTGAGTGCGAGGGCGAGAGGGAGGTCGGCCACGGTCGCTCAGCCGACGAGTCCGGCGACCTTCTCGGACAGGCCCTCGCCGCCGGGCAGGACGCCCTCATGGACCGTCCTGCCGTCCTTGTCGAGGATGACGTAGCGGCTCTGCTCGGTGACGCGGAACTGCTGCCAGACCTCGCCCTTCTCGTCCGAGAGGTGAGGGAAGCCGTCGGTCCCGGTCTCGGAGACGAAGTCCTTCATCGCGGCGTTCTTGTCCAGTCCGGCCACGCCCACCACGTGCGCCTTGCCCGCGTAGTCGGCGGCGACCTTCGCGGTCTCGGCGGCCTGCGCCTTGCACTTGGGGCACCAGGGTGCCCAGAACCACAGGACGGTGGGTTTGCCGGCCAGGGTCCTGGCGTCGAAGGGCTTTCCGTCGACCGTGGTGGCGGTGAACCGCAGTGCCTCGGGCACCTCGGCTCCGGCGGCTCCGGACTCTCCGCCGCCGGAGGGGGCGGGCGACCGCGCGGGCTCCGAGGCTGGTGACGACGTCTGCGAAGAGGCGGTACCGGCGCCGGAGGCGTCGCCGTCGCCGGTGCCGCACCCGGCGACGGTGAGTACGGCTGCGGCCAGGGCGGCCGGGAGGAGGGTGCGGGCGCGCATGGGGGACTCCGGTGGCTCGGGAACAGCTGTGACTGTAGATCCACCGGGCCGGCGCGTGGGAGGTGGCCTGCTTACGGTTCGGTGACGTCCGCTCACGCACGGGCCCGGTGCACATGTCGTCGCAGGGCGCGAGCCGGAGGGGCGGACTCCTTCGGCCAGACCGTCCAGATGAACGCCGGTTTCGCCACGGGCGCCACCCTCGTGCTCCAGCCGCGCTTCGACGCCCGTACGGCCCTGACGCTGATGCAGCGTCACGCGGTCACCTTCTTCGCGGGCGTCCCCACCATGTACTGGGCGCTGCTCGGGGAGGACGCGCCCGACATCGACGTCACGCGGATCGCCGGCAACCTGCGGATGGCCGTCTCCGGCGGCTCGGCGCTCCCGGTGGAGATCCACCGCCGGTTCGCCGAACGGTTCGGCGTGACCGTCCTGGAGGGGTACGGGCTGTCGGAGACCAGCCCGGTCGCCACGTTCTCGCCGCGCGGCGAGAAGGCGCGCCCCGGATCCGTCGGGCTCCCGGTGTGGGGCGTGGAGGTGGACCTGGTCGGCGAGGACTGGACCCCGGTGCGCGGCGCCGACACGATCGGCGACGTCGTCGTCCGCGGCCACAACGTGATGGCTCTACATCGTCGACCGCGCCAAGGACCTGATCATCCGCGGCGGCTTCAACGTGTACCCGCGCGAGATCGAGGAGGTGCTCCTCACCCACCCCGCCGTCAGCATGGCCGCCGTCATCGGCGTACCGCACGAGCGGCACGGCGAGGAGATCAAGGCCTGCGTGGTCCTCGCCCACGAGGCGCGGCTCACCGAGCAGGAGCTGATCGCCTGGTGCAAGGAGCGGATGGCGAGCTACAAGTACCCCCGCCTGGTGCAGTTCACCCCTTCCCTGCCCACCAACGCCACCGGCAAGATACTCAAGCGCGAGCTGCGGGACGCCCGAGTCCCGCGGAGCGGCGGGGTGGAGGGGGCCCGATGAGGACACTGCCCGAGACCGTCGACTACGTCGTGGTCGGCGCCGGCTCGGCGGGCGCCGCGCTCGCGGCCCGGCTGACCGAGAAGAGCACGGCCACGGTCGCCCTGCTGGAGGCGGGCGGGCCGGACAAGAAGGCCGCCGTCCACATCCCGGCCGCCTTCTCCCAGCTGTTCAGGACCGAACTCGACTGGGCCTACTCGACCGTCCCGCAGGACGGACTCTCCGGACGCCCCGTCTTCTGGCCGAGGGGCCGGATGCTCGGCGGCTGCTCCTCGATGAACGCGATGATGTGGGTGCGCGGGTTCGCCGCCGACTACGACGAGTGGGGCGAGCTGTGCGGGCCCGACTGGTCCTGGGAGGGCCTCCTGCCCTACTTCCGCCGGGTGGAGCGGATCACCGGCGCCACCGACCCGGACCACGGCCGCACCGGCCCCCTGCACATCGGGCCGCAGCGCAGCCCCAGCACGCACACCGCCGCCTTCCTCGACGTCGTGCGGGAACTCGGTTACGCCGTCGAGCCCGCCAACGCGGCCCGGCCGGACGGGTTCTCGCAGACCCTGGTGAGCCAGCGGCGCGGCGCGCGCTTCAGCACCGCCGACGGCTATCTCAAGCCCGCCCGCAGGCGATCCCACCTGCACGTCGTCACCGGCGCGCATGCCACGCGCGTGCTCTTCGAGGGGCGCCGGGCGGTGGGCGTCGAATACGTCACGGGGGGTGCCGTCCGCACGGTGCGGGCCCGCCGTGAGGTCGTCCTCAGCGGCGGCGCGGTCAACACCCCGCAGCTCCTCATGCTGTCCGGCATCGGCGACGCCGCGCACCTGCGCGAGCGGGGGATCGACGTGCTCGTGGACGCCCCCGAGGTCGGCACCCGTCTCACCGACCACCTGCTCTCGGGGTTCGCCGTGGACGCCGCGGACGGCACCCTCTTCGCCGCCGAGCGGCCCGTGGAGCTGCTGAACTACCTGATCCGCCGTCGGGGGATGCTCACCTCGAACGTCGGTGAGGCCTACGGGTTCGTCCGCAGCCGGCCCGAACTCGAACTCCCCGACCTCGAGATCATCTTCGCCCCGGTGCCCTTCCTCGGCGAAGGACTCGTCAAGCCCACGAGCCACGGCGTCACCATCGGCGCCGTCCTGCTCCGGCCGCACAGCACCGGATCGATCAGCCTCGCCTCACCGGACCCGCTCGACAAGCCGGTCATCGACCCGCGCTACCTCAGCGACCCCGACGACGCCGACCGGGCCGCGCTGCTGGCGGGGCTCGACGTCTGCGAGCAGATCATCGAGAAGCTCACGTCCCGCGGCCTGTCCACCGGGCGCTTCCTCATGCCGCCGGGCGCCGAGGACCTGCCCCGCGACCGGCGGGGCGCCCTCGCCCTGAGCGATCACGCCCATACCCTCTACCACCCCGTCGGGACGGCACGCATGGGCCGCGACGAGGCGTCCGTGGTGGACCCGCAGCTGCGCGTCCGGGGCGTGGAGGGCCTGCGCGTCGCCGATGCCTCGGTCATGCCGACGATCATCCGCGGCCACACCAACGCACCGGCCATCGTGATCGGGGAGAGGGCGGCGGACCTGCTGGCCGCGGGCTGAGCTTGGGTGTCGGGCTCATCCCGGGTGAGGCGGGGCGTGCCCCGGGCCGGCGCCGACACGGCCGCCCGCATGCCGCCGCCGCCCATCTGCCGTCGTCGGTCACGTGCCGTCGTCGGCCGCGTGCCTGCTGTTCAGGGAGCCGGACCGGTGGGGTCACGGGTGGGTGCTGTGGCGGTGGGTCAGAGCTCGGGACAAGGCCTGGCGGATGTGGTCCGGTGGGCGGGGGCCCGTCGGGGTCGCGCCCGCGGTGAGTGCTGCCGCGACCTCGCGGAGCTTCGTGTTGGACCGTTGGGACGCCTCGCGCAGGACGTGCCAGGCCTCGTCGGACGTGCAGCCGTGGGTGGCCATGAGGATGCCGCGGGCCTGGTCGATGACCGGGCGGGAGGCGATGGCGTGGCGCAACTGCTCTATCTCCTCCCGCAGGACGTGCAGTTGCTCCGCCCGTTCCTGTGCCACCGCCGAGGTGGGCCGGGAAGTCTCCGCGGACGTGGGGGAGTTCAGCGGGTCGTCGGTGTTCAGGCCGGCCAGTTCTAGGACCCGGCGCGGCTGGCCGTTCCAGCGGGTGGCCGTCACCGGCAGGGCCCGGCGCCGGCCGAAGTCCCGCAGGACGTCCAGGAATTGCAGCGCGGCCGTGTCCATGAAGTGCACGCCGCTCATGTCGACGTCCACCCGGGACGTGGTGGCGGGCAGGTGCGCCAGCTTCTCGGCCAGGGCCTCCGCGCACCCGTGGACCAGCTCGCCGCGTGGCGCCAGCAGGGCCCGGTCCGCATCCATGCGCCCGCCGATGACCAAGGTGTTCTGCCTTCCCGGGAGAGGGGGTGGTGCCGCGGAGCTCATGTCACCGCCTTGAGGGACTCTCGCTCTGGTGCGTCGTCGCCGGATCCGGGGCGGTAGGCTGCGACCGTCCCCGCCGCGCTGGGGTGCGCCTGCCCACCTCGCGGCGTACTACACGTGGGGGCGGGGAATGGCCGGGATCCGACGGGGTACACGCGTGATCGTCCGGACGTGAGGAGACGGCGTTGAGCACTGACGGCACGGGCACACCGCCGCCGTGCGAGACCGGGCCACCGGCGCGCCTCACGGTCCGTCCGCTGGACGGCCGCCGTGGAGTCCGCGCGGCCGGCGAGGTCGGTCTGGCCACGCACACGATATGGAACCGCGTACTGGAGCAGGCGGTGCGCGAGGGTGAGGGCGTGTACTACCTGGAGCTGTCCGAGGTGACGTTCGTCGACGTGGCGGGAGCCGGAGCGCTCGCGGCCGCGGCCGAGCGGCTGCCGGACGGCCGACGGTTCGTGGTGCACCGGCCGCCGCCCGCGCTGCGACGGGTCCTGGAGATGTTCTGGCCCGACCTTTCGACGATCGAGGTGTCGATGTCATGAGTACGGCGGCCGAACACCTCGAAACCGGTCAGGACCCCTCCGAGCCCTTCGTCCACCCCGCCCTGTTCTACCGGGACGAGCAGGAGTACCTCGCCGGGACCGTCTCCTTCGTCCGCGAGGGCCTCGCCGCCGGCGACCCGGTGGCCGTCGCTGTCCCCGGCGACAACCTGCGGCTGCTCAAGGACGCCCTCGGCGACGACGCGCGGTCCGTGCAGCTGCTGGACATGCGGGAGGCCGGGCGCAACCCCGGCCGGATCATCCCCGGCGTGCTGCGCAAGTTCGCCGACGCCCAGCCGGACGGGCGGCGCGTACGGATCATCGGCGAGCCGATCTGGGCCGGGCGCTCCGCGACGGAGTACCCCGCCTGCGTGCAGCACGAGGCGCTGATCAACGCCGCGTTCCAGGGCCGTACCGTCACGATCCTGTGCCCCTACGACGAGCGGCGGCTGCCGGAGCACGTCCTCGCCGACGCCTACGCCACCCACCCGACCGTCATCCCCGCCGGCTCCCGCCCGCAGCGTGACAGCGACAGGTACGCGCCCGAGGAGATCGTCGCCCGCTACAACGAGCCGCTGCCGCCGCCGGCCCCGGACGCGCTGGTGTTCCCGTTCGAGGCGGAGACGCTCCCGCAGGCCCGGCACACCGCCGCGGACGAGGGGCGCCGGCTCGGGCTGACCGGGATCCGGCTGGAGGACCTGGCGCTCGCCACGGCCGAGCTGACCACGAACAGCGTGGTGCACGGCGGCGGTACGGGGGTGCTGCGGGTGTGGGCGGACGGCGGGCACGTGGTGTGCGACGTACGCGACCGGGGGCGGCTCACGGATCCCCTCGCCGGGCGCCGGCCCCCACCGCGCGAGCAGCGCGGCGGACGCGGTCTGCTGCTGGTCAATCTGATCGCCGACCTGGTGCGCGTGCACACCGGCGACGAGGGCACGACGATCCGCTGCTGGTTCGCGCGCTGAGGCGCTCGCGCTGAGAGCGCAGGGGGCGTGGGGCCTGGGGGCGTGGGGAGCGCCGAGGCATCCGAGGACGCCGGGGGCGCGCGAGCTCGGAGGGACTGGGGGTGCGAGAGCGCGGAGGGACTGGGGGTGCGAGAGCGCAGGAGGCGCCGGGAGCGAGGAGAGTACCCGAGGGCGCCCGGCCCGTTCAGGTCGCCAGCGGGTCGAGCACCAGGGGGGTGATCTTGCCTTCGAGCATCGCGCCCAGGCCCTGTACGGCGCACACGTCCGGGCGTTCGGCGATGTGCACGGGCATGCCCGTCGCCTGACGCAGCATCTGGTCCAGGCCCGGCAGCAGGGCGCTGCCGCCGACCATCATGATCCCCCGGTCGACGAGGTCGGCGACGAGGTCCGGCGGGCAGGTGCGCAGCACCTTGCCGATGCCGTCCAGGACGGCGGTGAGCGGCGTCTGGATGGCCTGCCGCACCGCGGCGGTGTCCACCTTGACCGAGCGGGCGAGGCCCGTGGCGACGTCCCGCCCGTGGATCTCCGTCGACTCCGGCCCCTGCGGGGTGAGGCCGTTGCCGGACAGGGCGAGCTGCAGGGGCCGTACGGACTGGCTGGGCAGCATCAGTTCGTGCTGGTGGCGCAGGTGCTGCACGATCGCGTTGTCCACGGCGTCACCGCCGACCGGGATCCGCTCGGCCGTCACGATCGAGCCGAGGGACAGCACCGCCACCTGGGTGGCCGCCGCCCCGCACACCATGATCATGGTGGCCTCGGGGCGCTCCACCGGAAGACCGCAGCCGACGGCGGCGGCGATCAGCGTGTCCACCAGCTCCACCCGGCGGGCCCCGAGGCCGACCAGCGTCTCGATCGCGGCGCGCTGGGCGAGCGGGTCGGCGTCGTGCGGGGTGCAGGCGGCGGCGCGCAGCCGGGGCTTGCGGCGCAGAGTGCGGCGGATCCGGTCGCCGAGCAGATGCCGCAGCATGCGCTGCGCCATCTCGATGTCGACGACCGTGCCGCCGGAGACGGGCCGGACGACGCGGATGTAGTCCGGGGTCCGCCCGGTCATCTTCTCCGCGAACTCGCCGACCGCGATCAGCGCGCCGGTGCGGGTGTTGACGGCGGCGGCGGAGGGCTGGTCGACGACGAGCCCGGCGCCCTTGACGTACACCCGGGTGCGGGCCGCGCCCAGGTCGACGGCGAAGTGGCAGCGGCGCAACTGCTCCAGACTGGCGGTCACGGCAGATCCTCCCGAGTGCGCGGACCAACGGGCCACCGGACGGCGGACCTCCCCGCCATCGTGCGCGGCGGGCGGGGCGGGCGCGCTTCGTGGGGGGCCG
>NZ_JAOCQE010000075.1 GCF_025290915.1 Streptomyces sp. 15-116A | reverse complement strand
CCGGCGAAGGCCGCGGCCCCCGCCGCCAAGCCGGCCGCCGCCGCGCAGCCCAAGGCCGCGTCCGACGGCGAGGTCACCGGTCCCGAGAAGGTGACCCTGCGCGGCCCGTCCGCGGCCGTGGCGAAGAACATGGACGCCTCGCTGGACCTGCCCACGGCCACGTCCGTGCGCGCGGTCCCGGTGAAGCTGCTGTTCGACAACCGCATCGTCATCAACAACCACCTCAAGCGGGCCCGCGGCGGGAAGATCTCCTTCACGCACATCATCGGCTACGCCATGGTCCAGGCCATCAAGGCGATGCCGTCGATGAACTGGTCCTACGCGAAGGTGGACGGCAAGCCCACCCTGGTCAAGCCGGAGCACGTCAACCTCGGTCTCGCCATCGACCTGGTCAAGCCCAACGGCGACCGCCAGCTGGTCGTCGCGGCGATCAAGAAGGCCGAGACGCTGAACTTCTTCGAGTTCTGGCAGGCCTACGAGGACATCGTCCGTCGCGCCCGCGACAACAAGCTGACGATGGACGACTTCACCGGCGTGACGGTCTCCCTGACCAACCCCGGCGGCCTCGGCACCGTCCACTCCGTGCCGCGTCTGATGCCCGGCCAGTCGGTGATCATGGGCGTCGGCTCCATGGACTACCCGGCGGAGTTCCAGGGCACCAGCCAGGACACCCTCAACAAGCTCGGCATCTCGAAGGTCATGACGCTCACGTCGACCTACGACCACCGGGTGATCCAGGGCGCCGCCTCCGGCGAGTTCCTGCGCGCCGTCGCCAACCTGCTGCTCGGCGAGAACGGCTTCTACGACGACATCTTCGAGGCGCTGCGCATCCCCTACGAGCCGGTCCGCTGGCTCAAGGACATCGACGCCAGCCACGACGACGACGTCACCAAGGCCGCCCGCGTCTTCGAGCTGATCCACTCCTACCGGGTCCGCGGCCACGTCATGGCCGACACCGACCCGCTGGAGTACCGCCAGCGCAAGCACCCCGACCTGGACATCGTCGAGCACGGCCTCACCCTGTGGGACCTGGAGCGCGAGTTCGCCGTCGGCGGCTTCGCCGGCAAGTCGATGATGAAGCTGCGCGACATCCTCGGCGTGCTGCGCGACTCGTACTGCCGCACCACCGGCATCGAGTTCATGCACATCCAGGACCCCAAGCAGCGCAAGTGGATCCAGGACCGCGTGGAGCGCCCGCACTCCAAGCCGGAGCGCGAGGAGCAGCTGCGCATCCTGCGCCGCCTGAACGCGGCGGAGGCCTTCGAGACCTTCCTGCAGACGAAGTACGTCGGTCAGAAGCGCTTCTCCCTGGAGGGCGGCGAGTCCGTCATCCCGCTGCTCGACGCGGTGCTGGACTCGGCCGCCGAGTCCCGCCTGGACGAGGTCGTCATCGGCATGGCCCACCGCGGCCGCCTGAACGTGCTGGCCAACATCGTCGGCAAGTCGTACGCGCAGATCTTCCGCGAGTTCGAGGGCAACCTCGACCCGAAGTCGATGCACGGCTCCGGCGACGTGAAGTACCACCTGGGCGCCGAGGGCACCTTCACCGGCCTCGACGGCGAGCAGATCAAGGTCTCCCTGGTCGCCAATCCCTCCCACCTGGAGGCGGTCGACCCGGTCCTGGAGGGCGTCGCGCGCGCCAAGCAGGACATCATCGGCAAGGGCGGCACGGACTTCACCGTCCTGCCGGTGGCGATCCACGGCGACGCGGCCTTCGCGGGCCAGGGCGTGGTGGCCGAGACCCTGAACATGTCGCAGCTGCGCGGCTACCGCACCGGCGGCACGGTCCACATCGTCATCAACAACCAGGTCGGCTTCACCGCCGCCCCGGAGTCGTCGCGTTCCTCCATGTACGCGACGGACGTGGCCCGCATGATCGAGGCCCCGATCTTCCACGTGAACGGCGACGACCCCGAGGCCGTCGTGCGCGTCGCGCGTCTGGCCTTCGAGTTCCGCCAGGCGTTCAACAAGGACGTGGTGATCGACCTCATCTGCTACCGCCGCCGCGGTCACAACGAGTCGGACAACCCGGCCTTCACCCAGCCGCTGATGTACGACCTGATCGACAAGAAGCGCTCGGTGCGCAAGCTCTACACCGAGTCCCTGATCGGTCGCGGCGACATCACCCTGGAAGAGGCCGAGCAGGCGCTCCAGGACTACCAGGGCCAGCTGGAGAAGGTCTTCACCGAGGTCCGCGAGGCCACCTCGCAGCCGGCCTCCGTGGAGCCCACCGACCCGCAGGCCGAGTTCCCGGTCGCCGTGAACACCGCGGTGACCAGCGAGGTCGTCAAGCGGATCGCCGAGTCCCAGGTCAACATCCCCGACCACATCACCGTCCACCCGCGTCTGCTGCCGCAGCTGCAGCGCCGGGCGGCCATGGTCGAGGACGGCACCATCGACTGGGGCATGGGCGAGACCCTCGCCTTCGGCTCCCTCCTGCTGGAGGGCGTCCCGGTCCGCCTCGCGGGCCAGGACTCCCAGCGCGGCACCTTCGGCCAGCGCCACGCGGTCATCATCGACCGCACCACGGGCGAGGAGTACACGCCGCTGCAGTACCTCTCCGAGGACCAGGCGCGGCTGAACGTCTACAACTCCCTGCTGTCCGAGTACGCGGCGATGGGCTTCGAGTACGGCTACTCGCTGGCCCGGCCCGACGCGCTCGTGCTGTGGGAGGCGCAGTTCGGCGACTTCGTCAACGGCGCGCAGACGGTCGTGGACGAGTTCATCTCGTCGGCCGAGCAGAAGTGGGCGCAGACCTCCGGTGTGGTCCTGCTTCTGCCGCACGGCTACGAGGGCCAGGGCCCGGACCACTCCTCGGCCCGCCCGGAGCGGTTCCTGCAGCTCTGCGCGCAGAACAACATGACGGTCGCGATGCCGACGTCGCCGGCGAACTACTTCCACCTCCTGCGGTGGCAGGTGCACAACCCGCACCACAAGCCGCTGGTGGTCTTCACCCCGAAGTCGATGCTGCGCCTGAAGGCCGCCGCGTCGAAGGCGGACGAGTTCACCACCGGGCAGTTCCAGCCGGTCATCGGTGACGCGTCGGTCGACCCGGCCGCGGTGAAGAAGGTCGTCTTCTGCGCCGGCAAGGTCTACTACGACCTGGAGGCCGAGCGGAAGAAGCGCGGCGCGACGGACACGGCGATCATCCGCATCGAGCGCCTGTACCCGCTGCCGGGTGCCGAGCTCCAGGCGGAGATCAAGAAGTACTCGGGCGCCGAGAAGTACCTGTGGGCGCAGGAGGAGCCGGCGAACCAGGGTGCCTGGCCGTTCATCGCGCTCAACCTGATCGACCACCTGGACCTGGCGGTCGGCGCCGACCTCCCGCCCGCCGAGCGACTGCGCCGCATCTCGCGCCCGCACAGCTCGTCCCCGGCGGTCGGCTCGGCCAAGCGCCACCAGGCCGAGCAGGAGCAGCTGGTCCGCGAGGTCTTCGACGCCTAGCCGTCGCCCTCACGGGTCCCGCGTTCTCCGGGCCGCACCTCCTTGCGAAGGGGGTGCGGCCCGCCCGTTTGTGCCACTTATCCTGGACGGCATGTACTTCACCGACCGTGGCATCGAGGAACTGGAGAAGCGGCGCGGCGAGGAGGAGATCACTTTCGAGTGGCTCGCCGAGCAGCTGCGGACGTTCGTGGATCTGAACCCCGACTTCGAGGTCCCGGTGGAGCGTCTGGCGACCTGGCTGGCCCGGCTGGACGACGAGGACGACGAGTAGGTCTCCGCGCGCGCCGGTGACGTGCTCGGCGCCATGCCCCTCCCCGCCCACCTGTTTTTCGGTCACTCACCCCTGCTCACCCGGACGAGTGCCTTGACTTTCCCTGCCCGCGATATATCGTGAGTCACGTAATACGCGATATGGCGCGTGTCTAGGAGGTCCCACCATGTCCGAGTGGTCCGTCGCGGAGCCCACGAAGCTCACCTTCGACGAGCCCGTGACCGAGCTCCACGTGCGCCTCGTCAACGGCACGGTGAACGTGGTGGGCACGGACGAGCCCTCCGCCCGCCTGGAGGTCTCGGAGATCGAGGGCCCACCCCTGATCGTCACCCGGCAGCGCGGCACGCTGACCGTGGCCTACGAGGACCTGCCGTGGAAGGGCTTCCTCAAGTGGCTGGACCGCAAGGGCTGGCGCCGCAGCGCGGTCGTCTCCCTCGCCGTCCCGGCCCGCACACACGTCGAGGTCGGCGTGGTCGGCGCCGCCGCCGTCGTCTCCGGCCTCAAGGGCCCCGCGGTGGTGAAGGGCGTCACCGGCGACACGACTCTGGTCGCCGTCTCCGGCCCGGTCCGCGCGGAGACGGTGTCCGGGAACCTGGACGCCCAGTCCGTCACCGGTGACCTGCGCTTCAACTCCGTCTCCGGCGACCTCACCGTGGTCGACGGCTCCGGCTCCTCGATCCGGGCGGACTCCGTCAGCGGCTCGATGATCGTCGACCTCGACCCCGACGGCCCCACCGACATCCGCCTCACCAGCGTCTCCGGCGAGATAGCGATCCGCCTCCCCTACCCCGCCGACACCGAGGTCGAGGCCAACACCGCCAGCGGCGCCGTCTCCAACGCCTTCGACGGCCTCCGCGTCCAGGGCCAGTGGGGCGCCCACAAGATCACCGGCCGGCTCGGCGCGGGCACGGGCAGCCTGCGGGCCACCACCGTCTCCGGCTCCATCGCCCTGCTGCGCCGCCCACCCCGCGAGGACGACCCCGAGCCCTGGGACGCCCCCTCCGCCTCCACCCCGGACGCCCCGGCCGACGGCCCGACCGACAAGAAGGTGCTCTGACATGCCCCCCGTCTTCGCCCACGGTCGCCTCCGCCTCTACCTGCTCAAGCTGCTGGACGAGGCCCCGCGGCACGGCTACGAGGTGATCCGCCTCCTCGAAGAGCGCTTCCAGGGCCTGTACGCGCCCTCGGCGGGCACGGTCTACCCCCGGCTGGCCAAGCTGGAGGCGGAGGGCCTGGTCACCCACACCACCGAGGGCGGCCGCAAGGTGTACTCCATCACCGACGCCGGCCGCGCCGAGCTGTCCGAGCGCAGCGGTGAACTGGCCGACCTGGAGCTGGAGATCCGCGACTCGGTCGCCGAACTGGCCGCCGAGATCAAGGCGGACGTCCGGGGCGCGGCGGGCGACCTGCGCCGCGAGATGCGCGCCGCGGCAGGCAAGGCCCGCACGACGGGCGCCGCCTCGGACGCCGATCCCCTCCTCGGCGACTTCACGGGCCTCACCGATCCCGACGCCTGGCGTGCCGCCAAGGAGGAGATGCGCCGCGCCAAGCAGGAGTGGAAGGAGCAGGCCCGCCGCGCCCGGGACGAGAGCCGCCGCTCCCGCGAGGAGGCCCAGCGCGCCCGCCGCCAGGCCAAGGAGGCCCAGGAGCGGGCCCAGGAGGAGGTGCAGCGCATCGCTCGCCGGGTCCAGGAGCAGATGCAGGACCACTTCTCCCGCGGTGACTGGCCGACGGGCCTGCGCGAGGGCCTGAGCGAACTCATCAAGGAGGTGGGCGACTTCGGCAGGGACACCTGGTCCCGCAAGGACACGGCAGCCGAGCCCGCGTACTCCGAGACACCGGAGGACTTCCCCGCCGACTACACCCCCGCCTGGGCGCACGAGGGGGCGGCGGACACCACCGGCGACCCGGCCCGCGACCTGGACCGCCTGCTGGACCGCTTCCGCGACGACATCCGCGACGCGGCCCGCGACCACGGCATCACCCAGGACCAGCTCCGCGACGCCCGCCGCCATCTCTCCACGGCCGCGGCCCACATCGCCGCCCTTCTGTCCACGGGAAGGACCGGCTGACCTCCCGTCACCCCGCCTTGGCCTCGCCGCTCCCGTAGAGCACCCGGGTCACGGACTCGTACGTCACTCCGTGATCGGCGAGCACCTCGGCGGGGACCCCGGGCCGGCTGGTGAGGGCGAGGAGGAGGTGCTCGTCACCGATGTGCCGCTCCCGATGAGCGAGGGCGATGCGCAGGGATTTCTCCAGAACCTCCTTCGCCCCCTTCTCGAACGGCCGGTGCCCCGACCACCGCCTCCTCCCCTCCCCGGCCATCGCACCGGCCCCGTGCACTTCCTCCACCCGGGCCACGATCTCCGACACATCGATCCCGAGCCCGGCCAGCGCCTCGGTCTCGGCCTGCGTCAGCCCGCCCCGCCGGCGAGCCTCCCCCAGCGCCTCCCGCACCGACGCCTTCCACTCCCCCACCCCAAGCGCAGCCAGCACAAAGGCACCCCTGCTCCCCTCCCCCTCGATCAGGGCGAGCAGCAGATGCTCGGGCGCGACGGAGCCCGCCCCCACCGCCTCCGCCTGCGCGACGGCCCCTTTCACGACCGCACGGGCATCCTTGGTGAACCGCTCGAACATCAATGCCTCCCGTACTTCTTGTGCACGGCCTGCCTGCTCACACCGAGCTCGTTGGCGATCTCCTGCCACGACCACCCTTGATTGCGCGCACTGCGCACCTGCACGGACTCCAGCTGCTCCAGCAGCCTCCGCAACGCGGCGACGGCCCGCAGCCCGACCCGTGGATCACGGTCCCCGGCCCGCTGGGCCAGATCGGTAGCCTCACTCATACTGTCAACCTAGATTGACACCCCACTCATGTCAACCAACATTGACAAACCAAACGGCCGGCCCGAACCCGGACCGGCCGTCAGCACCCCAACTCGGCTCTACCGATTGGTGAGCACGATCTTCCCGAACAGCTCCCCCGAAGCCATCCGCTCGAAGCCCTCCCGGGCCCGGTCCATCGGCAGCACCTCATCGATGACGGGCCGCACGCCCGTAGCGGCACAGAAGGCGAGCAGATCCTCCAGCTCGTCCTTGGTCCCCATCGTCGACCCGACGACCTTGAGCTCGAGGAAGAAGATCCGCGTCAGCTCGGCATGCGAGGGCCGGTCACCGCTCGTCGCCCCCGAGATGACGAGCGTCCCCCCGGGCCGCAGGGACTTCACCGAATGGGACCACGTGGCGGCCCCCACGGTCTCGATCACGGCGTCGACCCGCTCCGGCAGCCGCGCACCGGACTCCAGCGCCTCCACGGCCCCGAGCTCCAGCGCCCGCTTCCGCTTGGCCTCATCGCGACTGGTGGCATAGACCCGCAGCCCGGCGGCCTTACCGAGCACGATGGCCGCCGTGGCGACACCACCCCCCGCACCCTGCACGAGCACCGAATCCCCGGGCCGCACCCCGGCGTTGGTGAACAGCATCCGATACGCGGTGAGCCAAGCGGTCGGCAGACAGGCGGCCTCCTCGAAGGAGAGCTCCTTGGGCTTGGGCAGCACATTCCACGTAGGCACGGCCACCTGCTCGGCAAAGGTGCCCTGGTAACGCTCCGTCAGAATGGACCGGGGCTCACGGGGACCCACCCCGTGGCCGCTCTGCCCAATGACGGAATGCAGGACGACCTCGTTGCCGTCCTCGTCGACACCGGCGGCATCACAGCCGAGGATCATCGGCAGCTTGTCCTCTGCGAGGCCAACGCCGCGCAGGGACCAGAGGTCATGGTGATTGAGTGAGGCGGCCTTGACCGTGACGGTACTCCAGCCGGGACGAGCCTCGGGAGCCGGTCGCTCCCCCAACTCCAGACCGGAGAGCGGCTGGTCGCGGTCGATTCGGGCAGCGTAGACAGCGAACATGGGGTCGACGATAGGTTCCCGACACCCCGCCAAGGAACCAACACGGCCTGTGAGACACGCCCTCTTGCCACAAGCCCCCGCTGCTGCCCGCAGCCGCGCACGGCGAACCGACGGAATCCAGCCTGGGCGGGCCGCAGGCGCCCACGGCGGGGAGGGGACGGGGCGGTGGTGTCCGCCCGCAGCGGCTGGCGCGTCAACGCCCCCGCTCTCGAGTCGACCGATTCCGCGCCAGACCGAGGACGGACACCACCGCCCCGGCCCCGACTCACCCACCCACCGCAGGCGCTACACAAGCCCCCACCGGAGCCGCGGTGGCGCCGCAGGCATAAAACGCGCACCCCCACGCACCCGCACCCAAAAGCGCGACCCCGCCCCCACGAACCGGGGACGGGGCCGACAACCAACCGGCACTCGACGCCTCAGCGCCGAGCCACCCCCTCCGCCCGAGCAGCCGCAGCCACCGCCGCAGTCACCGCCGGAGCAACCCGCTCGTCGAACGGAGACGGAATCACATAGTCCGCCGCCAGATCGTCCCCGACCACCGCCGCCAGCGCCTCAGCCGCCGCCAGCTTCATCCCCTCGGTGATCCGGGACGCCCGCACCTGCAACGCCCCCGCGAAGATCCCCGGGAACGCCAGCACGTTGTTGATCTGGTTCGGGAAGTCCGACCGCCCGGTGGCGACCACCGCCGCGTACTTGTGCGCGACCTCCGGATGCACCTCCGGATTCGGATTGGCCATGGCGAAGACGAACGCGCCCTCGGCCATCGACGCGACCGCCGCCTCGGACACCGTCCCACCGGACACACCGATGAAGACATCCGCCCCGTCCAGCGCCGCCTCCAGCGACCCCGAGAGCCCCGCCTTGTTCGTGAACGACGCCAGCTCCGCCTTGATCGGCGTCAGGTCATCGCGATCCCGCGACACGACGCCCTTGCGGTCGGCCACCGCCACGTCCCCGATGCCGGCCTCGACCAACATCTTCGCGATGGCGACCCCCGCCGCACCGGCGCCGGAGATCACCGCCCGCAGATCACCCAGCGCCCGCCCGCTCAGCCGCGCAGCGTTCCGCAGCGCCGCCAGCGTCACGACCGCCGTACCGTGCTGGTCGTCGTGGAAGACCGGAATGTCCAGCCGCTCCTGCAGCTTCCGCTCGATCTCGAAGCACCGGGGCGCCGAGATGTCCTCCAGATTCACACCACCGAAAGACGGCGCCAACCGCACCACGGTCTCGACGATCTCGTCGACATCCGTGCAGCTCAGCGCGAGCGGCACCGCGTCCACGCCGCCGAACTGCTTGAACAGGATCGCCTTGCCTTCCATCACCGGAAGGGAGGCCTCGGGCCCGATGTCCCCGAGCCCCAGCACGGCCGTACCGTCCGTCACGACGGCGACGACCGAGGACTTCCAGGTGTAGTCGTGGACGAGGTCCGGCTGCTCGGCGATCGCGCTGCACACTTTCGCGACGCCGGGCGTGTACGCCAGGGACAGATCGTCCTTGTCACGGACCGGCACGGTGGCCTGCACAGCCATCTTGCCGCCGCGATGCAGCGCGAACGCCGGATCGAAGGAGTCGAGAGACTGATCGAGGGACGTGAGGGGCTCGGCCCCACCGTCCTGCTCGCTCTGTCCGCTTCCGCTCCCGGCTTCGCTGTCGCTGCGAGGATTCACAATCTCCGCTGCCACTTGGTTTTACCCCTTAAGTGTTCATTGGTTGAGGGTTAGCCACTCCTGGTGAGGGGTGGGCGGGACCGCGCAAGGCCCGATGGGTTGATGCGTACGGGCCAAACACGACGGGCGCGCCGCACACGCGCCCTGAGCCCCGGATGAGGGGTGTAAAGAACCTTCTTACCGGACGGACGCCACCGGCGACGAGTCCATAACGCGAAGGTCACATGACGAGGCCAGGACTCATCGCCCAATTTCAGGACAAGACCTGGACAAACGCTCGGCAAGCGCTCGAGCCGCACCAAAGGCCACGGCCGGCTCCTCGCACCTCTCGGATCCACCGAAGATCTTCCGGCCGGAATGAGGGATTCCCGAAGACCATCCGGCCTGCATACGCTCGGGTGAGGCGCTTCATCGGTCACCCGTTATCCGATTTTGACATTGCTCACCCCCTGAATGGCGCAGTCCGAATGGCAAGATGCGGTAATCACACGAGGTCGCGACACTCGAAGGCGTGTGTTCTCGTCGACCCATGGCGCTGCCGTACAAGCTGTACACGCAGGCGCCGGCCCCATCGGCAACTCCACCCATCCGCCGGAGGAACCCACCATGACCGCAAGCACCACCCGTCGTACCACCGCCGCGCGCTCCCGGATTGCAGCGGTCGGCGCGATCGCGGTCGCAGGCGCACTGCTTCTCACCGGCTGCGGTGACCAGACCAAGGACAACGGCTCGGAGAAGACGGACGGCGCGTCCGCCGCCGCGGCCCCGCTCGCCGACAAGCTCCCCCAGGCCATCCGTGACAAGGGCGTCATCAAGGTCGGCTCGGACATCGCCTACGCCCCGGTCGAGTTCAAGGACGACTCCGGCAAGACCGTCGGCATCGACCCCGACATCGCCGCCGCCATGGGCAAGCAGCTCGGCGTGACCTTCGAGTTCGAGAACGGCACGTTCGACACGCTGATCACGGGTCTGCGCTCGAAGCGGTACGACATCGCGATGTCCGCGATGACCGACACCAAGGACCGCCAGGAGGGCATCGACTCCGAGACGGGCAAGAAGGTCGGTGAGGGCGTCGACTTCGTCGACTACTTCACGGCCGGCGTGTCGATCTACACCAAGAAGGGTGACGACCAGGGCATCAAGTCCTGGTCGGACCTGTGTGGCAAGAAGATCGTGCTCCAGCGCGGCACGGTCTCCGAGGACCTCGCCAAGGCCGAGAACAAGAAGTGCCCGGCCGGCAAGAAGATCACCATCGAGGCCTTCGACAACGACCAGCAGGCCCAGACCCGCCTGCGCGCGGGCGGCGCCGACGCCGGTTCCTCCGACTTCCCGGTCGCCGCGTACGCCGTGAAGACCTCCGGCGGCGGCAAGGACTTCCAGCTGGTCGGCGAGCAGGTCGAGGCCGCCCCGTACGGCATCGCGGTCGCCAAGAACAACACGCAGCTGCGTGACGCCCTGAAGGCCGCCCTGGACGCCATCATCGACAACGGCGAGTACAAGAAGATCATGGACAAGTGGGGCGTCGCCGAGGGCGCCGTCGAGGAAGCCACGATCAACGGCGGCAAGTGACCGCGCGCGAGCGGCACTGAAAGGCAACACCCGTGACAGTTGACACTGACAAGACACCGGGCCCGGCCGACACACCGCCGGCCGGCCCGGAGGCCATCAAGGCCATCCCCGTCCGGCACTACGGGCGCTACGTCTCCGCCGTCGTGGCCATCGCCCTGCTGGCGGCGGTCGTGTACGCGTTCTCCCAGGGCAAGATCGAGTGGGGGACGATCCCGGACTACTTCTTCGACAGCCGCGTCCTCGAGGGTGTCGGCAACACGCTCCTGATCACCGTCCTGTCCATGGTGATCGGCATCGTCGGCGGCATCCTGCTCTCCGTCATGCGCCTGTCGAAGAACCCGGTCACCTCGTCGATCGCCTGGTTCTACATCTGGTTCTTCCGCGGCACCCCGGTCCTGGTGCAGCTGGTGGTCTGGTTCAACCTGGGCCTGGTCTTCGAGTACATCAACCTCGGGCCGTTCTACAAGGACGAGTGGTCGGACTTCATGACCCCGTTCCTGACGGCGCTGCTGGGTCTCGGCCTCAACGAGGCCGCCTACATGGCGGAGATCTGCCGTGCCGGTCTGCTCTCGGTCGACGAGGGTCAGACGGAGGCGTCGCACGCGCTGGGCATGAGCCACGCGAAAACGCTGCGCCGGATCGTCATCCCGCAGGCGATGCGCGTGATCGTGCCGCCGACGGGCAACGAGGTCATCAACATGCTGAAGACGACCTCGCTGGTGTCGGTCGTCCAGTACTCCGAGTTGTTCCGCGTGGCCCAGGACATCGGCCAGACATCCGGCGCACCGGCCGAGATGCTGTTCCTGGCAGCCGCCTGGTACCTGCTGCTGACCTCGATCTTCAGCATCGGCCAGTACTACCTTGAGCGGTACTACGCCAAGGGCTCCACGCGGAGTCTGCCGGCCACGCCGCTGCAGAAGATCAAGGCGAATCTGCTGTCCCTCTCGAACCGCCAGTCCACGGGAGGTGGCGCCGTATGACCGAGAAGAAGCTCACCAAGGCGGACGCACCCGCCAAGAGCACGGCCGTCCCCATGGTCAAGGCGGAGGGCGTCCACAAGTCCTTCGGCCCCGTGGAGGTCCTCAAGGGCATCGACCTGGAGGTCAAGCAGGGTGAGGTCTTCTGCCTCATCGGCCCCTCGGGCTCCGGCAAGTCGACCTTCCTCAGGTGCATCAACCACCTGGAGAAGATCAACGCCGGCCGCCTGTACGTCGACGGCGAGCTCGTGGGCTACCGCCAGAAGGGTGACAAGCTCTACGAGCTGAAGGACAGCGAGGTCGCGCTGAAGCGCCGGGACATCGGTATGGTCTTCCAGCGCTTCAACCTGTTCCCGCACATGACCGCGCTGGAGAACGTCATCGAGGCGCCGATCCAGGTCAAGGGCGTGAGCAAGGCCCAGGCCAAGGAGCGGGCGCGGGAGCTTCTCGACCGCGTGGGCCTGGCCGACAAGGCCGGGAACTACCCCTCGCAGCTCTCCGGCGGCCAGCAGCAGCGTGTGGCCATCGCCCGGGCCCTGGCGATGGACCCGAAGCTGATGCTCTTCGACGAGCCGACCTCGGCTCTCGACCCGGAGCTGGTCGGTGACGTCCTGGACGTCATGCGGGACCTGGCCGAGTCGGGCATGACGATGGTCGTCGTCACGCACGAGATGGGCTTCGCCCGCGAGGTCGGCGACAGCCTGGTCTTCATGGACGGCGGCGTGGTCGTCGAGTCGGGCAACCCGCGCGACGTCCTGACGGACCCGCAGCACGAGCGCACGAAGGCGTTCCTGTCCAAGGTCCTCTGACCCGAGACGGACCCACGAAGGGGCGGTACGGCACTCCCGTACCGCCCCTTCGCCTTGCCCTACTTCACGGCCAGCAGCAGCGTGTCCGAGGGCGAGCACCACACCGGACGCGCCTCCCCGAACCCCTTCTCGCGCAGCACGCGCGCGTGCCACTGCGCCGACGGGGTGTCGCCGTCCGCGTGTTCGCCGTAGATCTCGAAGCGGCGGGCCGTGGGACCGGCCAGCACGGGGTCCTTCGCGGCGAGCTGCCACCATTCGGCCCAGTCGAGGGCGCCGTCGCGCTTGGCCTGATCCATACGGGCGTGGCGCTGGGCGCGCTCGGCCGCGTTGATCCTCGGCGTCGTCTCGTCGATCATGTGGTCCGCGTTCATGAAGACACCGCCGTCGCGGACGAGCCCCGCGATGTGCCCGTAGAGGTCCGCGAGGGGTTCCCGGTGCAGCCAGTGGAGGGCCGTCGCGGTCAGTACGGCGTCGTAGGTGTCGTACGGCAGTGCCGTCGCCCAGTCGGGGTCCTTGAGGTCGGCGGTGACGAAGGTGACCCGCCGGTCGCCGGCGAAGGTGCCCTCGGCGATGGCGAGCAGCGCCGGGTCCAGGTCGACGCCGGTGCTGGTGGCGTCCGGGAACCGGGCGAGCAGCCGGGCCGTGATACTTCCCGTGCCGCACGCGAGATCCAGGACCCGCGGGGAGGTGCCGACGAGCGCCTCCACCATGTCGAGCATGACCCGGAACCGCTCCTCGCGGTCGGGCATGTACCACTCCTGCTGCCGGTCCCAGCTCTCCTGCCAGGCCTGCCAGTCCGTGGTGGTGTCCGTGTCCGTCATGGAGCCCCTCCCTCACCGAAGTCCCGTAATACCCTGAAAGCACGACCGTCTCTTACCCGACCGCACGCACGACCATAGAGCCCCTGCGTAAGGACTACAAGTGGAACTGGCCTATTACTCGGACTACGCCGTACGCCTCGTCAACACCGAGGAGCCGGCCCGGGGCAAGGACACCCTGACCTCGGTGGAGGCCGTGCGCGATCTGTTCGGCGGCAACCAGTCGGCGGCGCGCCGCGCGACCGAGGCGGACGTGACCCGGTTCCGCTCGGTCCGGGCCCGGCTGCGCGCGGTCTTCGAGGCGGCGGACTCCGGCGACGAGACCCTCGCCGTGGATCTGCTGAACTCGCTGCTGCTGGAGTTCCCGGTGAGCCCGCAGATCTCCGGCCACGACTTCCGCGACGACGACGGCCGCCCGCTGTGGCACATGCACCTGGCCGACCACCCGTCCAACGCGACCGCCGGCTATGCCGCCATCGCCGCGATGGGCCTGGCGTTCCATCTGACGGAGTACGGCGTGGACCGTCTCGGCCTGTGCGAGGCGCCGCCGTGCCGCAACGCCTATCTGGACACCTCGACCAACCGCTCCCGCCGCTACTGCTCCGACCGCTGCGCCACCCGCGCGAACGTGGCCGCCTACCGTGCCCGCAAGCGCCTGGAGGCCGACCGGTCGGAGGAGAACACCGGCCGGGCCGCCGAGAGCGCCCAGCCGAGCAGGGCCAGCGGCGAGCGCTGAGCGGCCTTGCGGGGCCGGTACCGGAAGCGCACCTTGCCCAGCACCAGTTCGTCGGGCACGGTCCCGTAGTCGGTGCTGTCGCCGCCGGCGTAGGAGTTGTCCCCAAGCACCCACCAGCCGCCGTCACGCCGCTCGGCGGCCCGCTTGACGACGAGCAGGTCCTGCTGGAACGGATGCCGCAGCACGACCACGTCACCGGCCCGCACCCGGGCGCCGTAGTGCACCAGCAGCCGGTCCCCGTGGTACAGCGTGGGCACCATGGACGGTCCCGTCACCTCGGCCACCCCGAAGGGCAGCGGCGCCCTCGCCCGCTCGGTGTCCTGCGACAGCTCCGGCATCACCCGGCACCTCCCCGGTCTTTCCTCCACCAGTCTCAGTCTGACCCCGGACTTTTGTCCTAAGCCTGCGGGGGCACCCGCGAAATCGCCTCTCCCAGGGAGTAATGTCCCCCCTGAGAAGACGATCACGAGGAAGGAATGCTCCATGCTTTCCCGCCTGTTTGCCCCCAAGGTCAAGGTCAGCGCGCACTGCGACCTGCCCTGCGGCGTGTACGACCCGGCCCAGGCCCGCATCGAGGCGGAGTCGGTGAAGGCCATCCAGGAGAAGATGGCCGGCAACGACGACCCGCACTTCCAGGCGCGTGCCACCACCATCAAGGAGCAGCGTGCGGAGCTCGCGAAGCACCACGTCTCCGTGCTGTGGAGCGACTACTTCAAGCCGCCGCACTTCGAGAAGTACCCGGAGCTGCACCAGCTGGTCAACGACACCCTGAAGGCCCTGTCGGCCGCCAAGGGCTCGACGGACCCGGCCACCGGCCAGAAGGCGCTGGACTACATCGCCCAGATCGACAAGATCTTCTGGGAGACCAAGAAGGCCTGACCGGCCGAAGCCCGCGTGTTGTGACGACCGGCGATCGGTGCACCATCGCAGGTCCGAGGGCATCCCGGAGGGGCCCGGCCGTACCCAGTACCCACGGCCGGGCCCCTCCGGCGTGTGCCGCTCTACGATCGGGTGATGACGATCCGCTGGACGTACGCCTACATCGACCGGCCCGCCGCGCACCGCGCACGCACGACCCGGTTCTGGACCGCGGTGACGGAGACCCGGTTGTCCGCGTCACGCGGTGACGAGGGCGAGTTCGCGACCCTCGTGCCGGACGGCGCCGATCCGTGCGTCAAGCTGCAGGCGGTCGGCTCCGGTGGGGGCGGCGCCCATCTCGACCTCTGCGCCGAGGACGTACCGGAGTTCGCCGCGACGGCACTGCGGCTCGGGGCGCGGACGGTCGCCGAGTACGACGGCTGGTCCGTACTGAGTTCCCCCGCCGGGCAGTTGTTCTGCGCGGTGCCGTGGGAGGGGGAGGCGGTGCGGCCGGGGATCGTGCACGGCAGCCGGCTGGACCAGGTGTGCCTCGACACCCCGCCCTCGCTCTGGGGCGCCGAAGTCGCCTTCTGGAGCGCCCTGTTGCCCCACTGGAAGAGCCGCCCCGGTTCCCGCCCGGAGTTCCACGTACTGGCCCCGCCCGCGGGCCTTCCCGTACGTGTCCTCCTCCAGCGCCTGGACGACGAGCGTCCGCCGTCCGCCCATCCGGACCTGGCCTGCGCGGACATCGCCGGGACCCGCGCCCGGCACGAGGAGTTCGGTGCTACGTTCGTGGCCGCGTTCGCCCACTGGACGGTGATGCGCGACCCGGCGGGCGGCCTCTACTGCTTGACCGGCCGCGATCCGGAGACGGGCGGCTTGTCCGACCGCTCCTGAGCCTGCGGGTGCGCGCCGGGCTTGCCGCAGTCGGGATTGCGGCACGGCCCGGCCGTCCACACCGGAACCCATGCGCCCAGCGTCTTGTGGCGCCGGACGACGCTCTCCACCGGCTGTCCGCAGGTACGGCAGACGGGCTGTTCGCTGGCCATGTCCTCAGAGTAGGCCCGGGTGCGGCTCAGCGCTTCCTGGCGTAGGTCCGCACCACCGCGCCGTTGCCGAAGCTGCGCACCGACTCCAGCGTGAACTCCACCATCGGGAACTCGGCGGCGAACATCGGCATGCCGGTGCCCAGCACGATCGGATAGGTCTTGATGATCATCTCGTCGATCTCCCCGGCCAGTTCGCCGGCGACCTGGGCGCCTCCGCACAGGTAGATGTCGTACGGGCTGTCCTCGGCCTTCAGCTCACGGACCCGGCCGACCAGGTCGTCCGAGATGATCTCGACGTTCGGGTCGGGTGACTCGGTCAGCGTGCGCGAGGCGACGAACTCGCGCAGATGGGCGTAGGGGCTGGTGATGCCGTCCTTCAGGGCGAGGTCGTAGCTGGCCCGGCCCTGGATGATCGTGTCGAACCGCTTGTTCGGCAGATCGTCGATGCCCAGGGGGCGCCGACCGGGGGTGGGCAGGGTCTCCGGGTACTCCGTCTTCAGGAACTCGAAGAACTCCTCGTCGACGAACGACACCATGGCCGACGCGTCGCCGCTCGGGTCGCCGATGAAGCCGTCGATGGAGCAGGCGATGAAGTAGGTGAGCTTTCGCACGGTGGTCTCTTTTCCCGAGGCGGTGCTTCGCGTCGTTGACAACTCCAGTTGTAGTACTTCAGCCGTAGTGGTGGCAAGGGTTTATTTCGAGCCACGCGGTTCACGCCACATCGGCCACATGCGGGGGCCGTCGGGGAGGTGCAGGGGCTCACCGGCGAGTGCGAAGCCGAGGCGCTCGTAGAGGCGCACGCTGCGCTCGCTGCTCGCCTCCAGATACGCGGGGAGCCCCTCGCGGTCGCAGCGGTCGAGGACCGAGGCGATGAGCGCGGTGCCGAGCCCCTCGCCCTGCCGGCCGGGTGCCACGCCGATCATCCACAGGTACTCGTGAGCCCGTCCGGAAGGGTGGACGGCCGCCGTCAGCCTGCCGATCTGCTCCACCCGCTCATTGCCGGGGTCGACCGCCTGCCGCACCTGCGCAGGCCCGTCGTCCTCCTCCCCCTCGCCGTGCTCGTCCGCCGGTACGGACATCCACAGCGCGCACGCCGAGCCGTCCTCGGTGACGTCGATGCGCCCCTCGGCGAGCACGATGTCGGTGAACGCGGCCATCAGCCGGTGATGGGTCCGGCGCCGGTACTCCTCGCCGGGGAACACCCAGCCGCTCACCGGGTCGTTCTGGAACGCCTCGTCCAGGAGCCGGACCACCAGGTCCCGGTCCCCGTCCCCAGCCGTCCGGATCGCCACACCCATGTCCGCCCCTTCGCCTCAACGGTCGCTGCCCGTACGGGGGTTGAGCCTACGGGGTGGGTCGGGGGCGGGTTACGGCAGTGGGCGGCGGTGAGGCAGGGGGCGGCGCCTCGCGTAGCGGTGGGCGGCTGACGCAGTGGGCGACGCCTGACGGAGCGGGCTGCGGCTGACGCAGTGAGGCGGCGGGCCCCGCACACCGTGGGGAAGTGCGGGACCCGCCCGGGCCGGAGCCGGTGGGGCCGTGCGGGGTCAGGAGCCGCACGGCCCGGTGGCTCCGGGGTCTTCAGGTGGTGCGCCGGGTCACGAACTCGGCCAGCGACAGCAGCCCTCCGGCCCCCTCCGGGTCGGGCACCGCGCGCGCCAGTTCCTGCATCGCCCGGGCCATCCGGTCGGCCGCCTGGGCCTGCGCCCAGTCCCGGCCGCCCGCCTCCTCCACGGCCGCGGCGATGCGTTCCAGGTCCTCCTTCGGGTGCGGGGCCGCGTAGAGCGCGGCGAGTTCCGTGGCCGCCGGGGTGCCGGAGGTGAGCGCGGCGACCACCGGCAGGGACTTCTTGCGGGCGGCCAGATCCGCGCCGGCGGGTTTGCCGGTGCGGCGCGGATCGCCCCATATGCCGATCACGTCGTCGATCAGCTGGAAGGCCAGCCCGGCCTCCCGCCCGAAGGCGTCCAGCGCCCGTACGTCCGCGTCCGGGGCGTCGGCGTACAGCGCCCCGAGGGCGCAGGCGCAGCCGAGGAGCGCGCCGGTCTTGGCCTCGGCCATGGCGAGCGTCTCGTCGAGGGTCACCTCGTCCGGGGCGCGCCGTTCCATGGCGGTGTCCGCGTGCTGGCCCGCGCACAGTTCGACGACACACGTCGCGAGCCGGGACGCCGCGACGGGGGCGGCGGGATGGGTGTCCTCGGCGAGCAGCCGCAGGGCGAGCGCCTGGAGGGCGTCCCCGGCGAGGATCGCGTCCGCGTCGCCGAACACGGTCCAGGCGGTGGGCCGGTGACGGCGGGTGGTGTCCCGGTCCATCACGTCGTCGTGCAGCAGCGTGAAGTTGTGGACCAGTTCCACCGCGGCGGCCGCCCGCAGCGCCGCCGTCCGGGCGCGGGGTCCGCCGAGGGCGGAGGCCGCGGCGAGCACGAGCGCCGGACGGATCGCCTTGCCGGAACCGCCGGCGGCGGGGCTGCCGTCCGCGTGCTCCCAGCCGAAGTGGTAGCGCGCGATCCGGCGCATCGGGCCGGGCAGGGAGCCGATCGCGGCCCGCAGCACCGGGTCGACCTCGGACCGCGCCAGCTCGAGCAGCGTCGCCGCCTCGTGCCCCTCGGCGGGGCGCTGCCCGTGATCCGGCCCGCGCGGGGACACGAGCCCTGCCGTGGACTGCGTCTTGAGCTCCGTCATGGACTCCCCCCCTGCGACCGACTCGGATGACGGGCGGCCGGTGCCGCTCACGCCGCCGCGGAGCGCGTACCCCCAGGGTGTACCCGCCCGGACGGGCGGGGACACGGCGTGCGGGCCCCGGGGCCCCTGGACGGTCACCGCCAGCGGCCGATCTCGACGTTCTCCAGGACACCGAGCGCGTCCGGTACCAGCACCGCCGCCGAGTAGTAGGCCGTGACCAGGTACTTGATGATGGCCTGTTCGTTGATGCCCATGAACCGCACCGACAGGCTGGGCTCGATCTCGTCCGGGATGCCGGAGGCCCGCAGGCCGATGACGCCCTGGTCCTCCTCGCCGGTACGCAGGGCGATGATCGAGGTCGTGCGGGACTCGGTCACCGGGATCTTGTTGCAGGGGAAGACGGGCACCCCGCGCCAGGTGGGGATGCGGTTGCCGGCCATGTCGATGGTCTCCGGGACGAGCCCCCGCTTGTTGAGCTCGCGGCCGAACGCGGCGATGGCGCGCGGGTGCGCGAGGAACATCTTGGTCCCGCGGCGCCTGCTGAGCAGTTCGTCCATGTCGTCGGGTCCCGGCACGCCGTCGTGCGGCTGGATCCGCTGGTCGTACTCGCAGTTGTGGAGCAGACCGAACTCGCGGTTGTTGATGAGTTCGTGCTCCTGGCGCTCCTTCAGGGCCTCGACGGTCAGCCGGATCTGCTGTTCCGTCTGGTTCATGGGCTGGTTGTAGAGGTCGGCCACGCGCGTGTGGATGCGCAGCACGGTCTGGGCGACGCTCAGCTCGTACTCGCGCGGGCGGGCCTCGTAGTCGACGAAGGTGTGCGGGATGTCCGGTTCGCCGCTGTGGCCGGCCGCGAGGTCGATCTCCTTCTCGCCGTACTTGTTGGTGCGCTGCCCGGGGATCGAGCGGAGCCGCCCGAGATGCTCGCGCAGGCTGTCGGCGCGCTCGGACACCTGCTGGAACGCCTCGCGGGGCAGCACGAGCACCGTGCAGGGCGTGAGCGTGCGCGCCGTGTACTCCCAGATGGCGTCCTCGTCGAGCAGGGCCTGGTCGCCGAAGTAGGCGCCGTCGGCGAGGACTCCGAGGGACTCGTCGTCGCCGTAGGGGCCGGTGCCGATCTTCTCCACCCTGCCGTGGGCCAGCAGATAGACCTCTTCGGTGGGGCTGCCGAAGGAGGCGATCACCTGACCGGCCTCGATCTCCCGCTGCCGGCAGCGGGCGGCGAGTTCGGAGAGCACCTCCTCGTCCTCGTACGACCGCAGGGCGGGCAGTTCGCCCAGCTCCGCGGGGATGATCTCGACGCGATCGCCGGTCTTCACGAACGTCATCCGGCCGTCGCCGACGGCGTAGGTCAGCCGCCGGTTCACCCGGTACGTACCACCCTTGACGTCCACCCAGGGCAGCATGCGCAGCAGCCAGCGGGAGCTGATCTCCTGCATCTGCGGAACGGACTTGGTCGTGGTGGCCAGGTTCCGCGCGGCCGCCGTACCGAGGCTCTGCTGCGGCCTGGTCTGCTCCGTGCGGACCTCTTCGCCTACCGACATAGAGAATTGCCCTCCCAGTTGTGATCCACGCCCATCCGGTGCCGGGCGTCGACCTGCGAGTGCAAGCCTTCCTCACGGAGCGTGCCCGTGCCATTACCCGAAAGAGCGGGAATGGATCTTCGAAGGCCTGGGCATTCTGGGGAGCCGTTTCCACGGCCGACGACCGGAGGGCGCTTGTCCGGATCGGCTCGCACAGGCTCCGAACGATGGGTTCCGGCCGTTCCGTTTCGGTACAAGCTCCGGTATGAGGCGGCCGCGACGGGTGGCCGTCCGCAGCATGTGAGGAGGCGGTCATGGCCCCACCCATGTCCGCGAGCGCGTTCCTCAGCGCTCTGAAGGCGGAGGGTCTCACGGTCGTCGAGGTCGGCGACTGGCGCACCCACAACCGCAACCACAAGGGCCCCTGGGGGCCGGTGCACGGCGTGATGATCCATCACACGGTCACCAAGGGCAGCGCCAGGACCGTCGAGATCTGCCGCAAGGGCTACGAGGGCCTGCCCGGTCCGCTGTGCCACGGGGTCATCACCAAGGACGGCCGGGTCCATCTCGTCGGCTACGGGCGGGCCAACCATGCCGGTCTGGGCGACGACGACGTGCTGCGGGCGGTGATCGCGGAGAAGGGGCTGCCGCCGGACAACGAGGCGAACACCGACGGCAACCGGCACTTCTACGGATTCGAGTGCGAGAACCTCGGCGACGGCAAGGACCCTTGGCCGGCGGCGCAGTTGGAGGCCATCGAAAGAGCCGCCGCGGCGGTCTGCCGCCGCCACGGCTGGAACGAGCGGTCGGTGATCGGCCACCTGGAGTGGCAGCCGGGCAAGGTCGACCCGCGCGGCTTCACGATGTCCTCCATGAGAGCCCGCATCCGCGACCGCCTGAAGTAACCCCACGGGACGAGACCCCGGCCCGGCGTGGCCGAGATCGGCCACCACCCGGCCCGGGGACGCGCACCACGCGCGTGCGGCGTCCGGGCGGGCCCGCCACCCAGCGATCGTTTCCAGCCAAGCCTGCACCCCACCCCCGAGGCGAGGGCCTCGCCCCGCGCGCGACCGCCACCCGTCCTCCCGGCACCGTCCGTGCCGGGGACAATGGCACCGTGACCAGCCCCGACGACCCCCGCTCCCCCGACCTCGACGGCCTCCGGCCCCGGCTGCCCTCACCCCTGCTGGAAGTCGTGGACCGGCGGTTCGAGCGGTGTGGGGTGCGGTTCCTGCTCAAGCGGGACGATCTGATCCATCCGGAGCTGGTCGGGAACAAGTGGCGCAAGCTCGCGCCCCATCTCGCGGCGGCGGAGGGGCGGACGGTGCTCACTTTCGGCGGGGCCTACTCCAACCACCTGCGGGCCACGGCCGCCGCCGGGCGGCTGCTCGGGCTGCGAACCGTCGGTGTCGTACGAGGTCACGAGCTGCGCGACCGTCCGCTCAACCCCTCACTCGCCCGCTGCGTGGCCGACGGCATGCGGCTGCACTTCGTCGACCGGTCGACATATCGCCGCAAGGCGGAGCCGGAGACACTGGCGGCCCTCCTCCGCGCCGCCGGCGCCGAGGACGCGTACGTCGTCCCGGAGGGCGGCAGCAATGCCCTTGCCGTACGCGGCTGCCGTGCGCTCGGTGAGGAGCTGGCGGACGTCGCCGACGTGGCCGCCGTGGCCTGCGGCACCGGGGGCACGCTCGCCGGAATGGCAGCCGGACTCGGCCCACGCGTGCGTGCGCTGGGCATCCCCGTCCTCAAGGGCGGCTTCCTCCCCACGGACGTCCGGGCGCTGCAGACCGCGGCATTCGGCGGCCCCCGCGGCGACTGGAGCCTCGACGACCGCTTCCACTTCGGCGGCTACGCCCGTACCACCCCGGAACTCGACGCGTTCGCCGAGGACTTCGAGCAGCGCCACGGCATCCCCGTCGAACGTCTCTATGTCGCCAAGGTGCTCTACGCCCTGGTCGCCCTCGCGGAAGAGCACGCCTTCCCGCGCGGGAGCACGGTCGCCGCCGTGATCACCGGCCGCCCCTTCCCCGCTCCCCCCGCTCCGGCACCCGGCGCTATGCCGTCTCCCTGAACGCCGCCGCCTCCTCCAGATCCAGCCGGCGCAGCAGCGTCCGCAGCATCTCGTCGTCGATGTAGCGCCCGTCGCGCAGCCGCACGAACACCTCCCGCTCCGCGCTGATCATCTCCCGCGCCAGCCGCCGGTAGGTGTCGTCCACGGACTCCCCGGTGACGGGGTTGGTCTGCCCGAGCCGCTCCCAGACGGCGTTGCGGCGGCGTTCCAGGACCGTGCGCAGCCGGTCGGCGAGCGGTCCAGGAAGGGCGTTGCGCTCGTCCGACAGGAGTTCCTCCAGGCGCCGCTCGGCCGCCCGCGAGGCCTGCGCCTGGGCGTTCGCCTCCGCGAGCGTCTCGGCCTGGGCGTCCCGTCCGGGGAACTTCAGCAGACGGATCAGCGGGGGCAGTGTCAGCCCCTGCACGACGAGCGTGCCGATGACCGTGGTGAACGTCAGGAACAGCAGCAGGTTCCGCTGCGGGAAGTCCTCGCCGTCGGCGGTGAGCGGGATGGAGAAGGCGATGGCCAGCGAGACGACCCCGCGCATCCCGGCCCACGCGATGACGAACGGCGCCTTCCAGCCGGGCCTGCCCTCCCGGGCACGGATGCGCGCGGACAGCCTCGGCGGCAGATACGTCGCCGGGTACACCCACACGAACCGCACCACGACGACCGCCACGAACACGGCCAGCGCGTACCAGGCGGCCTCGACACCCTCGTACTCCCCGAGCCCCCTGAGGACGACCGGCAGTTGCAGCCCGATCAGCGCGAACACCGCCGACTCCAGGACGAAGGCGACCATCTTCCACACCGCCTCCTCCTGGAGCCGGGTGGCGAAATCGACCTCCCACGCGCGGTGCCCCAGATACAGCGCGACGACCACGACGGCGATGACCCCGGAGGCGTGCACCTGCTCGGCGACGGCATACGCGACGAACGGGATCAGCAGGGAGAGCGTGTTCTGCAGCAGCGCCTCCTTGAGATGCGTCCGCAGCCAGTGCAGCGGCGCCATCAGCAGCAGGCCGACCACGAGGCCGCCGACCGCCGCGAGCAGGAACTCGCCGATCCCGCCGATCCAGGTGGCACCCTCGCCGACGGCCGCCGCCACGGCCACCCGGAACGCGGTGATCGCGGTGGCGTCGTTCAGCAGGGACTCGCCCTGCAGGATCGTCGTCACGCGGGACGGCAGCCCCACCCTGCGGGCCACGGCCGTCGCCGCGACCGCGTCCGGCGGGGCCACCACGGCGCCGAACACCAGCGCCGCGGTCAGCGGCAGCCCCGGCACCAGCAGATACAGGGCCCAGCCGACGGCGAGCGTCGCGAACAGTACGTACCCGACCGACAGCAGCGCCACCGGTCGCAGCTGCGCCCGCAGATCGAGGTAGGAGCTCTCGGTGGCCGCCGTGTGCAGCAGCGGCGGCAGGATCAGCGGCAGCACGACGTGCGGGTCGAGCGCGTACTCGGGGACCCCGGGGACGTAGCTGACCGCGAGGCCGGCGGCGACCAGCAGCAGCGGCGCGGGGACCGGGGTGCGCCGGGCACCCGCGGCGATCGCGGCACTGCCCGCCACCAGCAACAGCAGCGGCATCACGTCCATGGTCGACCCGTCCTCGGTTTCCGCGCGCCCGTCGTAATCTGGCCATCATGAAACAGTGCACGCACGCCGACGCGCTGCCGCACCCGGAGCCCGTCCCGCTCAGTGAGACGTGCCCGGAGTGTCTGCGGGACGGCACGGACCCGGTGCAGCTGCGCCTGTGTCTCAGCTGCGGTCACGTCGGCTGCTGCGACTCGTCGCCGAAGCGGCACGCAACACAGCACCACGAGGAGACCGGCCACCCGGTGATGCGGTCGCACGAACCCGGGGAGAACTGGCGCTGGTGCTTTGTCGATCACGTACTGGTGTGACCCGACGGGGCCCGCGTTCCGGACGGTTCGACCGTCTGACGTCTGGGTACGTCAATGCGGCGCACGCTCTTCCCAATTGGGCCCGCAGACCCCTAGCCACGGAGCGTGTTCGCAGTTTTACTATGAGTGACAGCAAGGGCTCGGGGTCCCGGGACAGGACCGTGCAGAGCGCGATAGCGTCACCGCTGAACCACGTAGCGCGTTGTCCGGGGGCGAACCCCGGCCCTGAAACGCTTGTACCACCTTGGAGGTGAGGGTGTCCCAGATCGCAGGCGAGCCCGCGACCCAGGACTTCGTCGAAGTCCGCCTGCCGGCCGCGGGGGCCTACCTGTCGGTGCTGCGTACGGCCACGGCCGGTCTCGCGGCCCGTTTGGACTTCACCCTCGACGAGATCGAGGACCTGCGCATCGCGGTCGACGAGGCCTGCGCGATCCTGCTGCAGCAGGCCGTGCCGGGATCGGTGCTCAGCTGTGTCTTCCGGCTCGTCGACGACTCGCTCGAGGTCACCGTCTCGGCGCCGACCACCGACGGCCATGCCCCTTCGCGGGACACCTTCGCCTGGACCGTCCTGTCCGCTCTCGCGGGCAAGGTCTCCTCCGCCGTGGACGAGGACAATACCGTTTCGATCAGCCTCTACAAACAGCGCGGCGCGGGACCCGGGCCGGCGTGAGGAACGAGGACGGGCCGGTGCGGGACGAAGAACGCGGCACACGGGAGCTGCCGGCCGGGCGCATGCCGGACGGCATGGACGGCATCCCCGAGCAGGCCCGGCCGCATCCGGAGGAGGACTCCGCGCCGGCCGGCGCCCCGGGCGGGCAGCCGGACG
>NZ_JAOCQE010000074.1 GCF_025290915.1 Streptomyces sp. 15-116A | reverse complement strand
GCGGGGCTGTCTGCACACCCTCGCGACCGGGGAGCCGTACGAGGGCGAGCCCTTCGCCCACGAGGAGCTGGTGGACGGTGTGGCGGAACTGCCCACCTACAGCGTGCGCGTGACCCGGCTGGACGGCGCGCTGCTCCTCACCTGGATCCGCCACGCCTCCTCCGACCGGCAGGAGCAGCGCCTGGCCGATCTGCAGCGGCTGGGCAATCTCGGCTGGGCGCACTGGAACCTGGCCACGTCGGCCGCCTCCTGGTCCTCGCAGGTGTTCACGATCCTCGACCGGGACCCCGCGCAGGGCCCGGTCCGGCTCGGCGACCTCCCCCCGCTCGCGCTGCCCGACGACCGGCCCGCACTGAGCCGTGCCGTGGAGCGCCTGGTCCGCGAGGGGCGGCCGTTCGACGCCCCGTTCCGGATCCGCGGCAGCCGAGGCGTCCGGCATCTGCGACTGGTCGCCGAGGCGGTGCGGGACCTGGACGGCACCCCGGTCGAGGTGCACGGCTTCGTGCAGGACGTCACCGCACGGCGCCGCGCCGAACTCGCCCTGGTCGAGAGCGAGCGGGCGATCCTCACCCAGCACGACGTGCTCCAGGCCGAGCGGACCCTGGTCGCCCGCTTGCAGCACGCGCTGCTGCCGCTGCCCGGGCAGCCGGTCGGCCTGGCGGGGCTGCGCGTCGAAGTGGCGTACCTCCCCGCGCAGTCGGGCATCCACGTCGGCGGCGACTGGTTCAGCGCCATAGAACTCCCCGACGGCGACGCGCTGTTCGTGGTCGGTGACGTCGCCGGGCACGGGGTCGACGCCGTGGCCACCATGGCCCAGCTGCGGTTCACCGCCAAGGGCATGGTGATCACCGGCTCCTCGCTCACGGGCGCGCTCGCCCGCCTCAACACCCTGCTGCTGCACTCCCGGGACAGCCACGGCTCGGCAACCATGGTCCTGGCCCGGTACAAGCCCGCCGAGCGCTGCCTGATCTGGGCGCAGGCGGGACACACACCGCCGCTGCTCCTGCGCGGCGGCGAGGTGACCTATCTGGACCGGCCCGGCGGCACGCTGCTCGGCGCCACCCCCGCCCCCCGTTTCGAGGAGGCCCGATGCCGTCTCGAACCGGGCGACCGGCTCCTGATGTACACGGACGGCCTGGTGGAGCGGCCCACCGAGAACCTCGACCAGGGCCTCGACCGGCTCGCCCGGGCGGTCGCCGCCGACCCGGGCGACGAACAGGCCTCCCTGGGCACCCTGCTGGACGCGATGCTGGACGGGGAGCGCCGCGACGACGTGTGCGTCCTGGACATCCGGGTGCCGAAGAGCCGGGAGCCGGAAGACACCTTCTAGTGCCGCGGCAGGCAATGTTCGCCCGCGAAGGAGCGGCGTCCGGTGCGTGCTCTCGGTGTGCCGGCCGGAAGCCCTCGTACTGGATGTACTTGGGCTTCCGGCCGGTGCGGCGAGTGGGGGCACCTCCCACGCCCTTGAGGCAGTGGGGGAGCGTGCCGGGCGTCGCGACGGGGCGAACGTTGCCTGCCGCGGCACTAGGTGCGGGATTCCAGCGCCCGGCGGGTGTCGTCGCCGTAGACGCCGGTCTCGTCGCCCTGGATGCCGTACCAGAGCTGGAACCGGGCGACGGCCGCGGTCAGTGTGGCGTCGTAGCGGCCGTCGATGCTGCCGTCCCGGTAGACGTCGGGGACGCGCAGCAGCCGCTGCTGCAGTTCGGTCACCTCGGGGCCCGCGTCGCCCTCGCTGAGGAATCCGCGGTAGTCCGGCGTGGGCGGGGGCGGCAGGGGCGCCGCGGCCGAGGTGACGGAGGGCCGGGGAGCGGCGGGTGCCGTACGGTCGTCGGGGCCCGGGCCGGTGAGCAGGGCCGCCCCGCCGAAGCCGAGGACCGCCGCGACGCCCATCGCGGTGAGCACGACCGAGGGCCGCTCGGCGAGGGAGGCACGGCGCCGCGAGCGGGCAGGGGCCAGGGGCGGGAGTTCCTGGGTCTCGTCCTCGGCTCCGGCGGGGGCGCGGGGCGGGGACACCTGCTCGTAGTCGGCCTGGTCCTCCTCGAACTGCCGGAACAGCTCCGCGAGGGCGTCGGTGCGGCGCGGGCGCAGGACGCGGATGGGTTCGAGGGGCGGGCCGTCGTGCGGCCGGGGTGGCTCGGACGGTGTGGTCACGCTGCTCTCCTTCCGTCCCGCACACGGGAACCGTCAGCCGCCTGACGGGGGACCGTCAGCCGCCTGATGCGGAGAGATACGCGCCGGGAGCCGGGGAGGTTCAGCCTCCCGCGGCGAGGAAGCGGCGCAGGGAGGCCGCCATCGTCGCGACGAACGCCTCCCGCCGTGCCTCGTCGAGGGCGTCGAGCGACAGATAGGGGTTGAGGTCCTCCAGCTCGACCAGCAGCAGGTCGCCGCCCGGCGCCCGGCAGGCGTCCACCCGCTGGATGCCGTGGTCGAGGACGTTCCAGTCGATGAAGCGCCGGGCGAACTCCAGGTCTTCCCGGGAGGGTTCGTACGGCTCCAGCTGCCAGCGCCGGTCGGGGTGCGGGGCGTACAGGGCGTACTGGAAGGCGTCGTCGACGAAGTAGAAGGACACCTCGTAGACGAAGTCGATGTGCGGCTGCACCAGGACGGCGCCGTCGACGAGCGCGGGGACCTCGTCGGCGGGGACGACGCGCAGTCCGAGGGAGTCGGCGCCGAGCCGGGGCTTCACCACGTACCGCTCGGCCTCGGGCAGCCGGTGCAGATCCTCCGTGCGGTCGACCGTGGGGATCACGGGGTGGCCGGCGGCGGTCAGATCGAGGAGGTACTGCTTGCCGGCCATGTCGCCGCGACCCGTGAGCGGGTTGTACACCGGCATCCCTGTCGCGGTGGCACGGGCACGGAAGGCGTCGTAGGCCTCCTGGTACTCCAGGACCGGCCCGCTGTTGCGGACCACCACGGCGTCGAAGCCGTCGAGCAGGGCGGCGGCGTCCCTGGGGTGGCACAGCGCCAGGTCGAAGTCCGTGCGCAGCCGCGAGGTCAGGAAGATGTCCTCGTCGCAGTAGCGGCGCCCGCGGGCCGGGTAGGCCAGGTCGGTGACGTAGAGGACGCGGGGGCGGACGGACGGCATACGGGCTCCTCGAGAGTGACGGCGACCTGATCATATGAACGCTTCCGGAGGAGGGCGAGGGACAGCACTCAGTTCCGTCCTGGGGCTGCACTGAGTGCCACATACGGCGCTCAAGTGCTACGTTCCCGTTCATGAGCTCCAGCAGTGCGGCTCCCGGCCGCGACGACAAGGCCGGCAGGGACGACAAGGCCCGCAGAGCGGACAAGCCGCCCATGCGGGACGCGCTGATCGCGGCGGCGTTCCGGCTGTTCCTGGAGCGGGGCTACGAGGAGACGACGGTCGACGACATCGTGGCGCTGGCCGGGGTCGGACGGCGGTCGTTCTTCCGCTACTTCCCCTCCAAGGAGGATGTGGTCTTCCCCGACCACGAGCGCTGCCTGGCCGACATGACGGCCTTCCTCGCGGCGAGCGCCGCCGACGACGAACCCGTGCGCAGGGTCTGCGACGCGGCCCGGCTCGTGCTGCTGATGTACGCCGAGAATCCGGCGTTCTCCGTGCAGCGCTACCGCCTGACCAAGCGCGTCCCGGGGCTGCGCGCGTACGAGTTGTCGGTGGTGTGGCGCTACGAACGCGCCCTCGCCGAGTATCTGCGCGGGCGGTTCGCCGGGCACCGGGACGGCACGCTGCGGGCCGATGTGATCGCGGCGGCGGTGGTGGCCGCACACAACAACGCGCTGCGGTCCTGGCTGCGTTCGGACGGCAAGGACGACGCGGAGGCGGCGGTCGACCACGCTCTCCGGCACGTCCAGGCCGCCTTCGGCGCGGTACCGGCGCCGCCGGCGGACGAGCGGCCCGAGGACGTGGTGGTCGTCGTCGCCCGGCGCGATGCGCCGCTGTGGCGCGTGGTGCAGGAGCTCGAGTCGGCCCTGGGACGCGCCTGAGCCGCTGCGTGCGGCGCAGGGCGAAGCCAATTCAGGGTACGCAGTGCCTTTACGGCTGGCACTCAGTGCCATACTCTGTCGCTGTGCACGGTGGCACGGCGCGCCGAGCACACCCGTGCCCGCGTGACCGGGTGCGCGGGATTCCGGCCGAGTGCAGGGAGTTGACCAGCGTGTACCACCACTCAGGAAGCGTCGCTCAGCAGGCAGCCGGCTCCGCGACGGGCGTCCTCGAACCGCAGGGCCCGGAGTCGGAGGCCATCCTCTTCCAGCGCTGTACGTGGTGCGGCACCGCCATGTACCACCGGCTGCTGTGCCCCGTCTGCCAGGGCAGCGACCTGCGCACCGAGCGCAGTGAGGGCGTCGGCACGGTCCGCCACTCGACGGTGGTGCACCGCAACACCCCGGCCGCCCGCAATGTCTCCCTGATCGAGATGGCCGAGGGCTTCGTGCTGCGCGGCCGGGTGATGGGCCCGCCCATCGGCATCCACAGCGGTGACCGGGTGCGGCTGTCCACGGCCAAGGACCCGGTGCGCGGCGAGCCGGTCTTCCAGCTGATCGACGAGCCGTACCGGGCGTGGACCTGACGGCCCGACGGGTCGTTCCGGGTCACGGAGCGACGAGGTGTCGGGCTGCCGTCACAGGGTGATACGGATCCCCACCGTGCCGTCCAGGCCGCGCCGCAGTCGGCTGCCGAGCAGCGTCAGCCGGCCGGTGAGGCCGTACTTGCGGGCGATCAGCGTGCGGTAGCGAGCGGTGGTGGCCGGGTCGCAGATCTCCGCGGTGGCGGGGACCTGCTCGCCGGTGGGGTTGCCGCGCAGGTCGCAGGGGCCGACGAGGACGTCGGGGCGGTTGCGGATCCGCTTCACCTTCCAGGAGTCGGCCACGGTCCAGACACCGAGCGCGTCGCCGTCGCGCACGACCCACACCGGGGTGGCGACCGGCGTGCCGTCGCGGCGGAAGCTGGTCACCAGAAGGTACTTGCCTGCCCCGAGCCGGGCCGCCGACGCGTCGTCCATGCCGGGCAGTCTAGGCCTCCGGCGCCACCATGCCTCCCTCCGCGGCGATCTTCATCCGGCGTACGGCCTCCTCGATCAGCTCCGGTGAGGTGGCCAGGTTCAGCCGCACATGGCCCGCGCCGCCCGTGCCGAACGGCAGCCCCGAGTTGAGCGCCACCCGGCCGCGGTCCAGGAAGACGCGGGCCGGATCGTCGCCGAGGGCGAGGGCGCGGCAGTCGAGCCAGGCGAGGTAGGTGGCCTCGCCCGGGCGGTAGCGGATGCCCGGCAGTCGCTCGGCCAGGAGGGCGGCGAGCAGCCGGCGGTTGGTGTCGAGTCCGGCGAGCACGGAGTCCAGCCACGTGGTGGCGTCGCGCAGGGCGGCGGTGTGGGCGATGATGCCGAGGTGGCTCGGTCCGTGGCCGACCTCCTCGGGCATCCGGGCCAGATCGCCTGCCGCTTCCGGCCCGGCGACGGCGAGCGCCGCCTTGAGCCCGGCGAGGTTCCAGGCCTTCGAGGCGGACATCAGGGACAGCCCGCGCTCACCGCCCGGCACGCTCAGATACGGCACGAAGCCCGCGTCACCGACAACGATCGGGGCGTGGATCTCGTCGGCGACGACCCGGACGCCGTACCGGTCGGCGAGGGCGGCGACGGCGGTCAGTTCCTCCGCGGTGTGGACCGTGCCGGTGGGGTTGTGCGGGCTGCACAGCAGAAGGGCGGCGCGCCGTCCGCTGGTTGCCGCCTGCCGGAAGGTGTCCTCGAGCACGGCGAGGTCGAGCCGTCCGTCCGCGCCGAGCGGGGCCTCGGCCAGCCGGCGGTCCATGTGCCGTACGAAGTCGTAGAACGGCGGGTAGACGGGCGGGTTCACCACCACCGTGTCGCCGTACCCGGTGACCAGCTTGAGCATCTCCACCACGCCCAGCATCACGTCGGGCACGAGCGCGGTGCGTTCGACCGCGACCCCGTCCCAGCCCCACCGCTTCTGAGCGAAGGCCGCGAGCGCCTCGGCGTAGGCGGTGCCCGCGGGGTAGCCGGTGTCGCCCCGCTGGAGTGCCTCGGTGACGGCCCGCACGACGGGTTCGGCGAGCGGCACGTCCATCTCGGCCACCCACAGGGGCAGCACGTCGTCGGGATACGTACGCCACTTCATGCTGGTGCGGCGGCGCAACTGGTCGAGGGTGAGGGCGCTGAGGGGATTCGGTTCACCGGACGGTTCGTGCGGGATCCTGGTCATAGGCCCAACATAGGTGCCCATGGGTCGGCGGACATCACGCGAGCGGCGTACGTGCCGTTCGTCTCGCCCTCGCACTGAACGCACCGGGGCCCGGGCCCGTATGGAGAGAGGGCGCTCGACTCAAGGGAGTGCCCCGTGGTGGGCGCACCGCGCGCCGTACGGGTACGGGAGCCATGCATGAGGCACGCACGACGACGGGTCGTCCGGCGAGTGACACGGCT
The DNA here is from genome assembly GCF_025290915.1 of Streptomyces sp. 15-116A. Taxonomy (GTDB): domain Bacteria; phylum Actinomycetota; class Actinomycetes; order Streptomycetales; family Streptomycetaceae; genus Streptomyces. Next base: position 18,733 of record NZ_JAOCQE010000074.1, on the reverse strand, counting down.
GGCGGCCGTCGGCGGAATCCTCCTGGGATGCACGATGGTCACGCGCGCGGTGGCGAGTGAGCCGCCCGCGGCCGACGCGGTGCCGTTCGCCGCGGCGACCGAGGAGGCGAGGGACGCCGGGCCCGGGGCGCGGCTGGTGTCGCGGCTCGGCAGCGACCGCACCGCGGGCAGCTGGATCGCCGCGGACGGGCGGACGGTCGTCGCGGTCACCGACGAGGAGGCGGCGCGGGAGGTGCAGCGGGCCGGTGCCGAGCCGAAGATGGTGCGGCACAGCATGAGCGAGCTCAAGTCGGCGACGCGGACGCTGCGTTCGGCTCCGCGTGTGCCCGGCACGGCGTGGGCCATGGACTACCGGTCCAACGAGATCGTGGTGCGGGGCGACACCACGGTGTCGGCGGACGACTGGTCCGAGCTGACCGAAGTGGCCGAGGGCATCGGCGGGTTCGTGCGCATGGAGCGCACCGAGGGGACGTTCACCACGCGGCTCAACGGCGCAACGCCCATCCTGTCCACCGCCGGACGCTGCTCGGCGGGGTTCAACGTGACCGACGGGACACGGGAGTTCATCCTCACGGCCGGGCACTGCGGGCCCGAGGGGTCGGTGTGGTTCTCCGACGGCCGGGGCAGGCAGGAGGTCGGGACGACGGTCGGCGGCAGCTTCCCCGGTGACGACTACTCCTTGATCGAGTACGACGGCGGCCGGGCGGGCGAGGGTGCCGGTGTGGTGGCGGTCGGGGACGGCAAGGGCGTGCGCATCACCGGCGTGGGCGATCCGACGGTCGGTCAGCGGGTGTTCCGCAGCGGCAGCACCAGCGGGCTGCGGGACGGTGAGGTGACGGCCCTCAACGCGACGGTGAACTATCCCGAGGGCACGGTCAGCGGGCTCATCGAGACGAACGTGTGCGCCGAGCCCGGCGACAGCGGGGGGCCGATGTTCTCCGAGGGCATCGCGCTCGGCATCACCTCGGGCGGCAGCGGCGACTGCCGTGCGGGCGGCACGACGTACTTCCAGCCGGTGACGAAGGCCCTGTCCGCGCTGAACGTCCGCCTCATCGTGTCCCCGCAGGACGGCGACCGGTCGGCGGCCCCCTCCCCCGCGCCCTCGGGACCGGCGGGCGCGGCGGCCCCCGGCGGGGCGTCCCCGGGCTCCTCGGCACCGGCCACGGGCATCCCGAACGCCTCCACCCTGCTGTCCCGCCTGGCCGACCCCCGCAACGTGGGCCCCGGCCTGCTGGTCGTCGGCGGCAGCATGGTCGCCCTGGTGGCCACCCGCTGGATACGGGCGGAACAGGACCGCAAGGCCTACCAGCGCCACTACTCGGCGATGTGGAGCTGAGCGACGTACCGCACGGCCACCCCGGCACCGGCGAGCAGCCCGTCCCGGGCACCGCCGCCGGCGACCCCCACCACAGCACGGGGCCGGTAATCACGATGCCGGCCCAGGCGAGGGTCCCCGAGGACGAGGACCCCGCACCGAACGGACAGGGCGACCCCCGTCACGGCGCTGACGGGCACGAGCACGCTCATCGCCCAGAGGGGCGAGGCCAATGCGAGAAGGGCACCCATTCGGTCACGGGTGCCCTGCTGACGGATGTGCGATGCCGAGGTGGTCGACGGGAGGGTCAGGCTGCCTTGGCCGGCTGCGGAAGGGCCGCGGCCCACTCCAGGACGAGGCGCTGGTACTCCTCGCGCTGTTCGCCGCTCAGTGTCCCGCCCGACCGGAGCCACAGGGCCCGGATCTCCTCGTTGACCTCGGCAGCCGATCGCTCGGAGGAGGGTTCAACACTGGTGGACATGCTGTGAAGCATACGGCGCCCGAGGTGAAGGCGCTGTGAGTAATCGCACCCGCACCGGGCATTTCGGACGTGTCGCTGATCACGTCCATCTGGCATGCCCCGTGGGCGAGTTCACACGCGACTCGGACCGCCGCGCGTGTGTGTCCGTCTTCACACGTCCGTCGCCCCGAGCACCAGCACCTGGATCGCCAGCACGGCCGCGCCGCGCGCCCAGTCGTGGAAGTCGGACACCTTGGTCTCCAGGTCCACCGGCATAGCGAGGGGATGGCGGTGGGCGCGGAGCGTCTCGTGCACGGTCTTGCCGGCCACGTCCATGAGGCCGACCCCCTCCCCCGCGAGCAGGATCTTCTGCGGCATGACGAAGTTGGAGATCTGCGCCACGAGCGTGCCGAGGGCGCGCGCCGCCTCCTCGACGACCCGGGCGGCCATGGGCTCGCCCTCGGCGGCGAGCGCGAGGATCTCCTCGTAGCCGAGATCGCGTCCGGAGGCGGCCCGGATCTGGTAGCGGATGCTGGGGATGGTCAGCAGGGAGACCGCGCTGCCGCGCGCTCCGTCGGGGGTGAGCGGCCCGTAGGGGTCGATGATCCAGTGGCGGCCGAAGCCGCGGTCCTCCTCGGTGTTGGGCACCCGCTTGCCGCCGAGGACCAGTCCGTAGCCGAGGCCCGCGCCGATGGTGAGGACGACGAAGCGGTCCAGGCCCCGCCCGGCACCGAACCAGGTCTCCGCCTCGACGAGCGCGGCCACGTCGTTCTCGACCACCACCGGCAGGCCGGTCCGCTCTTCGACGAGCGCCGCGAGCGGTACGTCCCGCCAGCCCAGGAACGGGTTCTCGCCGACCGTCGCCCGGTCCTCGACCAGGCCGCCGACGCCGATCCCGATGCCGGCGACGCGCGGGTGCTCGCGGATCAGCTCGGCGGTCATCTCGCCCAGCAGACCGGCGACTTCGGCCGGGTCGTGGGTGGTCAGGGGGCGGTCGTGGCGGGCGGTGATCTCACTTCTGAGGGTGGTGACGACGCCGTAGACCATGTCCGCGGTGATCTTGTACCCGATGAAGGAGCGGGAGTCGGCGACCACGTCGAGCGGCTGCGAGGGCCGCCCCTGACGCGCTTCGGCGCCGCCGGCGTCGGGCACCTCGACGAGCAGGCCGGTCTCGATCAGCGGCTTGGTCAGGCGGGTGAGACTGCCGGCGGACAGGCCGAGCCGCCGGGCCAGTTCGGTGCGCGACAACGGCCCGTGCACCAGCACCTCGATCGCCACGGAGCGCTCCCCCGGACTCAGCGGCAGCCAGCTGGCGGCGCTCATGGTCACCAAGATCGACCCCCATATTTTTTCACCTCGAAAACAATGAGGCCACCATACGGCCGTCGCCCGCCTCGGCAAAAGATGCGCACCGACCCCTTGACGCATGGATTCTTCCGCACCAAAAGTAAGTGCCCCGAGGACGAGCCGCCGTATGCGAGGGAGTTTCCCCGATGACCGTCGCCTCCAGCAGTCCCGTGTCGCGTGCCCCGACGGGCGGAGCCGCGGGGACGGGCAGCAGAGAGAAAGCACCCGGCGCCGAGTCCGGGGCGCGCCGCGGGGACGGGCGGCTGGCCGCGCTGTTCATCGCCCCGGCGCTGCTCGGCTTCGCCGTGTTCCTGCTGTGGCCGACGCTGCGGGGCATCTACCTGAGCTTCACCCGCTTCAATCTGCTCACCCCGGCGGAGTGGGTCGGCCTGGACAACTACGTCCGCATGGTGCACGACCCGATCTTCTGGGACTCCCTCACGGTCACGGTCGAATACGTCGTGATCAACATCGGCGTGCAGACGGTGGCGGCCCTTGCCATCGCCGTACTGCTCCAGCGGCTGACGCGGTCGGCGGTGCTGCGCGGGATCGTGCTCACCCCGTATCTGATGTCGAACGTGGTCGCCGGCATCGTCTGGCTGTGGCTGCTGGACACGCAGCTCGGCATCGGCAACGAGATCCTCGCCGGTCTCGGCCTGGACCGGATCCCGTTCCTCGCCGACGAGACCTGGGCGATCCCCGCCATCGCGCTGATCAACGTCTGGCGGCACGTCGGCTACACCGCGCTGCTGCTGTTCGCGGGGCTCCAGGCGATCCCCGGGGACGTGTACGAGGCGGCACGGGTGGACGGCGCGAGCGAGTGGCGGATGTTCTGGCGGATCACCCTGCCACTGCTGCGGCCGGTGCTCGCGGTCGTGCTGATCATGACGGTGATCGGTTCCTTCCAGGTGTTCGACACCGTGGCCGTGACGACCGTCGGCGGCCCGGCCAACGCCACCAACGTCCTCCAGTTCTACATCTACGGCGCCGCGTTCGGCCGCTTCCAGTTCGGTTACGCCTCCGCGATGTCGGTGGCCCTGCTGGTCGTGCTCAGCGCCATCACCTTCGTCCAGTACCGGCTGACCCGGGCCGGGCGCAGCGACCTCGGCTGAGGAGGAGGGAGTGACCGACATGGCTGCCGTGGCCACCACGACGACCCCCGTGCGCACCCGGCGCCGGCTGTCCCCCGGCCGGATCGCCGCCTGGGCGGTCATGGGCGTGATCGTGCTCGTGACCCTGTTGCCGTTCTACTGGATCCTCAGAACGGCGCTGTCCACCAACACGGCGCTCGCGGCGCACCCCGGCGACCCGCTGCCGGTGGGCCTGACGACCGGCGGTTTCGAACGGGCCCTCGGGCTGCAGTCCACCGAGGAGGCCATCGCCCAGGGCGGCTCGGGCGGTGGGCTGAAGTTCTGGCGCTATCTGCTCAACTCGGTGTTCGTCTCCACCCTCGTCACCGTCTGCCAGGTGTTCTTCTCCGCCATGGCCGCCTACGCGTTCGCCCGGCTGAGGTGGCGCGGCCGGGACACGGTGTTCGCGCTGTTCCTGGCGGGGCTGATGGTGCCGGCCATCTTCACCCTGCTGCCGAACTTCGTGCTCATCAAGGAACTGGGGCTGGTGGACAGCCTGCTGGGCATCGCGCTGCCCACGATGTTCATGACGCCGTTCGCGGTGTTCTTCCTGCGCCAGTTCTTCATGAACGTGCCCGCCGAGGTCGAGGAGGCGGCGCTGCTGGACGGTGCCGGGCGGATCAGGATCTTCCTGCGGGTGATGCTGCCGATGGCGTCGACGCCGATCCTGACGCTGGGCGTGCTGACGTACATCACCTCCTGGAACGACTACTTCTGGCCGCTGATGGTGTCCTACAGCGACAGCTCGCGGGTGCTGACCGTGGCGCTGGCGATCTTCCGGGCGCAGACGCCGCAGTCCGGCTACGACTGGTCGGGCCTGATGGCGGCGACGCTCATCGCCGCGCTGCCCATGCTCGTGCTGTTCGGCGTGTTCGCCCGCCGGATCGTCGGCTCCATCGGCTTCACCGGGATCAAGTGAGGGAACTGGCATGCGCATACGTACCGCCGCCGCGCTGACCTGCGCGCTGGCCCTGTCCCTGGTGACCGGCTGCGCGCAGGGCGGGTCCGCCGGATCCTCCGCGCACACGGTGACGTACTGGCTCTGGGACGCCAACCAACTGCCCGCCTATCAGGACTGCGCGAAGGGGTTCGAGCGGGAGAACCCGGAACTGGACGTGAAGATAACCCAGTTGGGCTGGGCCGACTACTGGACCAAGCTGACCGCGAGCTTCATCGCCGGCACCCAGCCGGACGTGTTCACCGACCACATCCAGAAGTTCGGGCAGTTCGCCGACCTCCAGGTCCTCGAACCGCTGGACGAGCTGGGCATCGACCCGGGCGACTACCAGCCGGGACTGGCCGACAACTGGCTCGGCCGGGACGGTCACCGCTACGGCGCCCCGAAGGACTGGGACACCGTGGCCCTGTTCCACAACAGGAAGATGACCGAGGCGGCCGGGCTCAGCACGGACGAGCTCAACAGCCTGGCCTGGAACCCGGAGGACGGCGGCACCTTCGAGAAGGCCGTCGCCCGTCTCACCGTGGACGTCCACGGCCGGCGGGGCGACGAGCCCGGCTTCGACAAGAACAACGTCGAGGTGTACGGGCTGGCCACCGGCGGCGCGGGCGACGGCGACGGGCAGACCACCTGGAGCCCGTTCGCCGCGTCGGCCGGCTGGAACTACACCGACAAGAAGCGGTGGGGCACCCGGTACCGCTACGACGACGAGACCTTCCAGAAGGTGATCGACTGGTACTTCGGGCTCGCCGAGAAGGGCTATCTCGCCCCGCTGGAGAACTACACCGACGGCGCCAACCCCGCCAACGCCCAACTCGCCTCCGGCCGCGCGGCCATGGCTCTCGACGGCGCCTGGATGATCTCCACCTACCACGGCTCGGAGAACCTGGACGTCGGCACGGCCTTCACCCCCGTCGGCCCCACCGGCAAGCGCGCGACGATGATGAACGGGCTCGCCGACTCCATCACGAAGAACGCCCGCAACAAGCCCGGCGCCGTGAAGTGGGTCGAGTACCTGGCGTCGGACAAGTGCCAGCGGATCGTGGGCCGTTACGGCATCGTCTTCCCCGCCACGCCGAAGGGCACCGAGGCAGCGGTCGCCGCCTACCGGAAGAAGGGCATCGACGTCACGGCCTTCACCCGCCCCGTCGTCGACCGCGAGCACTTCACCACGTTCAGCTTCCCGGTCACCACCTACGCCGCCGACGTGTTCGCGCTGATGCGTCCCGCCATGCAGGACGTGTACGGCGGCGCGCCGGCGAGCGAACTCGACCGGACCAACGACCAGATCAACCTGATCCTCTCCCAGTGACTCCCCCGGTATCTCACCCAGTGAAGGGCACGCGTTCCATGACGTTCACGATCGGCATCGTCGGCGCAGGCCAGTTCTCCGGCCAGTTCGCCACCCTGTTCCAGGCCCACCCGGGCGTCGGCGACGTGTACGTCACCGATCTGCTGCCCGAACGGGCCGAGCAGCTCGCCGCCGCGCAGGGGCTCGCCGGGACCTTCCCGTCGTACCAGGCCATGCTGGAGTCCGAGGCCGTCGACGCGGTCGCGATCTTCACCCAGCGCTGGACCCACGGGCCGCTGGTCGTGCAGGGCCTGAACGCGGGCAAGCACGTGTACTCGGCGGTTCCCATGGCGATCACCACCGAGGAGATCTCGGCGATCATCGACGCGGTCAAGGCGACCGGGCTGACGTACATGATGGGTGAGACCAGCGAGTACCACCCGGCGACCGTCCACGCCCGCAACCAGATCGCCCAGGGCGCCTTCGGCCGGCTGTTCTACGCCGAGGGCGACTACGTCCACGACATGGACCTGGGCTTCTACGAGGCGTACCAGTACAGCGGCGGCGAGAACTGGAAGGCCACGGCCAGCTATCCGCCGCTGCTGTACCCGACCCACGCGGTGGGCGGGGTGCTGGGCGCCTGGCGCACGCACGCGGTGAGCGTGTCCGCGATCGGGGTGGTCGACGACCGCGGGGACGGCGTCTTCGACAAGGAGGTGAGCCAGTTCGGCAACGACTTCTCCAACGCCACCGCCCTGTTCGAGGTGGCGGGCGGCGGCTCCTTCCGCACCAACGAGTTCCGGCGGGTGGGCTATCCCTCGCACATCAGGGAGTCGCGGTTCCGGTTCTTCGGCACCGAGGCGAGCATGGAGCAGCTCGCCACGGTCGCGCTGTGGCAGGACAAGAAGGGCGTGAAGGACATCACCGAGCTGCTGGAGCCCAAGCCCTCCCTGTCCCCCGACGACCCGTCCCTGCGGCACATCGCACCGGAACTGCGGGCCGCGTTCACCTCGGGTTCGGCGCCGGTGCACGACCGGTCGCGGCTGCCGCGGGAGTTCGACCGGCTGCACAACGGTCACGAGGGCAGCCACCACTTCCTGGTGGACGACTTCGTGACCGCGGTCACCACGGGCACGCTGCCGTCGGTGAACGCGTGGGTGGCCGCCCGCTACACCCTGCCGGGCATCATCGCGCACGAGTCGGCGCGGCAGGGCGGGGCCAGGCTGGAGATCCCGGACTTCGGGGACGCCCCCCAGCAGTGACCGGGGAGTGACCCGGGAGTGACCGGGGCCGCCGCGGGCCGGGTGCGTCAGGTGCCCGGCTTGCGGCCGTACACGTAGACCTCGTCGCCGGTCTTCAGCAGGGACCAGTACTTCTTGGCGTCGGTCTTGGTCATGTTGACGCAGCCGTGCGAGCCGGGCGGGTTCCACATGCTGACGCCGACGGAGTGGAAGGCCTGGCCGCCGTCGAAGAACTGCGCGTACGGCATCGGCACGTCGTAGATGGTCGAGACGTGGTCGATGTTGCGCCAGGAGATCTTCTTCAGGCCCGTGCGGGTCTCGTAGCCGTCGCGGCCGGTGCGGACCGGCACGGGGCCGTAGACGAGCTTCTTGCCGTCCTGGATCCAGCTGAGCTGGAGGGTCAGGTCCACGCAGGCGATACGGCCCTTGTTCACCGGGCATTTGCCCGATTTATTCGGGTTCTTGCCCACGGCCTTCTGCTTGTTCATGAGGTCCATCACACCCCAGGTGACCGGACCGGCGTAGCCGACGGCGGGCGTGATGCCATGCTTGGCCTGGAAGGCGCGGATGGCCTTGCAATCGGCGGAGGACTGCTTGCCGTCGACCGGGCGGCCGAGGAACTTCTCCACCTGCTTCTGATGCGGGCCCGCCTTGGTGGTGCAGCTCGCTGCCTGCGCCGGCGCGGTGCCGAGCGTCAGCGTGAGCGGTGTCACCAGCGCGGTGAGCCCGAGGACGACGGCACTCCGTCTACGTATGTCCCCCATGGTCCGATTTGCCTTTCCCCTGGAGTCGAGCGCATGGCCTGCGCACTCTGCCAGGTAGACGGCCGATCGGAAAAATCGGTTGTACGGACTCACGCGCCGCAACCGAACGGTGACCTGGGACGGTGACCGGAAAGATCACGGCGCTGCCCTGGATTCCCCGGACACCTTCCGGTCGCGGCAGCGCTTGATGGAAGCCGGAGTTGACCGCCGTGATGCCGCCGTCGACGACGAGAGTGGTGCCGGTGATCCACGACGCGTCCCGGGACGCGAGGAAGGCCACAGCGGCGGCGATGTCCTCCGGCTCGCCCACGCGGCCCAGCGGGTACAGGCGGCGCGCGGCCTCCAGGTCGGCGTCCCGGCCCTCCCAGGCCCTGGTACGGATCGTGCCGGGCGCCACGAGGTTGACCCGGACCCCTCGGGGGCCCGCGTGGCCGGCGAGGGTGCGGGTGAGGGAGATCAGCCCGGCCTTGGCGGCGCTGTAGGCGTGGTTGCCGAAGTCCTGCAGCCCGTTGACCGAGCCGATGCTGACGATCGCGCCCCTGCCGGTGGCGGCGAGGTGCGGCAGCGCGGCGCGGCAGCAGCGGTAGGCGCCGGTGAGGGTGATGTCGAGGTCGGCGGCCCACTCCTCGTCCGGCTCGTCCTCGAATCGGGGAGCGTCGGGCGTGCAGTGGGCGGCGTTGTTGACCAGGACGTCGAGCGAGCCGAAGGTGCGGGCGCACGTCGCGACGGCCGCCTCGACGGACGCCCGGTCGGCGACGTCGCACCCGTACGCCTCGGCCGCCAGCCCCCGCTCGCGCAGGGCCGACGCGGTCCGCTCCGCCTCGGCCCCGTCCACGTCGGCCACCAGCACCCCGGCCCCCTCCTGCGCGAAGCGCCGGGCGGTGGCCGCGCCGATGCCGCGTGCCGCGCCGGTGATGAGAACTCCGTACCCGTCGAAGCGTCCCGCGTCGGTCGTCATGGCGTGACGGTAACCGGCGGAAGGATCACGGCGGGAGAGTCGGGCACCTTTCGTCGGTGGGCGGGGTCAGCGGTAGCCGGTCACGTCCGCCGGCTTGCCCGCGTCCTGGACCTCGACGAGGTACCGCCAGGCGTCGGGGCGGCTGCCGTCCAGGTCGGTGAAGCCGTACTCCTGGGCGAGGCCGCCGCTGGAGAGGGACGTGCCGTTGAAGCGGGCCACGTCCGGGTCGGCGGCGAGAGCGGTGACCGCGCGGCCGACATAGCGCGGCGTCTCCGAGATGGCGAAGTGGGGAACGCGCTCCAGGGCGTCACGCCAGTTGTCCTCACGGACCCCGAAGGTCTCCAGCATGATCTCCGAGCGCAGCCAGCCCGGGGTCAGCGCGACGGCCGTGGCACCCCGCGGTCCCAGTTCGTGCCCCAGCGCGAACGCCATGCGCAGCACGGAGGACTTGGCGAGGTCGTAGAAGAAGTTGACCCGGTAGTTCTCGCGGTTGTAGTCGGCGGTGCCGTCGGTGACCTCGACGACCAGACCGCCCGGGTGACGCAGCAACAGGGGCAGGGCGTGGTGGCTGGTGATGGCGTGCGTCTCGACCGCGAGCCTGAGCAGCCGGAGCCCGTTGTCGAGGTCGTGTTCCCAGACGGGGCTGTCCCACTCGAAGAGCTTCTCGCCGCCCCAGATGTCGTTGACGAGGACGTCGAGGCGGCCCTGTTCGTCAGCGATGCGGTCCACGAGGGCGCGGACCTGGGAGGGTTCGAGATGATCGGTCGGTACGGCGATGCCCCGGCCGCCCGCCTCGGTGACGAGGTCGGCGGTGTCCTCCAGGGTCTCCGGCCGGTCGTACTCGGAGCGGCGCTCGCGCGTGCTGCGGCCGGTGACGTACACGGTCGCACCGGCCGCTCCCAGCTCCACGGCGATGCCCCGCCCGGCTCCCCGGGTCGCCCCCGCGACCAGCGCGACCTTGTCCTTCAGCTCTACCGGCATGTCCGGCCTCCCGTGTGCGTGCTCGTAGCGTTCCTGCTGCTTTCGCTGTTCCGAGCGTGACGGGTAAGCCGGACATCCTCTGTCACCTTTTCCTGCGGGTCGGATCAGTGGCCGCGGGCGATCCACTCCTCCAGGTGCGGGGCCTCCGCGCCGATGGTGGTCGCGTCACCGTGGCCGGTGAGCACCTTCGTCTCGGGCGGGAGGGCCAGCAGCCGGTCCCGGATCGAGTCGATGATCGTCGGGAAGTGGGAGAACGACCGGCCGGTCGCGCCGGGTCCGCCCTGGAAGAGGGTGTCTCCGGTGAAGACGGTGCCGAGGCCGGGGTCGTACAGGCAGACCGCGCCCGGTGCGTGCCCGGGGGTGTGCAGCACGGTGAGGTCGGCGCCGCCCGCCTCGATCACCTGCCCGTCGACCAGCCAGGCGTCGGGGTCGCGGTCGGGGTGGGTCTGCTTCCACAGCGGCAGGTCGTCGTGGTGCAGCCAGATGGTGGCGCCGGTGCGCTCGGCGAGGGCGGGCGCGGCGTCGATGTGGTCGTTGTGGGCGTGGGTGCACACGATGGCCGTCAGCCGGCGGTCGCCGACGGCCTCGGCGATGGCGTCGGCATCATGGGCGGCGTCGATGACGACGGCCTGGTGGTCGTCGCCGACGATCCAGACGTTGTTGTCGACGTCCCAGGTGCCGCCGTCGAGGCTGAACTGCCCTGAGGTGACGAGGCGTTCGACGCGGGCGGTCATCACAGCACCACCACCGAACGCAGCACGTCGCCGCGGTGCATCCGCTCGAACGCCTTCTCCACCTCGTCGAGCTGGATGGTCTCGGTGACGAACGCGCCGAGGTCCAGGCGGCCTTGGAGATGCAGATCGACGAGCATCGGGAAGTCTCGGGAGGGCAGGCAGTCGCCGTACCAGGAGGACTTGAGGGCGCCGCCCCGCCCGAAGACGTCGAGCAGCGGCAGTTCCAGTTTCATCTCGGGTGTGGGCACGCCGACCAGGACGACCGTGCCGGCCAGATCGCGGGCGTAGAAGGCCTGTTGGTACGTCTCGGGCCGGCCGACGGCTTCGATGACGACGTCGGCGCCGAAGCCGCCGGTGAGGTCCCGGATCGCCTCCACCGGGTCCGTCTGCCGCGAGTTGACGGTGTGGGTGGCGCCCATGGAGCGGGCGGTCTCCAGCTTGCGGTCGTCGATGTCGACGGCGATGATCCTCGCCGCGCCGGCCAGGCGTGATCCGGCGATGGCCGCGTCGCCGACGCCGCCGCAGCCGATGACCGCGACGGAGTCGCCCCGGCCGACGTTCCCGGTGTTGATCGCGGCGCCGATGCCGGCCATCACCCCGCAGCCGAGCAGCCCGGCGACCTCGGCGGAGACGGCCGGGTCGACCTTGGTGCACTGCCCGGCGGCGACGAGGGTCTTCTCGGCGAAGGCACCGATGCCGAGCGCCGGGGAGAGCTCGGTGCCGTCGGTGAGGGTCATCTTCTGCTGGGCGTTGTGCGTGTCGAAGCAGTACCAGGGGCGGCCGCGTCTGCACGCCCGGCACTTTCCGCACACCGCACGCCAGTTGAGGATCACGAAGTCCCCAGGTGCCACATCGGTGACGCCGTCGCCGACCGACTCCACCATGCCCGCGGCCTCGTGGCCGAGCAGGAAGGGGAACTCGTCGTTGATGCCGCCCTGTTTGTAGTGCAGATCGGTGTGGCACACCCCGCAGGCCTGGACGCGGACGACCGCCTCGCCCGGACCGGGGTCGGGCACGACGACCGTCTCGATCCGTACCGGCTCGTCCTTCCCCGGTGCGATCACGCCGCGTACTTCCTGCGCCATGCTGCGTCTCCTTCGTCGGCCGCTGTCCGTTCCTGACCGACCCTACGTCCGACTGATCGGTAAGGGCCGGTGGCCGCGGACACCGCCGGGGTGTCGGGGCGAGCGCGCGTGCTGGGCTTGCCCAGGTCCGCGGGGCGGAGGAGGCTCGTAGAGAGGCCCGTCGAAGGAGGTCATCATGGCAACCGCGGCAGAACCCGTCTTCACCAGCGACACCCTGCGCCGCTGCGTCGAGGCCGACACGTCGGCGCCGCTCAAGTCGCTGTACGCCGACGACGCCGAGCTGCGCATCGTCGACCGCAACACCCAGCCGAGCCACCCGAAGGTCCTGCACGGCCGGGACGAGATCGCCGCCATGCTCGACGACGTCTACAGCCGCGACATGACCCACAAACTGGAGCGGTGCGTGGTCCAGGGCGACCAGGCCGCCTACAGCGAGAGCTGCGAGTACTCCGACGGAGTCCGAGTCCTCTCGGAGTCGATGCTCTCGCTCCGCGACGGCAAGATCACCGAACAGACCCTGATACAGGCGTGGGACGAGTAGGCGGGGCGCGGGGGCGGGCGGTGTTCACCCGCCTACCCTGCGCGTGACGTTCAGCAAGTACTCCTTGCGGTTCAGGGGGTTGTGGTCGGTGCGTGGGCGGTTCGGTGGGGGGCCGTGGGTGACCGGGGAGTAGTGGGCGAACGCGGTCTCCAGTTCGCCCTCGCCTCGGGTCGGGGCCGGGAGCCGTTGTTCCAGGGTGTGCACGTGTGCCGCCGGGACCGTGCCGTGCAGGATGCACAGGTCGGCGTGGGTGTCGGTGGATTCCGGGATCGCGCCGAGTGCGGCCAGGAGCGGCAGCAGCGCGCCTAGGGTGTCCGCCGGGGCCTCGATGCGGAAGCGGTGCATCGGCTCGTGCACGACGGTGCCGGCGCGTCGCAGCGCCTCGACGAGGACCAGCGGGGTCAGGCCCCGGAAGTCGGCGCCGGTGCTCGACATGCTCTTGTCGAAGCCCTGGTGGGCGTGGCTCTGCCGGGGTGAGTAGCCGCAGTGGGTCATGGTGACCGTGCAGTCGGTGACCTGCCAGCCGTGCAGCCCCTGGCCGAGCGTCTCGCGCACGGTGTCCTCGACCGCCTTGAAGAAGGCGTACGGCATCGAGCCCAGCTCCACCTCCAGGCGGAAGCCGATGCCGCTGCCCACGGGCGCCGGGTCGACGCGCAGGCCGACCGTGGCGAGGAAGGGGTTCTGGTCCTTCTTGTTGTACTCCACGGCCGCTCCCGTCCCGGCCGGCCGCTCGATGCACAGCGGTGTGGTGGCCCGGAAGGCGACGTCCAGGCCGTACTCCTCGGCGAGCGTGGCCTGGACGACCTCCTTCTGCACCTCACCGTAGAGCGAGACGGAGGTCTCCCGCCGTACCTCGTCGTGGCGCAGGCCGATCAGCGGGTCCTGTTCGGCGAGCTGGGTGAGTGCGAGATGCAGCGCCCCCTGGTCCACGCCGGGGGCGGGGACGACGACGGTCTCCAGGGTGGGCGGCGCGAAGAAGTGCTCGTGGTGCTTGCGGGGTTCGCCGAGCGCGTCACCGATCCGGACGTCCCCGAGGCCCCACAGCCGGGCGATCCGGCCCGCCGGCACCGCGTCGGAAAGGGTGTCCGTACCGTCGCCGAAGACGCTGATCGCGGTGACCCGGCCCTCCGGGCGGGCGCCGGGGCCGCCGCCGTCCTGCCCGAACGGGATCCGGTCGCGGACCCGCAGGGTGCCGGAGAACATCCGCGCGTAGGCGATCTTCTCCCCGGCAGGTCCCCGCTCCACCTTGAACACGGTCCCGGAGACTGGGCCTTCGGGGTCGCCGTCCGCCGGGGGCAGCAGCTCCTTGACGCCGTTCAGCAGCGCGTCCACGCCCGCGCCGGTGATGGCGGAGCCGAAGTAGACGGGGTGCACCAGGGCCTGCCTGGTGCGGGCGACGAGGGTGGTGTGCAGGCGGGCGTCCGCGATCTCCCCTTCCAGGTACGCGGCGAGCAGGTCGTCGTCTTCCAGATACGCCGCGAGCAGGTCGTCGTCCTGGTCCGCCAGCACGTCCAGCGCAGCCGGGGACAGCCCGGGGACGACACGGGCGTCCGGTGTGCCGAGGCCCGTGGTCGTCGCCATCGGCACGATCGCCGGGGTCAGCCGATCCGAGATCGCCCGCAGGACCTCCGTCTCCCGCGCCCCACGCCGGTCGATCTTGTTCACGAAGATCAGCGTGGGGATGCGCAGCCGCCGCAGGGTCCGCATCAGCACGCGGGTCTGCGCCTGGACGCCCTCCACGGCGGAGACGACCAGCACGGCGCCGTCCAGCACGCCGAGCGCACGCTCCACCTCGGCGATGAAGTCCGGGTGGCCCGGTGTGTCGATCAGGTTCACGGTCACGTCGTCGAGCGGGAACGAGACGACGGCCGCCTTGATGGTGATGCCGCGCCGGCGCTCCAGCGCGAGGGTGTCGGTGCGGGTGCTGCCGGCGTCGACGCTGCCGATCTCGTCGATCACCCCGGCGGAGTGCAGCAGCCGCTCGGTCAGGCTGGTCTTACCGGCGTCGACATGGGCGAGGATCCCGAGGTTGAGCAAGTGCACGAAGCGTCATGTCCTTTGACGAGGGGGTCGTTCCTTCCGGGAGGGACATGAACGGTGCGCGCATTGCTGCTCCTCGACGCGTGGCGGCCGTGACCCGTGCAGTGCACCAGGACCGGCGACCCACAGGCAATGGATTAACGCTCAACCAACCCCGCCGCAGCACTCGCCGCCGCACCGGAGCGGTCCTAGAGTGACGTACATCACGCCAAGCCGATGTTTCCCGCCCTTATCCCTCTCATCCGCCCTGATCCGCCCGATCGGCTTCTGGAGGGCACATGACCCACATCTCGGTGAAGGTGGACGGCACGACCTACGAGGACGAGGTGGAACCCCGTCTCCTGCTCGTCCACTATCTGCGCGACCGCCTCGGCCTCACCGGCACCCCGATCGGCTGCGACACCTCCAACTGCGGGGCGTGCACGGTCGAGCTCGACGGCGAGAGCGTCAAGAGCTGCACACTGCTGGCCGTCCAGGCGGACGGGGGCGAGGTGACCACCGTGCAGGGACTCTCCCGCAACGGCGAGCTGACCGAGCTCCAGCGGGCGTTCCACGAGCGGCACGCGCTGCAGTGCGGCTACTGCACCCCGGGCATGATCATGGCGGCGCGCGATCTGCTGCGCGAGCACCCCCACCCCACGCCGGACGAGGTGCGGCACGGCCTGGAGGGCAATCTGTGCCGCTGCACCGGCTACCAGAACATCGTGCGGGCCGTGCTGGACGTCTCCGAGCAGTCCGAGCAGGAGGTCACGACATGACCGAGACGGTGGAGCGTGAGATCGGCCGCGCCCGGACCCGCAAGGAGGACGCCCGCCTGATCACCGGGCAGACCAACTGGACCGACAACATCACCGTCAACGGACTGCTGCACCTGGCGATCCTGCGCAGCCCGATGGCCCACGCCCGGATCGAGCGCGTCGATGTGTCGGCGGCCTTGGAGCGCCCAGGGGTCATCGCCGCGTTCAGCGGCCGTGACGTGGCCGAGGAGATGGGCTCACTGCCGTGCGCCTGGCCCGTCGCGGAGGGCACGGTGGTGCCGGACCACCCTCCGATCGCCGTCGACGAGGTGCGTTACGCCGGTGACCCGGTGGCGGTGGTGGTGGCCCGCGACCGGTACACGGCCGCCGACGCCCTGGAGGCGATCGAGGTCGACTACACACCGCTGCCGGCGGCCCTGGACATCGAGGCGGCCCTCGCCGACGACGCGCCGCTGGTCCACTCCGACAAGGGCACCAACCGCTCGTACGAGTACCGCACGGCCAACGGCGACTACGAGGCCGCCAAGGCGCGGGCGGACGTCGTCCTCACCCGCCGCTACCACCAGCAGCGGCTCATCCCGACGGCGATGGAGCCGCGCGCGGTGGTGGTCGACCCGACGGCCGCGTCCGGCGAGTTCACTCTGTACTCCTCCACCCAGATCCCGCACGTGCTGCGCGTCCTGCTCGCCGTGACGACCGGCATCCCGGAGAACAAGCTGCGGGTCGTCGCCCCCGATGTGGGCGGCGGGTTCGGTTCCAAGCTCCAGGTGTACGGCGAGGAGGTCATCACCCTCGTCCTGGCCAAGCGCCTCGGCCGCCCGCTGAAGTGGACCGAGTCCCGCTCGGAGGCCAACGTGGCCACCCATCACGGCCGCAGCCAGGTCCAGGACATCGAGGTCGCCGCCCGCCGCGACGGCACGCTGCTGGGCCTGAGGGTGTCCCTGCTGGCCGACATGGGCGCGTATCTGATGCTGCTCAGCCCCGGCATCCCGGTCCTCGGCGCCTCCATGTATCCGGCGATCTACAAGATGGGGGCCTACGACTTCACCTGCACCGGCGTCTTCACCAACCGCACCCCGATCGACGCCTATCGCGGCGCGGGCCGCCCGGAGGCGACCTTCGCGATCGAGCGGATCATGGACGACCTGGCGGCCGAGCTGGGCATGGACCCGGTCGACCTGCGCCGGCACAACTGGATCCGGCACGAGGAGTTCCCGTACACCACGGTCGCGGGCCTCACCTACGACAGCGGCAACTACGAGGCCGCCACCGACAAGGCGCTCGCGCTGTTCGACTACGACAAGCTGCGCGCCGAGCAGGCCGACCGGGCGCACCGCGGCGACACGGTGCGGCTCGGCATCGGTGTCTCGACGTACACCGAGATGTGCGGTCTGGCGCCGAGCCGCTGGCTGGGCGAGATGCGCTACGCGGCCGGCGGCTGGGAGGCGGCGAGCGTAAGGGTGCTGCCCACCGGCAAGGTCGAGGTCATCACCGGCACCAGCCCGCACGGCCAGGGCCATGTGACGTCCTGGAGCCAGATCGCCGCCGACGTGCTGGGGGTGCCGTTCGAGGACGTCGAGGTGCTGCACGGCGACACCCGGCTGGCGACGCACGGCATGGACACCTACGGCTCGCGTTCGCTCGTCGTCGGCGGCGTCGCCGTCCACGAGGCGGCGCGCAAGGTGGTGGACAAGGCCCGCAAGGTCGCCGCCCATCTGCTGGAGGCGAGCGAGGCCGACCTCGACTTCGCCGACGGCGCGTTCGTGGTGAGGGGCTCCCCGGAGGCGCGCAAGACCATCCAGGAGGTCGCCTTCGCCACCTTCGCCTCGCACGACCTGCCGGACGGCATGGAGCCGTCGATCAACGCCGAGCACGTCCTCGACCCGGAGACCTTCTCGTACCCGCACGGCACCCACCTGTGCGCCGTCGAGGCCGACACCGAGACGGGCGCCGTGCACATCCGGTCGTACGTGTGCGTGGACGACGTCGGCAAGGTGATCAACCCGCTGATCGTCGAGGGCCAGCTGCACGGCGGCATCGCCCAGGGCATCGCGCAGGCGCTGTACGAGGAGGCCGTGTACGACGAGGAGGGCAACCTGGTCACCGGCACGCTGGCCGACTACATGGTCCCGGCGGCCCCGGACCTGCCCGAGTTCGTCACCGACCGGACCGAGACACCGGCCACCTCCAATCCGCTGGGCGTGAAGGGCGTCGGCGAGGCGGGGACGATCGCCTCGACCCCGGCTGTCGTCAACGCGGTGGTGGACGCCCTGCGGCCGTTCGGCGTGTGGGACATCCGGATGCCGTGCACACCGGAGCGGGTCTGGCAGGCGCTCCGGTCCGGTGACTCCAGTGGCTCCAGTGGCTCCGGGCAGCCGGGTCGGTCCGGGAAGGAGGCGTCCGCATGATTCCCCCCGCATTCGACTACGCCCGCCCGAGCAGCGTCGACGAGGCGGTGCGCACGCTCGCCGACGCGGGTGAGGACGCGAAGGTGCTGGCCGGCGGGCAGAGCCTGCTGCCGCTGATGCGGCTGCGGCTGGCCTTCCCGGAGCTGGTCGTGGACGTCAACCGGATCCCTGAGCTGCGCGGGGTCCGCGAGGACGGCGACACCCTCGTGATCGGCGCGATGACCACCCACCACGCCGTCATCACGGACCCGCTGGTCCGGCGGCACGCGGGGCTGCTGGCGTCCGCCACCTCCACGGTGGCCGACCCCGCCGTACGGCACCGGGGCACCCTCGGCGGCTCGCTCGCCCACGCCGACCCGGCCGGTGACCTGCCCGCCGTCGTCCTGGCGCTGGACGCCGAGCTGGTCGCGCAGGGTCCGGGCGGCCGGCGCTCCATCGCCGCCCGGGACTTCTTCGTCGACTATCTCCAGTCCGCCCTCTCCCCGGACGAGCTGCTGGTCGAGGTCCGTATCCCCAAGGCGGACGGCTGGGGCTACCGGTACGAGAAGTTCCACCGGGTGGCCCAGTCGTGGGCGACGGTCGGCGTGGCGGCGCTGGTGCGGCGGGACGACGGGCACATCGCCGAGAGCCGGATCGCGCTGACCAACATGGGCGCGACGCCGCTGCGGGCGCAGGCCGCCGAGCAGGCCCTGTCCGGCGCGGGCGACCCGGAGGCCGTGGCC
>NZ_JAOCQE010000073.1 GCF_025290915.1 Streptomyces sp. 15-116A | reverse complement strand
TTCCCCTGGCCACGCCAGCGGCCCGCCTCGCCGCCGAGGCCCGCGCCGAGTGGGCCCGCGCGGCGACGGCCCGGGCACGTCGGGCGGCCGTCATGGTCAGCGCGCCGGTCGGGCTGTGCTTCCTGCCCGCGTTCGTCGCGGTGGGCGTGCTGCCCGTGGTGATCGGGCTGGCGGGCGGGGTGCTGGGAGGGGGTGGTCGATGACGGCGGAGGCATGAGCGATCGGAGCGGTACGGGCGATCGCAGCAGTACGAGCGATCACAGCAGCAATGGCTATCTGAGCAGCGAAGACAGCAACAGGACCTTTCCTTACGGGGGTTGAGATGTATCAGGCGGTACGGGCACGACTGCGTGCCCTGATGGGCAGGGCGCGTGCGAGGCGGAGGGACGCCGGGATGGTGACCTCCGAGTACGCCATGGGCATCGTGGCGGCGGTGGCGTTCGCCGTGGTGCTCTACAAGGTGGTCACCAGCGGACCGGTCAGCACGGCGCTGCGGAACATCGTGCAGCAGGCGCTCGATGGCCGAATGTGAGCGGCGCGCCGACCGGGGGTTCGTGACGGCGGAGTCGGCCCTGGTGCTTCCCGTGCTGGTGCTGTTCGCGACGGCGCTGGTGTGGGGGCTGCTGGTGGTGGCGGCGCAGATCCAGTGCGTGGACGCCGCCCGCGCGGGCGCCCGGGCGGCGGCCCGGCAGGATCCGCCCGACGCGGTCGTCGCGGTCACCCGCGAGGCGGCTCCGCCCGGCGCACGGGTCACGGTGAGCCGGGGCGCGGAACAGGTGCGGGTGGTCGTCGAGGCGAGGCCACGGATGGTGCAGGGACTGCCGTTCGACGTACGGGAGGAGGCCGTGGCGGCGGTGGAGGAGACGGTGGGGGTGGGGCCGTGAGACATGACGAGCGGGGGTGCCCGCACGAAGCCGGTGGGCGTGGTTCAACATGGCGGTCCGACCGAGGGTCGGCGACCGTGTGGAGCGTCGGGGCGATCGCCGTGCTGTGTGTCGTGTTCGGTGTCGTACTCGCCCTGGGTCACGCGGTCGTGGTCCGGCACCGCGCGGCCGGAGGCGCCGACCTGGCCGCGCTCGCGGCGGCGGACCACTGGACCCAGGGCGGCACGGCGGCCTGCGCCCGCGCCGAGCGAGTGGCCAGGGCGCAGGACACACGGCTCGTGCGGTGCACGGTCGAGGGTGAGATCGCCGACGTGTCGGTGTCGGCGGGCCGGGCTCCGTTCACGGCGGAGGTCAGGGCGCGGGCGGGACCCCCGGGGGCGCTGGATCCCGGGGACTCCTCCGCACCCGGGATTCCGGCGGACCCTGACGCCCCGGCCGACCCTGATCCTCCCGGCGGACCCTGATTCTTCGGCCGACCTGCACCTTAATGCGGGCCGACCCTGGTCCCGAGTCTCAGACCGACTCTGATCCCGGGATCCCGGCCCGGCCGCCCGTCTCACCCGGACGCACCCCCTCCGCGGCCTCCTTCTCCGTCGGTGCCCCCTCCAGCAGCACCGTGAGCAGGCGCACCGCGCCCCGTTTGTGGAGCGGATCGTTGCCGTTGCCGCACTTGGGGGACTGGATGCAGGAGGGGCAGCCGGCGTCGCACTCGCAGGAGGCGATGGCCTGGCGGGTGGCGGTGAGCCAGGCGCGGGCGGTGTGGAACGCGCGTTCCGCGAAGCCCGCGCCGCCCGGATGGCCGTCGTAGACGAAGACGGTGGGCAGCAGGGTGTCGGGGTGCAGGGGGATCGAGACACCGCCGATGTCCCAGCGGTCGCAGGTCGCGAACAGCGGCAGCATGCCGATCGAGGCGTGCTCGGCGGCGTGCAGGGCGCCGCCGAGGATCTCCGGGTTGATCCGGGCCCGGTCCAGCTGGTCCTCGGTGACGGTCCACCACACCGCGCGGGTGCGCAGCGTACGAGGAGGGAGGTCGAGTTTCGTCTCGCCCAGCACTTCACCGGTCATGACACGCCGACGCAGGAAGGAGACCACTTGGTTGGTGACCTCGACGGAGCCGAAGCACAGGCGGCCGTCGCCCCACGGGATCTCGGTGTCCGTCTCCAGGACGGAGATCGACGTGGTGTCACGGGCGACCGTCGTGTACGGCGGGTTCGCCTGCTCGACCAGGGCGACGGAGTCCTCCAGGTCCAGGGAGCGGACGAGATAGGTGAGTCCCTGGTGCAGGTGGACGGCGCCCTCGTGGACGGTCGTGTGTGCGGCGCCCGCGTCGACCGTGCCGAGCAGCCGTCCCGTGCCGGCCTCGACGACCTGGACCGGCCGTCCGCCCTCGCCGCGGATGCCGGTGAGGTCGGCGGCGCGCTCGCGGCGGGTCCAGTGCCAGGCCTTCGTCCGGCGGCGGAGCAGCTTCGCGGCCTCCAGCTGCGGCAGCAGCTCCGCGCAGGCGGGGCCGAACAGCTCGAGATCGTCGTCCGTCAGGGGCAGTTCCTCGGCCGCCGCGCACAGGTGCGGGGCGAGCACGTAGGGGTTGTCCGGGTCCAGGACGGTGGACTCGACCGGCCGGTCGAACAGGGCCTCGGGGTGGTGCACGAGGAAGGTGTCCAGCGGGTCGTCGCGGGCGACCAGGACCGCGAGGGCACCCTCACCGGACCGCCCCGCCCGCCCGGCCTGCTGCCACAGGGACGCGCGGGTGCCGGGGTAGCCGGCGATCACCACGGCGTCCAGGCCGGAGATGTCCACGCCGAGTTCCAGGGCGTTCGTCGCGGCGAGGCCGAGGAGTTCGCCGGAGTGCAGGGCGCGTTCCAGGGCGCGGCGCTCCTCTGGGAGATAGCCGCCCCGGTACGCCGCGACACGCCGGGCGAGGGAACGGTCCACCTCGGCCAGGCGCTCCTGGGCGATCACCGAGATCAGCTCGGCGCCGCGCCGGGAGCGTACGAAGGTGACCGAGCGGATGCCCTGCACAGTGAGGTCGGTCAGCAGGTCGGCGGCCTCGGCCGTGGCCGTACGGCGGACGGGGGCGCCCTTCTCGCCGTGCAGCTCGGTGAGCGGCGGTTCCCAGAGGGCGAACACCAGTTCACCGCGTGGTGAGGCGTCGTCGGCCACCTCGACCACCGGCAGCCCGGTGAGACGGCGGGCGGCCACCGCGGGCTCGGCGGCGGTCGCGGAGGCCAGCAGGAACACGGGAGAGGAGCCGTAGCGGGCGCACAGGCGGCGCAGCCGGCGCAGCACCTGGGCGACATGTGAGCCGAACACGCCCCGGTAGGTGTGGCACTCGTCGATGACGACGTACTTCAGCGACTTCAGGAAGGAGGACCAGCGGGGGTGGGAGGGCAGGACACCCCGGTGCAGCATGTCCGGGTTGGTCAGCACGTAGTTGGCGTACTGGCGGATCCACTCGCGTTCCTCGAACGGCGTGTCGCCGTCGTAGACCGCGGCGCGCACCGAATGGCCGAGTGGTTGTGAAAGTTCCTTCACCGACCGGCACTGGTCCGCGGCGAGGGCCTTCGTGGGCGCCAGGTACAGGGCGGTCGCCCCGCGGCCGTTGGGGGCCTCGGCGCCGTCCAGGAGGGTGGAGAGAACGGGTGTCAGGTAGGCCAGGGACTTGCCGGAGGCGGTGCCGGTGGCGACCACGACCGACTCGCCGTCCAGGGCGTGCTCGGCGGCCCGTGCCTGGTGGGCCCAGGGGTGTTCGATGTCCGCCGCCTGCACGGCGGCGATCACCTCGGCACGGATCCGGTCCGGCCAGACGGCATGGCGACCCGCGCGCGGGGGCAAGTGCTCCGTATGAGTGATGCGCGAAGCCCGGCTCGGTCCGGACGCGAGCCGGTCCAGGACCACGCCCGGCGCGGGCCGGGGCGTGGTGCCGGTCGGGGGTCGATCGGATCGGTGATTCTTGGCCATCGGCACCGAGTGTGTCACTGGCGTGACGGACAATGGAGCCAAGGCGTCGTGCACGCCTGCCGGTAAGTGATTGAATGCCATCGCGGCTGGCGAACCGTCCCGGGGGCTGAGCCGAGATGCCCCAAGGGCGACCGCTCGATAGCTAGGTGCTGGAGGATCCGTGGACCTGTCCCTGTCGACCGAGACCATGGGCGATCGCACGATCGTCAGGGTCGGTGGCGAAATCGACGTATATACCGCGCCCAAGCTGCGCGAGCAGCTGGTCGAGCTGGTGAACGACGGCAGTTTCCACCTTGTCGTCGACATGGAGGGTGTCGACTTCCTCGACTCCACCGGGCTCGGCGTGCTGGTCGGCGGCCTGAAGCGGGTGCGTGCCCATGAGGGCTCCCTGCGCCTGGTGTGCAACCAGGAGCGCATTCTCAAGATCTTCCGCATCACCGGCCTCACCAAGGTGTTCCCGATCCACACCTCGGTCGAGGAAGCGGTTGCGGCCACCGACTGACCATCGCGCCCGGACCGACGCGCCCGGGCGGGAGAAGCAATGCACGCGGGGACCGGACGTTTCGGCGGTCCGGTCTCCCCGCAGCACGCCCGAAGTTGCGAGGGGGATGCATGGCCACCGTTGAACTCCGCTTCAGCGCGCTGCCCGAGCATGTCAGGACCGCCCGGCTCGTGGCGGCGGCAGTGGCGCGCAGGGCCGGAGTGGACGAGGCCGTCCTCGACGAGGTCAGGCTCGCCGTAGGCGAGGCGTGCTCACGGGCCGTCGGACTGCACCAGATCGGCGGGATCTCGGCACCCGTGAAGGTGCTGCTGATCGAGGAGGAGAAACAGTTCTCCATCGAGGTCGGCGACGAGGCGCCGCATGCGGTCCCCGGCGATCCGGCGTCCGCGGGCGGCTCCGGCGGCGGTGAGGCGGAGCCCGAGGAGGACGAGATGGGCCTCGCGGTCATCAGCGGCCTCGTCGACGACGTCGAGGTCAGCGCCGGGGAGCACGGCGGGTCGATCCGCATGAGGTGGCCCACCACGCCGCCGCCCACCCTGATCGACTGACCCGGCTTACGGGCACCCGCTTCGGGTTCACCCGAACAGTCATACCTCTCCGAAGGGCCCCACCCGTGGGGCCCTTCGGCATGTGCGGGTGTCAGTGCCCGCGCTTACAGTGGTCTCTGTGCGATTGATCGCGTGAATTCATTCACGATCAATCAATCGATAGTGGTGCGATCAAGTAAATGCCTCCGAGGCATTACCGCGCGGGCCATTTACATTTAACGCGCTCTGTTTTGATCAGGTTCCGGTACCTACAATCCCGTCCACATCTTGAGCTCAGCCCAAGCGTCAAGGAGGACGAATGGCGGGGCTTTCCATCTCACATCAGTCGGGCCACACCACCTCCCTCGCAGCCGCCGTGCTGACCGACGACAACCGCGTACTCGTGGTGGTCATCGGCGTCGTGGCACTGGCGGCACTGGTGGTCGCGGGCGTCCTGGTTCGCCAGGTACTCGCGGCCGGCGAGGGCACCGACAGCATGAAGAAGATCGCCGCGGCGGTCCAGGAGGGCGCGAACGCCTATCTGGCCCGCCAGCTGCGCACCCTCGGCATTTTCGCCGTGATCGTCTTCTTCCTGCTCATGCTGCTGCCCGCGGACGACTGGAATCAGCGTGCCGGACGGTCGGTGTTCTTCTTGATCGGAGCGGCGTTCTCGGCGGCCACGGGCTATATCGGCATGTGGCTCGCCGTCCGCAGCAATGTGCGTGTCGCCGCGGCGGCCCGTGAGGCGACCCCGGCACCGGGCGAGCCGGAAAAGGATCTGACCGCCGTCTCGCACAAGGCGATGAAGATCGCCTTCCGTACGGGCGGCGTCGTCGGCATGTTCACCGTCGGGCTGGGCCTGCTGGGCGCCGCCTGCGTGGTGCTGGTGTACGCGGCGGACGCGCCGAAGGTGCTCGAGGGATTCGGTCTCGGGGCCGCGCTGATCGCGATGTTCATGCGGGTCGGCGGCGGCATCTTCACCAAGGCCGCCGACGTCGGCGCCGACCTGGTCGGCAAGGTCGAGCAGGGCATTCCGGAGGACGATCCGCGCAATGCCGCGACCATCGCCGACAACGTGGGCGACAACGTCGGCGACTGCGCGGGCATGGCGGCCGACCTGTTCGAGTCGTACGCCGTGACACTGGTGGCCGCGCTGATCCTCGGCTCGGCGGCGTTCGGCGACGCCGGGCTGGCCTTCCCGCTGCTCGTGCCCGCGATCGGTGTGCTCACCGCGATGGTCGGCATCTTCGCGGTGGCCCCGCGCCGCGCCGACCGCAGCGGCATGAGCGCGATCAACCGCGGCTTCTTCATCTCCGCGGTGATCTCGCTGGTCCTGGTCGCCGTTGCGGTGTTCATCTATCTGCCGTCGTCGTACGCCGACCTCGACGGCGTCACCGACGCGGCGATCCAGGGCAAGGACGGCGACCCGCGGATCCTCGCGCTGGTCGCGGTGGCCATCGGCATCGTGCTCGCCGCCCTGATTCAGCAACTCACGGGCTACTTCACCGAGACGACCCGGCGCCCCGTCAGGGACATCGGCAAGACCTCGCTCACCGGCCCGGCCACCGTCGTCCTGGCCGGAATCTCCGTCGGCCTGGAATCGGCCGTCTACACCGCCCTGTTGATCGGCCTCGGTGTCTACGGGGCGTTCCTGCTCGGCGGTACGTCGATCATGCTGGCGCTGTTCGCGGTGGCGCTGGCCGGCACCGGGCTGCTCACCACGGTCGGTGTGATCGTCGCGATGGACACCTTCGGGCCGGTCTCCGACAACGCGCAGGGCATCGCCGAGATGTCCGGCGACGTCGAGGGCGCCGGCGCCCAGGTGCTCACCAACCTGGACGCGGTCGGCAACACCACCAAGGCCATCACCAAGGGCATCGCCATCGCCACCGCCGTGCTCGCGGCGTCGGCGCTGTTCGGCTCGTACCGGGACGCCATCACGACCGGCGCCAGAGACGTCGGCGAGAAGCTCAGCGGTGAGGGCGCGCCGATGAGCCTGATGATGGACATCTCGCAGCCCAACAACCTCGTGGGGCTCATCGCGGGCGCGGCGGTCGTCTTCCTCTTCTCCGGGCTGGCGATCAACGCGGTGTCGCGGTCGGCGGGTTCGGTGGTCTTCGAGGTGCGGCGGCAGTTCCGTGAGAAGCCCGGGATCATGGACTACAGCGAGAAACCGGAGTACGGCAAGGTCGTCGACATCTGCACCAAGGACGCCCTGCGGGAGCTCGCCACACCCGGTCTGCTCGCCGTCATGGCGCCCATCTTCATCGGATTCACGCTCGGCGTCGGCGCCCTCGGTGCCTTCCTCGCGGGCGCGATCGGCGCGGGCACGCTGATGGCGGTGTTCCTCGCCAACTCCGGTGGCGCCTGGGACAACGCCAAGAAGCTCGTCGAGGACGGCCATCACGGCGGCAAGGGCAGCGAGGCCCATGCGGCGACCGTCATCGGCGACACCGTCGGCGACCCCTTCAAGGACACGGCGGGGCCCGCGATCAACCCCCTGCTGAAGGTGATGAACCTGGTGGCGCTGCTCATCGCGCCCGCGGTCATCAACTTCTCCTACGGGCCGGACAAGAGCGTGGGGATGAGGGTGCTGATCGCGGTCCTCGCGGTGGTCGTCATCATCGGCGCGGTGTACGCGTCCAAGCGGCGCGGCATCGCCGTGGGTGACGAAGACAACTCCGAACCGGAACCCAAGTCACCGGATGCGGCGGTGGTTTCGTAGGGGACACGTGTGACGGGAGGTCCAGCCCCAGCTCAAGGTGCGGGCGGGCGGCGCGTATTGACGCGTCGCCCGCCCGTGCCGTGCGGGGTGCGCCGCTGCCGTGAGCCTTCTCTCGCTTGGTGCAAATGGTTATAAACGTGTCTTAAGGGATGTCCGACGGGTGGGCGTCGCCCATCTGGCGTGTATGTTCCGGGGCCGAGAGCCATGGAAGGGACCAAACCGGTGAACAAGAAGCTCGCGGCCGCACTGTCCGGCGGTGCGGTACTGGTACTGGCGCTGACGGGATGCGGCGGCGACGACACCAACGAGAAGCTGGACTCCTGGGCCGAGCAGGTCTGTGACGCGGTGCAGCCGCAGGCGAAGAAGATCGAGGCCGCCAACGCTGCGATCCAGAAGGAGACCTCGGACAACAGCACCCCGGAGGAGGTCCAGAAGACCGACTCGAAGGCCTTCCAGGACATGTCCGACGCGTACAAGGCGATCGGCGCCGCCGTGAACAAGGCCGGGGCGCCGGACGTCGAGAACGGCGAGCAGAAGCAGCAGGACGCGGTCAAGGAGCTCAACAGCATCTCCGCGTCGTACGCCTCCCTGAAGAAGCAGGTCGACGGCCTCGACACCGACGACCAGGCGAAGTTCGCCGACGGTCTGAAGGACATCGCCACCGAGCTGGACAAGCTCAGCAAGAGCGGCAGCGACGCCCTGCGCACGCTGGAGGAGGGCGAGGTCGGCGAGGCGATGTCCCGCCAGCCCAGCTGCCAGTCGGCGACGGCTTCGGCGGGGGCCACGAACAGCTGAGGAACGCAGGGCATGTCCCGCGAGCGGGGCGGTGGGGCGCGGGGGCCGGCGCGGGCGGCCACAATGGGGGCGTGAGTGAAGCCGGTCTGCCGCCCCTGCCCTCGTCCGATCGTCCCGAAGTCGCCGCACGGCTGCGGGAGGCGCTGCTCGGTGCCTCCTTCACCGCCGACGGACTGCTCGACCTGCTCGGCGCCCCCGCCTACGCGGCGCTGGCCCGCAGCGAGACCGTGCCCGCGCTCCGGGCGACCCGCGGGGACACACCGCTGGAGGCGCTCGTACGGCT
Source organism: Streptomyces sp. 15-116A (assembly GCF_025290915.1). Lineage (GTDB taxonomy): Bacteria > Actinomycetota > Actinomycetes > Streptomycetales > Streptomycetaceae > Streptomyces. The sequence goes on along the minus strand of NZ_JAOCQE010000073.1, from coordinate 16,626 downwards.
CTTCCTGCTCCAGCAGCCCGTCCCGCACGCGCGCGTGGCGGACGTCCTGCCCGTCGAGGACTGTCTGGACAGCGGTTGGCTCAGGCGCGTCGGCGCGGACGAGCTCGCCGCCACCGTGGACGTACGGCCGTACGGCGGGGCGGACGGCGAGGACTGGTTCATCGTGTCCGACCTCGGCTGCGCGGTCGGCGGCGCCGGTGGCATCGGCAGCCGCGACGAGGGCGTCGTCCTCGGCGTCGGCGGCGCGTCCACGACCCTGGCCGGCATCACCGTCCGTACGCCGGTCTCCTCCGCGCTCGACCTCGGCACCGGCTCCGGCATCCAGGCGCTGCACGCCTCCCGGCACGCCACGCGCGTGACGGCGACCGACGTCAACCCGCGCGCCCTGCACATCACCGCGCTGACCCTCGCCCTGTCCGGCGCCCCGGCCGCCGATCTGCGCGAGGGGTCGCTGTTCAGCCCGGTCCGCGGCGACGAGACGTTCGACCTCGTCGTGTCCAACCCGCCGTTCGTGATCTCGCCGGGCGCCCGCCTCACCTACCGGGACGGCGGGATGAGCGGGGACGATCTGTGCCGCACGATCGTTCAGGAGGCGGGGGACCGTTTGAACGAGGGCGGGTTCGCGCAGTTCCTCGCCAACTGGGAGCACGTGGAGGGGGAGGACTGGCAGGACAGACTCAGGTCGTGGGTGCCGCGCGGGTGCGACGCGTGGATCGTGCAGCGCGAGATGCAGGACATCACGCAGTACGTGGAGCTGTGGCTGCGGGACGCGGGCGACCACCGCGGGGACGTCGCCGAGTACCAGGCGCGGTACGACGCGTGGCTGGACGAGTTCGAGGCGCGCAAGGTGAAGGCGGTCGGCTTCGGCTGGATCACCCTGCGCAAGTCGGGCTCGGTGGTGCCCTCGGTCACCGTGGAGGAGTGGCCGCATCCGGTCGAGCAGCCGCTCGGGGAGACGGTGCGGGCGCATTTCGAACGGCTCGACTATCTGCGGACGCATGACGACGCGGCGCTGCTGGAGGCGAGCTTCCGGCTGGCCGGCGAGGTGGTGCAGGAGCAGGTGGGGCTGCCCGGCGCGGAGGACCCGGAGCACGTCGTGCTGCGCCAGAACCGTGGGATGCGCCGGGCCACCAAGGTCGACACGGTCGGCGCGGGATTCGCCGGCGTGTGCGACGGCACGATGAGCGCGGGCCGCATCCTGGACGCCATCGCCCAGCTCCTCGGCGAGGACCCCGTCGTCCTCCGCGACCGCACACCGGCCCAGATCCGGCTGCTGGTGGAACAGGGGTTCCTGGAGCCGGCTGGCTGAGGCGGGGGCGGCTGGGCTGGCCGGCTGAGGGGGAGTGAGCCGGGGCGGGCTGTGAAGTGCGCGTCGGGGTGGGCTGAGTGGGATGGGTCCTGGTCGGCGTCTATTCGGCTGATGGGAGCGGCCTGGTTCGGTGTCGAGTAAGGGGAGTCGGCCGTGCATCGGCCCTGTGGGACGGGGCAAGACCGGGCCGCGGAGAGCAGGACGGACTTGGGTCGGGTGCCGCGGGCGCTCGTTTCGTCGCCCAGGGCCAGCTGTTCGTCGTACGGCCCAGGGCCCAGCCGTCGCGTGCACCCACCAGGCCATGCGTTGGCCGTGACGACGTCTGGGCCCTGGCCGTAACTCCGTCGTGTGGGCCCGCCGCAATTGCGTCGTCTGCGCCCGCGCCGTAGCTGTCGTCCGTGACAGTGGCGCTAGCGTGGTCCCGCCCCCGCCGTGATCCCGTCGTGCGCCCCCAAGCCGCAGCCGTGGCGTGCGTGCCCACGCCGTAGCCGTCGTCCGCGACAGCGCGCGAGCGTCGTCCGCCCCGCCGCCACCGTCGTACGCGCTCCGCCGCCTGACACATGCCGCCGACAAAAACTTTCGCGTCGTTCTCAGGCCCGCCACCGGCGGTCGGGTGGACAACGTTCCGTCCGTGTCGCCGCGGCGGCGTCTCCGCGTTCACCCGGGGTTCGTCTGATCGCTGCCCGGGCGTGGCAGTGTGCGCTGTGGTCGGCTGTGGGCGGACGCGGGAGAAGGGCTCGGAGATCATGGAGAGTGGACCGGCGATCTTCGCGGGGACGGTGTTCTGCCTGTTCGGAGCCGGATTGCTGGCCTGGACCGCGACCCGGGCGCGGCAGCGGCGCCCCGTCGCCCACGGTGTGAGTCCCGTCGCATCGGTCGCCGTCGCCGGCCTCGCCGCGGTGATCTCCCTGGCCCTCGGCACGTGGTGTCTCACCCGCCTGTAAGAGGCGTACGACCGGCGCCGCGGCAGGTAACCGAAATGTTGCGCTCCGCATTTCGGTGTGCAGGCTCCGGACACTCCGGGCGGCAGGAACGGCGGTAGTCGGGTTACCGTTCGAGTGGCCGTTGCGGGCTTTTCCCGTTTGACACGGGGGCGGGATGTACCGTCACACTCCGCAGCGTCACCTTGTCCAAGCCCCGGGAGGACCGCCCTGGGGAGGCCCCAGCGTCGATCCGGAGAGAAGAGCGAAGTTGTCCCCGACCAGCGAGACCGCGAAGGGCGGCCGCCGACTCGTCATCGTCGAGTCGCCTGCCAAGGCGAAGACGATCAAGGGCTATCTCGGCCCTGGCTACACCGTCGAGGCGAGCGTCGGACACATTCGCGACCTTCCCAACGGCGCCGCCGAGGTGCCCGAGAAGTACACCGGCGAGGTCCGCCGCCTCGGTGTGGACGTCGAACACGACTTCCAGCCGATCTATGTGGTCAACGCGGACAAGCGCGCCCAGGTCAAGAAGCTCAAGGACCTGCTGAAGGAGTCCGACGAGCTCTTCCTCGCCACCGATGAGGACCGCGAGGGCGAGGCCATCGCCTGGCACCTGCAGGAAGTCCTCAAGCCGAAGATCCCGGTCAAGCGCATGGTGTTCCACGAGATCACCAAGGACGCGATCCGCGAGGCCGTGGCCAACCCGCGTCAGCTCAACCAGAAGCTGGTCGACGCCCAGGAGACCCGCCGCATCCTCGACCGTCTCTACGGTTACGAGGTCTCGCCGGTCCTGTGGAAGAAGGTCATGCCCCGGCTGTCCGCCGGCCGCGTCCAGTCCGTCGCGACGAGGCTCGTGGTGGAGCGGGAACGCGAGCGCATCGCGTTTCGTTCTGCTGAGTACTGGGACCTCACCGGCACCTTCGCGACCGGCCGCGCGGGTGACGCGTCAGATCCCTCGTCGCTGGTCGCCCGCCTGCAGTCCGTCGACGGCAGGCGGGTCGCGCAGGGCCGCGACTTCGACTCCCTGGGACAACTGAAGAGCGCGAACACCCTCCACCTCGACGAGGCGAACGCCCGCGCGCTCGCCGCCGCCCTGGAGAACACGCGGTTCGCCGTGCGTTCCGTCGAGTCCAAGCCGTACCGCCGCTCGCCGTACGCCCCGTTCCGTACGACGACGCTGCAGCAGGAGGCGAGCCGCAAGCTCGGCTTCGGCGCGAAGGCCACCATGCAGATCGCGCAGAAGCTGTACGAGAACGGCTACATCACCTATATGCGTACGGACTCGACGACCCTGAGCGAGACGGCGATCGCCGCCGCCCGCGCCCAGGTCACGCAGCTGTACGGCGCCGACTACCTGCCGCCGCAGCCGCGCACCTACGCGGGCAAGGTGAAGAACGCCCAGGAGGCGCACGAGGCGATCCGCCCCTCGGGCGACCGTTTCCGTACGCCCGCGGAGACCGGGCTGACCGGCGACCAGTTCAAGCTGTACGAGCTCATCTGGAAGCGGACCGTCGCCTCCCAGATGAAGGACGCGAGCGGCAACAGCGTCACGGTGAAGATCGGCGGCACCGCGTCCGACGGCCGTGACGTCGAGTTCACCGCGTCCGGCAAGACGATCACCTTCCACGGCTTCCTGAAGGCCTACGTCGAGGGTGCCGACGACCCGAACGCCGAGCTCGACGACCGCGAGCGCCGGCTGCCGCAGGTCGCCGAGGGCGACGCCCTGACCGCCGAGGAGATCACGGTCGACGGGCACGCCACCAAGCCCCCGGCCCGCTACACCGAGGCCTCGCTGGTCAAGGAGCTCGAGGAGCGCGAGATCGGCCGCCCGTCGACGTACGCGTCGATCATCGGCACGATCCTGGACCGCGGCTATGTGTTCAAGAAGGGCACGGCCCTGGTGCCGTCCTTCCTGTCCTTCGCCGTGGTCAACCTGCTGGAGAAGCACTTCGGCCGGCTCGTCGACTACGACTTCACCGCCAAGATGGAGGACGACCTCGACCGCATCGCCCGCGGTGAGGCGCAGGCCGTGCCGTGGCTGAAGCGGTTCTACTTCGGCGAGGGCACCCACAACGGCGGCGCCGCCGAGGCCGGCAACGGCGACGGGGACCACCTGGGCGGCCTCAAGGAGCTCGTCACCGACCTGGGCGCCATCGACGCCCGCGAGGTGTCGACGTTCCCGGTGGGCAACGACATCGTGCTGCGGGTCGGGCGCTACGGGCCGTACATCGAGCGCGGCGAGAAGGACACCGAGCAGCACCAGCGCGCCGACATCCCGGCCGACCTGGCGCCCGACGAGCTGACGGTCGAGCTGGCCGAGGAGCTGCTGGCCAAGCCGAGCGGCGACTTCGAGCTGGGCACCGACCCGGCGACCGGGCACACGATCGTCGCCAAGGACGGCCGCTACGGCCCGTACGTCACGGAGATCCTCCCCGAGGGCACCCCGAAGACGGGCAAGAACGCGGTCAAGCCGCGCACGGCGTCGCTGTTCAAGTCGATGGCCCTGGACACGGTGACGCTCGAGGACGCCCTGAAGCTGATGTCGCTGCCGCGCGTGGTCGGCACCGACGCCGACGGGCAGGAGATCACCGCGCAGAACGGCCGCTACGGCCCGTACCTGAAGAAGGGCACGGACTCGCGGTCGCTGCAGTCCGAGGACCAGATCTTCACGATCACGCTGGAGGAGGCTCAGGCGATCTACGCCCAGCCCAAGCAGCGTGGCCGGGCGGCCGCCAAGCCGCCGCTGAAGGAGCTGGGCGAGGACCCGGTCAGCGGCAAGCCGGTCGTGGTGAAGGACGGCCGCTTCGGCCCGTACGTCACCGATGGGGAGACCAACGCCACGCTGCGCTCCGGCGACAGTGTGGAGACGATCACCCCGGAGCGCGGTTTCGAGCTGCTCGCGGAGAAGCGCGCCAAGGGGCCCGCCAAGAAGACCGCGAAGAAGGCGACCACCAAGAAGACGGCCGCCAAGAAGGCTCCGGCGAAGAAGGCGACGGCCGCCAAGAAGACAGCCGCGAAGAAGACGACGACCGCGAAGAAGACGGCGAGCGCTTCGGCCACGGCGAAGAAGACGGCCGCGAAGAAGGCGACCGCTTCGAACGGCGCGGAGGACTGACGGCGCGGCCGGCCGACGGCGCGCGGGACTGACGGCGCGGAGGACCACCGGCGCGCGGGACTGACGGCGCGGAGGACCACCGGCGCGCGGATCGGCGGCGTCGGGTGCGAGCTGTGCCGAGGGCGCGACGGGCGTGGGCTGAGGGTCTCTCAGAACACGTATGGTGCGTCCGTCTCGCGGTGCGGCTCTTCGCCGTGGGTTCGGAATGCGAACGCCCCGGCAACACTTCGGTGTCGGGGCGTGCCCATGTCAGGATGGGCGCCCCGGGCTGTCGGTGCGGGCCGATAGGCTGAAAGCATGACGCGAGCCGAGCAGCCAACGGCCCCTCAACCGGCCCCCGACGACGCCCTGGTCGCGGACTCCCGCGAGCGCGCCGTCCGCGCGCTACTGCGCCGGCCGCAGCTGAAGCGGCTGTGGAGTGCGCAGCTCGTGGGCGGTGTCGGCGACACCCTCGCCCTCCTCGTACTGGTCCTCCTCATGGTCCAGGCGGCGGTCGCCGAGGGTTCCTTCGGCGGTGGCTACCGAGGCGTGGCGTTCGCAGTGGCGACCGTTTTCGCCGTGCGGATCCTCGCCACTCTGCTCTTCGGCGCCGTCCTCCTCGGCCCGCTCACCTCGCTCACCTCGCAGGACGGCCCGCTGGACCGCCGCTGGACCATGATCGGCGCGGACGGGGTGAGGGCCGCGCTGCTGATCGTCGCGCCCCTGTGGATCGACTGGACACCCGAGGACGCGCCCGCCGTCCTGCTGGTCACCGCGTTCGTGACATCGGTGGCCGAGCGGTTCTGGACGGTCTGCCGCGAGAGCGCGGCGCCCGCGCTGCTGCCCGCCCCGCCCCCGGAGGGCGCGTCGATCCGGCCACTGCCGGACCACATGGACGCGCTGCGCCGCCTGTCCCTGCGTACGGGCTTCGTGGCGGTGCCGCTCGCGGCGCTCGCGCTGGTCGTGGCGGCGTTGTTCAACAATCTGCTGGGCACCGGGATCGAGTGGTTCGGCGAGCATCAGGCGGCCCTCGCCTCGTACGTCGCCGCCGGACTGTTCGCCGCGTCGCTGTCCGTCGTCACCTTCCTGGAGCTGCCCGACACGCGCACCCCGCGCGCGCGGTCGCCGCTGGAGGGGCTGCGCCGCCCCAAGAGCACCACCGGCTCCGACAAGGGCCGTACCGGTGCCATACCGCTGCTGGTGTTCGCGTCCGCGTCCGTCGCCGCCGCCGTCTCGGCCTCCGTCGCGGTGTCGGTGCTGCACGCCAAGGACCTGGGCGGCGGCCCCGTGCTCTACGGCCTGATGGTGGGCGCGCTGACCGGCGGCGTCGTCATCGGCATCCGTACGGCGCCGTCCCTGCTGCCCGCGCTGTCGCGGCGCCGGCTGCTCGCGCTGGCCCTCGCCTTCACCGGCGTCGCGCTGCTGGCCTCCGGTCTGGTGCCGGACGTCACCAGCGTGCTGCTGATCATGGCGCTGGCCGGTGCCGGCGCGGGAGTGGCGGCCAACGCCGGGCACACCCTGCTCGACCAGGAGACCGAGGACCAGCGGAGGGTGCGGACGACGGAGCATCTGCACGCGGTCGTGCGGGTCTTCGTGGCGCTCGGCGCGGTGATCGCCCCGCTGGTGGCCTCGGGCATCGGACCGCACCGGCTGGAGAACGGCCGGTTCGTGTTCGCGCACGGCGGAGCCGCGTTCACGCTGATGCTGGTGGGAGCCCTGCTGCTGCCGGTGGCCGCGCTGGTGCTGGCCAAGGTCGACGACCGCTCCGGGGTGCCGCTGCGCCACGACCTGCGCGACGCGCTGCGCGGCGGCGACGACCCGGAGCAGCGGCCCGCTGCCTCCGGCTTCTTCATCGCCCTGGAGGGTGGCGACGGCGCCGGCAAGTCCACGCAGGCCGAGGCGCTCGCCGAGTGGATCCGGGCCAAGGGCCACGAAGTCGTCCTCACCCGGGAACCGGGCGCGACACCGGTCGGCAAGCGGCTGCGGTCCATCCTGCTGGACGTGTCGAGCGCCGGGCTCTCGCACCGCGCGGAGGCGCTGCTCTACGCCGCCGACCGGGCCGAGCACATCGACACCGTCGTACGACCCGCCCTGGAGCGAGGTGCGGTCGTCATCTCCGACCGGTACATCGACTCCTCGGTCGCCTACCAGGGCGCCGGACGCGACCTGTCACCGACCGAGATCGCCCGGATCAACCGCTGGGCGACCGACGGACTGGTCCCGAACCTCACCGTGCTGCTCGACGTGGCGCCGGAGACCGCGCGTGAGCGGTTCACCGAGGCGCCGGACCGGCTGGAGTCGGAGCCGGCCGAGTTCCACGCGCGCGTGCGGGCCGGTTTCCTGACCCTCGCCGCCGCCGACCCCGGCCGGTACCTGGTGGTCGACGCGGGCCAGGAGCCGGAGGCGGTGACCACCGTCATCCGGCACCGCCTCGACCAGGTGCTGCCGCTGTCCGAGGCCGAGATCGCCGCGCGCGAGGAGGCCCGGCGCAAGGCCGAGGAAGAGGCCCGGCGGCGTGCCGAGGAGGAGGCCGCCCGCAAGGCCGAGGAGGAGCGCCTGGAGCGCGAGCGCCAGGAGCAGCTGGCGCGGCTGCGTGCCGAGGAGGAGGAGCGCAAGCGGCGCGAGCTGGAGGAGGCGCAGCGGCGCGAGGCCGAACGGCAGGCGGAGGAGGCCCGCAGGCGCGCCGAGGAGGCGCGTCGGCGTGCCGAGGAGGAGCGTCAGCGGCTCCTCGCCGAGGAGCAGGCGCGGGCGGAGGAAGAGGCCCGTCGCCGTGCTGAGGAGGAACGCCGGCGCAAGCAGGCCGAGGAAGAGGCCCGGCTGCGCGCCGAGGCGGAGGCACAGCGCCTGGAGAAGCAGCGCAAGGCGGAGGAGGCGCTGCTGCGCGCCGAGGAGGCCCGGCGCCTCGCGGAAGCGGCGGCGGCCGCGGCGCAGGCGGGGCCGAAGGGTCCGACGGGGGCGGCGGAAGGGGTCGCGTCGGCTGGCTCTCCCTCTGCTTCGCAGGGGGCGCCGACTCAGGACGCGGTCTCGGTGCCCCCGGTGTCCCCTGAGGGGATGTCGCGGGACGTGCCGGGTGGCGGTACGGCGGACGAGACGACGGTGCTTCGGCGGGTGCCGGAGGCTGGGGACGACGGGGGCGCCGGCGGCTCTCGCCGGGGTGGCGGGCGCGGCGACGCGACGCAGCCCGCGCGTCGGCCCGGTGTCTCCGAGTCCGAGGTGACGGCGGAACTGCCGAAGCCGCCGGTCCCTCCGGGGGCGACTGACGAGACGGCGGTACTGCCGCCGGTCGGCTCGGGTGCCGGTGCCGGTGCCGGTGACGAGACGGAGGTCTTGCCTCCCGTTCGTCCCGCTGCTGGGGACGAGACCGAGGTGCTGCCTCCCGTTCGACCGGCCACCGATGATGTGGCGCCGGGCGCGGCCGACGAGACAGCCGTACTGCCTCCGGTGCGTGGGGAGGGTGAGGGACCGGGCGCGGACCGGGTCCCACCGGGCTACTTCCGCGACGAGCCCCCGGCCGACCCGGCCGACGGCACGGAGGGCAGCACACGCGAGCTCCCCCAGGTCGACGCCGAGCCGGCCCCTCGCACACGCCGTCGGCGCTCGGACTGGGCCGAGGAAACGCCCTTGGACGACCTGCCGACCCTGGCGGACGAACTGCTGGGCCCGCACGAGGACGACCAGGACGACGAACGGGGCCGCGGCGGGCGCCGGCGCTGACGGACGACCGACGACGGCCACCGCTCACCCACGCACACCGGCGCACACCGGCGCACGCCGGCCGCTAGCGCGGCCGCGCCGGTCCGGCGCCCCGCCGTGAGCCTCGCGCTCCCGCCGAGGCGTCCTACGGCGCGGCACCACGGGCGACGCGCGCATACTGCCTGATCGCGTCGGCGACTCGGCCCGGACTGTCAGTGGGCACCCCCACAATGGATTCCGCAGACCGGATGTGAGCGAAGGGTGGCGTGAGCCATGACCGTGTGGGACGACCTCGTCGGGCAGGAGCGGGTGAGTGAGCAGCTCGCCGCCGCCGCTCGGGACGCCGACGTGCTCGTCACCGCCGCGGCGGCCGACGCCCCTCCGCCCGAGGCGTCGAAGATGACGCACGCCTGGCTGTTCACCGGCCCGCCCGGCGCGGGACGCAACCAGGCGGCGCGGGCCTTCGCCGCCGCGCTGCAGTGCGTCAGCCCCGACCGGGCGCTCGGCGGAGCCCCCGGCTGCGGCTTCTGCGAAGGCTGCCACACCGCCCTGATCGGCACGCACGCCGACGTCACCTCCGTCGCCGCCGTCGGCGCGGAGATCCTCGTGAAGGACATGCGCGACACGGTCCGCAAGTCGTTCACCGCCCCGGCGAACGGCCGCTGGCAGATCATCCTCGTCGAGGACGCCGAGCGGCTGAACGAGAAGTCCGCCAACGCCGTCCTCAAAGCCGTCGAGGAGCCCGCCCCCCGCACGGTGTGGCTGCTGTGCGCCCCGTCCATCGAGGACGTCCTGCCGACGATCCGCTCCCGCTGCCGCCACCTCAACCTGAGCACCCCGTCCGTGGACGCCGTCGCCGACATGCTCGTACGCCGGGAGGGGATCGAGCCCGACGTCGCCGCCGCCGTGGCCCGCGCCACCCAGGGGCACGTCGACCGGGCCCGCCGCCTGGCCACCGACCCCGCCGCCCGCGAACGCCGCGCCTCCGTGCTGAAGCTGCCGCTGCGGGTCGAGGACATCGGCGGCGCGCTCAGAGCGGCGCAGGAGCTCGTCGACGCCGCCGCCGAGGACGCCAAGCAGCTCGCCGAGGAGATGGACACCAAGGAGACCGACGAGCTGAAGGCCGCGCTCGGCGCAGCCCAGGGCGGCCGGCTGCCGCGCGGCATCGCGGGCGTGGTCAAGGAACTGGAGGACATGCAGAAGCGCCGCAGAACGCGCACCCAGCGTGACAGCCTCGACGTCGCCCTGACCGACCTGACCAGCTTCTACCGCGACGTCCTCGCCCTCCAGCTCGGTTCCCGCCTCGCCATCGCCAACACGGAGGTGCAGGACGCCCTGGAGCGGCTGGCCCGCGGCAGCTCCCCGGAGTCCACGCTCCGCCGCATCGAGGCGATCGCCGCCTGCCGCGACGCCCTCGACCGCAATGTGGCCCCGCTCCTCGCGGTGGAGGCGATGACGATGGCCCTGAGAGCCGGCTGACACCGGCGGACACCGGCTGAGGCAGCCTGGAAAGGCCCGGCGCCCGCACCCGCTCCGTAACTCGTACGAGGCACAAGCCGCACGCACGGCACTCAAGCCATTGCACAGAGTTACGCTCGCAGGATGTACACAAGGCGCACCCTCCGCAGGACCCGAACCGCAGCCACGCTGCTCGCCGTCGCCGCGCTGCTGGCGGCCGGCTGCTCCTCCGGGAGCACGACGAGCACCGCGAGTTCCGCCGGCCCGGCCGCGGAGGTGCCGGCGCTGAAACCGCTGCCCCGCTCCACACCGGCGGCGCTCACGTCGTACTACGAGCAGAAGCCGAGGTGGCGCGACTGCGGCGTCCCCGGTTTCCAGTGCGCCACGCTGAAGGCCCCGCTGGACTACGCCGACCCCTCCGCCGGTGACGTACGCCTCGCCGTGTCCCGCAAGAAGGCCACCGGCCCGGGGAAGCGGCTGGGCTCGCTGCTGGTCAACCCCGGCGGGCCGGGCGGTTCCGCGGTCGGCTACCTCCAGTCGTACGCCGGCATCGGCTATCCGGCCGAGGTGCGCGCCCGCTACGACATGATGGCCGTCGACCCGAGGGGCGTGGCCCGCAGCGAGCCCGTCGAGTGCCTGGACGGACCCGGGATGGACGCGTACACGCGGACCGACCTCACCCCGGACGACGAGCGGGAGGCGGACACACTGGTGGAGGCGTTCGGCAGGTTCGCCGAGGGCTGCGGGGCGGACGCGCCGAGGCTGCTGCGCCATGTGTCCACGGTGGAGGCGGCGCGGGACATGGACATCGTGCGCGCTGCGCTGGGGGACCGGAAGCTGAACTTCGTAGGCGCCTCGTACGGCACCTTCCTCGGCGCGACGTACGCGGGACTCTTCCCGGACCGGGCGGGTCGGCTGGTGCTGGACGGGGCGCTGGACCCGTCGCTGCCCGCGCGACGGCTGAACATGGAGCAGACGGCGGGCTTCGACACGGCGTTCACCGCCTTCGCGAAGGACTGCGTGCGGCAGAGCGACTGCCCGCTCGGCGGCGCGGGCACGGCGCCCGAGACGGTCGGCAAGAACCTGAAGTCGTTCTTCGACGAACTGGACGCCCGCCCCATCCCCGCCGGCGACGCCGACGGCCGCAGGCTGACCGAGTCCCTGGCCACGACCGGTGTGATCGCGGCGATGTACGACGAGGGCGCCTGGCAGCAGCTGCGCGAGGCGCTCACCTCGGCGATGAAGGAGAACGACGGCGCGGGACTCCTGCTGCTCTCCGACAGCTACTACGAGCGCGAGGCCGACGGCACGTACACCAACCTGATGTTCGCCAACGCGGCCGTGAACTGCCTGGACCTGCCGCCCGCCTTCGCGTCCCCGGACGAGGTGCGCGAGGCGCTCCCCGACTTCGAGAAGGCGTCCCCCGTCTTCGGCGAGGGCCTGGCGTGGGCCGCGCTGAACTGCGCGTACTGGCCGGTGGCGGCCACGGGCGAGGCCCAGCGCATCGAGGCGAAGGGCGCGGCGCCGATCGTGGTCGTCGGCACCACGCGCGACCCGGCGACCCCGTACCGCTGGGCCCAGGCCCTCTCCGGCCAGCTCTCCTCGGCCCGCCTCCTCACCTACGAGGGCGACGGCCACACCGCGTACGGCCGGGGCAGCCGGTGCATCGACGCGACGATCAACGCCTACCTGCTCCGCGGCACCCCGCCCACGGACGGAAAGCGCTGCTCATAACACCTGCGACAGCCCTCGGGGGCGGGCCCCGGCCCCCGCCCCCGGGGCAGGTACGAAGCACCCTCCGAAACTGTGTAGACTTACCGACGTCGCTGATCGCACCATGGTGCGCACGGCACGCCGCCTTAGCTCAGATGGCCAGAGCAACGCACTCGTAATGCGTAGGTCTCGGGTTCGAATCCCGAAGGCGGCTCCATTCAAGACCAGGTCAGACCCGCTCTGACCTGGTCTCTTGTGCTGTCCTCCTGATGGTTGGTCCTGCCGGAACTTCCGACTTCTTCCGCTCTCGTGGCCCCCGCTTAGCCAGAGGTGGCACAGGCGCCACGAGAGCGTTGGTCAGCGTCGGAAACCGCGCTTGGGGTCCCGGGCGGGCGGGTAACCGAACGACTCGAACCACGCTGCCGCGCGCAGGTCGCCCATGCCCAGGTGCTGGTTCACGTCGCCGTCCGGGTCCTCGATGCCGTCGAGGCGTGCGTCGAACAGCATGAGTACGTCATGGTCCTGGAAGAACAGATCGGAGCAGGCGTTCCAGTCGTAGTCGTCGCGGTGCTCGGGCAAGTGAGTGTGTGCGGTATCGCTCGTGTCAATGTCGTCCAGGTAGCTGGGCGCATCCTCGATCGCCAAGTGCAGAGCCATCTCCTCGGCCGTGCACGAGGGTTGGGGCCACCGGCCGTGCTCCAGGTCATCGGATAGGTCGTCGAAGGCTCGCGCCATTCTTCGGCGCCAGCTCCGGTCGGCGGACCAAGTGAGAGAGGGCAGGCGGGTGAACAACTCCCAGTTGCCTGGGCGTTGCTTGGTCACGGGCTGGTCGCGCAGCTCGTCGGCATCGTCGTAGGCCTGGTCGGCCAGGATGCTCAGTGATGTCAGGAGCAGATCGGCGGTGCGAGGGGTCAACTGCCAGCTGCAGTCCTCGCACTCCTCGTCTTCGCACGAACACTCCTTGACGGGGAACAGCGCGACCAGGTCGGGCTGCTGCTCCTCTTCGATCGGTGTGTTGGAGGCTGGCCGATGCAGTCGCCAGCCGTGGTGGAAATGGGCTGTCACCGGGACGGGGCTCCAGTCGGTGAGCTCATCGCCGTCTTCGACGCACAGCAGCCTTGCCTCGCTCTGGTCCTCCAGGGTGTCCGCCCCGGTTATCCAGCCACCACTCTCGGTGAGCGTCATCACGGCGCCGATCAGGTCACGCGGATCGTCCTCGTCCAACTCGGATGCAGGCAACGGCTCCCAGCCCTCATCCATGGCCGCCCGTATGAGTGCATCCTCGTCAGTGATGTGGAACTCGCGTAGATGGGCGATGCGTACGACCTTTCCCCGCAGGTCCTTCAGACGTGCCCCCTCAGGCGTTTCTGACTCGGGCGAGGTGGCGGTCTCGTCGCCAGGCGTCTCCTCGGCCTCCCCAAGATCTTCGTCAGGCGGGTAGAACGTTGTGCCCGCGGGGGCGGGCCAGGTTCCTGAGGCCGCGTGGGCCGTCGCCGTTCGCAGAGAACTGGCGGGGGCGTCGGGCAGTGCCGAGGCCAGGGCATGCAGGTCCTCCTCGACGGCGGCGGTGTCGCGGGAGGCCAGCGCGCGGCGCAGTAGCTGGACCGCTTGGTATGCGTGGTTCTTGTCCTTGCAGGTCAACACTCCGGTGAGGGATCGAGAGCCGTGGTAGGGACCGATCAAGGCCATCACGCGGCTCTTGCTGGTGCTGTGCTCGCACAGGAAGTCGAAGAGGGGCGTGAGTTCGGGCTCAGTGGCCATGCGGGAGACTCCGGGGACGCGTTGGGTGCGCAACCTTGCGGGAGCGCATGCGAAGAAGGAGATCACCGCTGGTGAGCGCGGTACTGGCGCGCTCCCGGACGGGGAAGAGTGTGAGCCGCGGCTGGTGCCCCCGGTGCTGCCGGCGGTCCGGACCGTACGGAAAGACAGCGTACTTCAGTGCACCGACAGCGGGCGCCGAGATGAGAGGAGAGAACTGCGTCGATCAGCAGGGAGTTGAAGCTCGCGACTGGCCCGGGAATCGCACTGCGTCAGATCTTGATCACGCGGACGCCGGGGCCGCACAGCATCAAGAGGTCCTCGGGGTCCGAGGTCAGGACGGTCACGGGAGAGGGGGAGGCCATCGCGGTAGCGGCCACGATCGCGTCGATGGCGTACTTGTGGCCGTGGAGTCCGGCTGCGGCGAGGAGTTTGCTGGCGTGGCGGGCGATGGCTTCGGTGGGCGGGATGATGTTGACGCGGGAGACGGCGTAGTCGAAGCGGGCCTGGTTGGTCTTGGGGTCGCGGGCTTCGACGAGGGTGACGGAGCTGGTGATGACGCGGACGTCTTCGGCTTCGGCGGCAGCTAGCCATTCGGTGAGTTCGGGGGCGCGTCGTACGAGTTTGGACAGGCCCTCGCAGTCGAGGACGAGGGTACCGCTCACGCGGCATCCGCCGAGCCGGCTGCGTCACCGCGCAGGACGGCCCGCTTGGCCTCGACCGCGGCCTGGTCGACGGGGCCGTGTTCGGCTTCGGCGTCCTCGATCAGTTCGCGCAGCCGGTCGCGCTCCAGCTGTCGCTGGATGAGGGCTTCGACGTAGGCGGACATGCCCCGCTTACCGGTACGCGCCTTGAGGGCCGCGATGGTGCCTTCGTGGAGGGAGACGGAGACCGGGCGAACGGGACCTTCGCCGGGAGCAGGGTCTGGGATGGTGGCCATGGAGCCAGATTAACAAAACTCTTGTTATTGGGGAGTGATTCTGCGAGGTGCGGCTTGGCCGAAGGCAGGTGGCGGATTGGCTCGCGGGGTACAGATCCTGGGTGATGTATCCGTGCACGGTCCTGCTGCTGGCAACGCCTACCGGATCGTCACCGCCGATCTCCTCGAACTACTCCACATCGACGTACGGGAGCCCGCGGGTGTCGACGAGCCGGCGGCTGTCACGCCCGAGACGGAAGGAAGCCGCCCTTCGTCGACCTGCTGGTGTTGCTGTGGGTGCCGCTGTGCTCGTCGGCGTCAGGCGTGTGGGTGGGATGACCACGGATGATGGCGATCGGTCTCGTATGTGGGATCTCGACAAGCCGTGTGACCATGGCGTCGCCACCGAGCTTGTAGGCCGGTTCGTCGCCCCTGCCACTGGATCTCATGCGATCGCGTGGCACGGTCCGTCACGATTTCTACCGCCCTCGTAATGCGTAGGTCTCGGGTTCGAATCCCGAAGGCGGCTCTCCGAAAAGGCCCAGCTCCGTGCCCTTGAGCTGGGTCTTTTTCGTATAGCGGATGCGTCGGTGAGAGCCGCCGCCCGCCCGCTTGCGTGAGGCCGTGGGCGACGATCTGCGGGCCGAGGACTCTTCTCACGTCCCCCAGCCGGCTCGGAGGCGCGGCCGGGGCACGCCTCCGTCATGCGTCCCTGGTGCTCGCGGCGCACTCTGGTGTCATGGTCGATGATCAGCCCGTCGTGATCTACCCGCCCGCCTCCGACGGTGGGCGGCGGGTGCGTGTGGGGGCACGGTTTATCGGGATGGCTTACGGGGTGCTCGATGTCGTCGAGTTCCTGCGGCTCGCGGGGCTCGAGGAGGTCGACGACGACTGGGTGCGGCAGTCGGAGCTGGTCGAGTGGCGAGGCGGCGGGCCCGGGCACTGGGTGCCCTGAGCGGGGGACGAGGGGCCCGGTCGTTCACCTCTGCCGACCGGGGGTCCCCCGCGATCGGACCGGGCCGCGGCGGCGGCACTCCCCCGAGTTGCGCGTGATCACGCGCGCGCCCCCGGGCCGGGTCCGATGTTGTGATCACATCAGATCTTGCCAACGGATCGCTAACATGTGGCCAAAGGTTCTCCGTTGAGTGTCCGGTGCGGGACGCGTGTACGGCCGATGCGTCCGGAGCCGGTCCGGGGGCGGTGGGCGGGAAGGCAGTGGTGCGGCGTGATACGGCGCGAGCTGCGGTTCGGTCTGCTGGGGACGCCCGTTCTGTACGCCGACGCCGCTGACGGTTCCGGCGCGGGGACGGCCGTACGGGACATCGGGAGTCCCAAGGTGCGCACGCTGCTCGCCGCGCTGCTGCTCGGCGCCGGGCGCGTCGTGTCGCTGGAGGCGCTCAAGGACGCGATGTGGGGCGGGGCGCCGCCTCCCTCCGCGCAGCCGTCGCTGCACAACCACGTGGCCCGGCTGCGCCGGCTGCTCGACGATCCCGACCGGCTGGTCACCGTGCCGAGCGGCTATCTGCTGCGCGTCGGCGAGGGCGAGCTGGACGTCCATGTCTTCGACGCCCACGTCGGCGCGGCCCGCGCCGCGCACACCGCGGGCGACTGGGGGCGCGTGGCGCGCGAGTGCACGGCCGCGCTCGCCCTGTGGCGGGGTGAGCCGCTGGCCGGACTGCCGCCCGAGGTGGGCGGCTACGCCTTCGCACGGCGCCTGCGGGAGGCGCGGCTACTGCTCCTGGAGTGGCGGTACGACGCC
>NZ_JAOCQE010000072.1 GCF_025290915.1 Streptomyces sp. 15-116A | reverse complement strand
CGGCTCGTGCCGCGCGTACCTGCGGCTGAAGCGGGCGGTGCCGTGGGACAGCGAGCGCAGGTCCACGGCGTACCGGCCGATCTCGATCTCCGGCACCTCCGCCTTGATCAGCGTGCGCCCGCCGGCCGCCTGTTCGGTGCCGAGGACCCGGCCGCGCCGGCCGGACAGGTCGCTCATCACCGAGCCCACGTAGTCGTCGCCGACCAGGACGCTCACCTCGGCCACCGGCTCCAGGAGCAGGATCTTCGCGTCCGCCGCCGCCTCCCGCAGGGCGAGCGCGCCGGCCGTCTGGAACGCGGCGTCGGAGGAGTCCACCGAGTGCGCCTTGCCGTCCAGCAGCGTCACCCGCACGTCGATCAGCGGGTACCCGGCGACAACTCCCTTGGCGGCCTGGGCCCGTACGCCCTTCTCCACGGACGGGATGAACTGCCGCGGCACCGCGCCGCCGACCACCTTGTCCACGAACTCGATGCCCGAACCGCCCGGCAGCGGCTCCACCTCGATCTCGCAGATCGCGAACTGGCCGTGCCCGCCGGACTGTTTGACGTGCCGTCCGCGACCGGCGGCCTTGCCGCCGAAGGTCTCGCGCAGCGAGACCTTGTGCGGTACGACGTCGACCTGGACGCCGTAGCGGCTGCGCAGCCGCTCCAGGGCCACGTCCGCGTGCGCCTCGCCCAGGCACCACAGGACCACCTGGTGGGTGTCCTGGTTCTGCTCCAGCCGCATCGTCGGGTCCTCGGCGACCAGCCGGGCCAGGCCCTGGGAGAGCTTGTCCTCGTCGGGTTTGCTGTGCGCCTGGATGGCCAGCGGCAGCAGCGGGTCGGGCATCTCCCACGGCTCCATCAGCAGCGGGTCGTCCTTGGCCGACAGGGTGTCCCCGGTCTCCGCGCGGCTCAGCTTCGCCACACAGGCGAGGTCGCCGGCGATGACGTGCGACACCGGCCGCTGCTGCTTGCCGAACGGTGTGGACAGGGCGCCGATGCGCTCGTCGACGTCGTGGTCCTCATGGCCCCGGTCGGCCAGCCCGTGCCCGGAGACGTGCACCGTCTGGTCCGCCCGCAGCGTCCCGGAGAACACCCGGATCAGGGAGAGCCGGCCCACGTACGGGTCGGAGGAGGTCTTCACGACCTCCGCGACCAGCGGCGCCTCGGGGTCGCACGGCTTCAGTTCGCGCGGCTTGCCGTCCACGGTGGTGACGCGCGGCGTGCCGTGCTCCAGCGGGGTCGGGAAGCCGCGCGTGATCAGTTCCAGGAGCTCCACCGTGCCGAGGCCCTGGCGGGCGCCCTCACCGGCGGGGGCGGCGGCCAGGACGGGGAAGAACACCCCGCGTGCGACCGCCCGCTCCAGGTCCTCGATCAGCGTCTTGACGTCGACCTGCTCACCGCCGAGATAGCGGTCCATCAGGGTCTCGTCCTCGCTCTCCGAGATGATCCCCTCGATGAGCCGGTTGCGGGCCTCCTCGATCAGCGGCAGCTGGTCCTCGCCGGGCTCGGACTCCTTGCGCTCGCCGGTGGAGTAGTCGAACAGCTTCTGCGACAGCAGTCCGATCAGTCCCGTCACGGGCGCGTGCCCGTCGGGCCCCTCCGGGCCGTGCAGCGGCAGGTACAGCGGCAGCACGGCGTCCGGGTCGTCCCCGCCGAAGGTCTCCGCGCAGATCCCGGTCATCTCCTCGAAGTTCGCGCGGGCGGCCTCCAGGTGCGTGACGACGATGGCGCGCGGCATGCCGACGGCCGCGCACTCGTCCCACACCATGCGGGTCGAGCCGTCCACGCCGTCGGAGGCCGAGACGACGAAGAGGGCCGCGTCCGCCGCGCGCAGACCGGCCCTGAGTTCCCCGACGAAGTCGGCGTATCCGGGGGTGTCCAGGAGGTTGATCTTGATGCCGTCCCATTCGACCGGCACCAGGGAGAGCTGTACCGAGCGTTGCTGCCGGTGCTCGATCTCGTCGTAGTCGGAGACGGTGCCGCCGTCCTCCACGCGGCCCGCCCGGTTGATCGCCCCCGCGGTCAGCGCGAGAGCCTCCACCAGAGTCGTCTTGCCCGATCCGGAGTGGCCGACCAGCACCACATTCCGTACGGACGTGGGATGGTCGGCCGCCTGTGCCCTGCCGGCGGCTCCGGGGTGTGTGTGCGCCTTGTCGCCCATGGTCCTGCCTCCCGTGCACGGTGAGGTCACTGTGGGCGCGGACACGCGGGATCCGCGTGCGGAGCGGCTCCGGCGACGCCCGCGGTCCTTCGAGCTTTCCACTCCCGTCACGGTGCGTCCATACGAAAGACCGGAACCCGCCACCCACGGGCCCCGCACCGCCTCGAGAGAGGGCCCGCGGCGGGCCGCGACGCGGGCGCCCGGGTGCCCGGCCGCCGCCCGGACACGCGCGTGGCTACGATTGGGCCCCGCCGGTGGCCAGCAGGGGCCACGCGGCCACACCGACCGTCGGGAAGGCCATGCTGAACAAGTACGCGCGTGCATTCTTCACGCGTGTCCTCACACCGTTCGCCGCGTTTCTCATCCGGCGGGGGGTCAGCCCCGACACGGTCACGCTCATCGGCACCGCGGGTGTGGTCGCGGGCGCGCTGGTCTTCTACCCCAGGGGCGAGTTCTTCTGGGGCACGGTCGTGATCACGCTGTTCGTGTTCTCCGACCTCGTCGACGGCAACATGGCCCGCCAGCTGGGCCGCTCCAGCCGCTGGGGCGCCTTCCTCGACTCCACCCTGGACCGGGTGGCCGACGGGGCGATCTTCGGCGGGTTCGCCCTGTGGTACGCCGGGCAGGGCGACGACAACATCCTGTGCGCCGTCTCGATCTTCTGCCTGGCCAGCGGTCAGGTGGTGTCGTACACCAAGGCGCGCGGCGAGTCGATCGGCCTGCCGGTCGCGGTCAACGGTCTGGTCGAGCGGGCCGAGCGGCTGGTGGTCTCGCTGGTCGCGGCCGGTTTCGCGGGCCTGCACACGTTCGGGGTACCCGGCATCCAGTACCTGCTGCCCATCGCCCTGTGGATCGTCGCCGTCGGCAGCCTCGTCACGCTGATCCAGCGGGTGGTCACCGTCCGCCGCGAGTCCGCCGAGGCGGAGGCCGCCGACGCGCAGTCCGCGGACGCGGGCCGGGCCGGGACCCGGGGGAGCGAGGCCGCCACGTGAGCGCCCAAGAACGGCTCACCGACGCGCTGTACGGCGCCGGGTGGGCGACGGTGAAGAAACTCCCCGAGCCGGCCGCCGTGCGGCTCGGACGGACCATCGCCGACCTCGCCTGGAAACAGCGCGGCAAGGGCGTGCTGCGCCTGGAGAGCAACTACGCGCGCGTGGTGCCCGGCGCGAGCCCCGAGCGGCTCGCCGAGCTGTCCCGCGCGGGGATGCGGTCGTATCTGCGCTACTGGATGGAGTCCTTCCGTCTGCCCGCGTGGAGCCCCGAGCGCATCAGGAGCGGCTTCGACCCCAAGGACCTGCACCATCTGACCGACGGCATGGCCCGCGGCAAGGGCGTGATACTCGCCCTGCCGCACCTCGCCAACTGGGACCTCGCCGGCGCCTGGGTCACCACCGAGCTGGGCATCCCGTTCACCACCGTCGCCGAACGCCTGAAGCCCGAGACCCTGTACGACCGTTTCGTCGCCTACCGCGAGAGCCTCGGCATGGAGGTCCTGCCGCACAGCGGCGGCAGCGCCTTCGGCACGCTCGCCCGGCGGCTGCGCGACGGCGGCCTGGTCTGCCTGGTCGCCGACCGCGACCTGTCCGCCTCCGGGGTCGAGGTCGACTTCTTCGGCGAGACCGCCCGGATGCCGGCCGGGCCCGCGCTGCTCGCCCAGCAGACCGGGGCGCTGCTGCTGCCGGTGACGCTCTGGTACGACGACTCGCCCGTGATGCGGGGGCGGGTCCATCCCCCGGTCGAGGTGCCCGAGTCAGGCACGCGCGCGGAGAAGACGTCTGTCATGACACAGGCGCTGGCCGACGCCTTCGCCACGGGGATCGCCGAACATCCGGAGGACTGGCACATGCTGCAGCGCTTGTGGCTGAAGGACCTCGATCCCGCGAAGGGGCCCGCGTGAGGATCGGCATCGTCTGCCCGTACTCCTGGGACGTGCCCGGGGGCGTGCAGTTCCACATCCGCGACCTGGCCGAGTACTTCATCCGCCTCGGCCACGAGGTGTCCGTGCTCGCCCCGGCCGACGACGACACCCCGCTGCCGCCGTACGTCGTCTCCGCCGGCCGCGCGGTGCCGGTGCCGTACAACGGCTCGGTGGCCCGCCTGAACTTCGGCTTCCTCAGCGCCGCGCGGGTGCGGCGCTGGCTGCACGACGGCTCCTTCGACGTCATCCACATCCACGAGCCGACCTCGCCCTCGCTGGGCCTGCTCACCTGCTGGGCCGCCCAGGGGCCGATCGTCGCCACCTTCCACACGTCCAACCCGCGCTCCCGCGCGATGATCGCCGCGTACGCCATCCTCCAGGCGGCCCTGGAGAAGATCAGCGCGCGGATCGCGGTCAGCGAGTACGCCCGCCGCACCCTCGTCGAGCACCTCGGCGGCGACGCGGTGGTGATCCCCAACGGCGTCGACGTCGACTTCTTCGCCAAGGCCGAGCCCAAGCCGGAGTGGCAGGGCGACACCATCGGCTTCATCGGCCGCATCGACGAGCCCCGCAAGGGACTGCCGGTGCTGATGAGGGCCCTGCCGAAGATCCTCGCCGCCCGGCCGGGGACCCGGCTGCTGGTCGCGGGACGCGGTGACGAGGAGGAGGCGGTGGAGAGCCTGCCGAAGGAACTCCGCTCCCGGGTCGAGTTCCTCGGCATGGTCAGCGACGAGGACAAGGCGCGCCTGCTGCGCAGCGTCGACGTGTACGTGGCGCCCAACACCGGCGGCGAGAGCTTCGGCATCATCCTCGTCGAGGCCATGTCCGCGGGCGCCCCCGTGCTCGCCTCCGACCTGGACGCCTTCGCCCAGGTCCTCGACCAGGGCGCGGCCGGCGAGCTGTTCCCCAACGAGGACGCGGACGCCCTCGCCGAGAAGGCGGTGCGGCTGCTGGAGAACCCCGAGCGCCGCGCCGAACTGAGCGAGCGCGGCAGCACCCACGTCCGCCGCTTCGACTGGTCCACGGTCGGCGCGGACATCCTGTCGGTCTACGAGACGGTCACGGCAGGCGCGGCAGCGGTGGCGACGGACGACCGCACGACGGGGCTGTGGTCGCGCTTCGGGCTGGCGAGGGACTGAGCCGGGCATTCGGACCGTGGAGCCGCCCGATAACCTGCGCCCGTGACCGCAACCCTCATCTGGATCCTCGTCGTCCTCGTCCTGATCGGTGTCTATCTGAGCTGGACGGCGGGGCGGCTGGACCGGCTGCACGCGCGGATCGACGCCGCCCGGGCCGCGCTGGACGCCCAATTGCTGCGCCGTGCCTCCGTGGCCCAGGAGCTCGCCACCTCCGGCGTGCTCGACCCGGCCGCCTCGATCGTGCTCTACGAGGCCGCGCACGCGGCCCGGCAGTCG
The DNA here is from genome assembly GCF_025290915.1 of Streptomyces sp. 15-116A. GTDB lineage: Bacteria > Actinomycetota > Actinomycetes > Streptomycetales > Streptomycetaceae > Streptomyces. Next base: position 19,844 of record NZ_JAOCQE010000072.1, on the reverse strand, counting down.
GTCGAGGAGCAGCGGGAGGTCGCCGAGAGCGAACTGAGCCAGGCACTGCGTGCCGTGTTCGCCGAGCCGCAGCAGGTGGAGGCGGTCAAGGAGGCGCCCGGGGGAGAGGAGACGGCCCTGGAGCTCGCCGAGGCGGTCCGCAGGGTCCCTATGGCCCGCCGCTTCCACAACGACGCCGTACGGGCCGCACGCGCCCTGAGAAGGCACCGCAAGGTGCGCTGGTTCCGGCTGGCGGGTCACGCGCCGTTCCCCATGGCGTTCGAGATGGACGACGAACCGCCCGCCGCCCTCATAGAGCGCGCCGCGTAGCGGCACGCAAAAGGATCCACCGGCTTCTCATTGGCCCTTGCTGTGGACTGCTCCGTTCACGTTTCCTCAGTGCTGCAGAAACCCTCTTTTCCCCCTTCAGTGAGGTATTCGTGTCCAGCACGCTCTCCGAGAACCAGGGTCCCGAGACCGGCACCGCCCGCGTGAAGCGCGGCATGGCCGAGCAGCTCAAGGGCGGCGTGATCATGGACGTCGTCACGCCCGAGCAGGCCAAGATCGCCGAGGACGCGGGCGCCGTCGCCGTCATGGCCCTGGAGCGGGTCCCGGCCGACATCCGCAAGGACGGCGGCGTGGCCCGCATGTCCGACCCGGACATGATCGAGGGCATCATCGACGCGGTGTCGATCCCCGTGATGGCCAAGTCCCGCATCGGCCACTTCGTCGAGGCCCAGGTCCTGCAGTCCCTCGGCGTCGACTACATCGACGAGTCCGAGGTGCTCACGCCGGCCGACGAGGTGAACCACTCCGACAAGTGGGCGTTCACCACCCCCTTCGTCTGCGGTGCCACCAACCTGGGCGAGGCCCTGCGCCGCATTGCCGAGGGCGCCGCCATGATCCGCTCCAAGGGCGAGGCCGGCACCGGCAACGTCGTCGAGGCCGTGCGCCACCTGCGCCAGATCAAGAACGAGATCGCCCGCCTGCGCGGCTACGACAACCACGAGCTGTACGCCGCCGCCAAGGAGCTGCGCGCCCCGTACGAGCTGGTCAAGGAGGTCGCCGAGCTGGGCAAGCTCCCGGTCGTGCTGTTCTCCGCCGGTGGTGTCGCCACCCCGGCCGACGCCGCGCTGATGCGCCAGCTCGGCGCCGAGGGCGTCTTCGTCGGCTCCGGCATCTTCAAGTCCGGCGACCCGGCCAAGCGCGCCGCCGCCATCGTCAAGGCGACCACCTTCTACGACGACCCGAAGATCATCGCGGACGCGTCCCGCAACCTGGGCGAGGCCATGGTCGGCATCAACTGCGACACCCTCCCCGAGACCGAGCGCTACGCCAACCGCGGCTGGTAAGCACCCATGAACACCCCTGTCATCGGCGTCCTGGCCCTCCAGGGCGACGTACGGGAGCACCTCATCGCCCTGGCCGCGGCCGACGCCGTGGCCAGGCCGGTGCGGCGCCCCGAGGAGCTCGCCGAGGTCGACGGTCTCGTCATCCCCGGCGGTGAGTCCACCACCATCTCCAAGCTGGCCCATCTCTTCGGCCTGATGGAACCCCTCCGCGCGCGCGTGCGGGACGGCATGCCCGTCTACGGCACCTGCGCCGGCATGATCATGCTCGCGGACAAGATCCTCGACCCGCGCTCGGGGCAGGAGACCGTCGGCGGCATCGACATGATCGTGCGCCGCAACGCCTTCGGACGGCAGAACGAGTCCTTCGAGTCCGCGGTCCAGGTCAAGGGCATCCCCGGCGATCCCGTGGAGGGCGTCTTCATCCGCGCCCCGTGGGTGGAGTCCGTGGGCGCCGGGGCCGAGGTGCTCGCCGAGCACGACGGCCACATCGTCGCGGTCCGCCAGGACAACGCGCTGGCCACGTCGTTCCACCCGGAACTCACCGGCGACCACCGCGTGCACGGCCTGTTCGTGGACATGGTGCGCGCATGGCGGACGGCCCGGTCCTTGTAGGATTCCAGCGTTCGTTGCAGAGATGGGTTACGCGAAGGAGACAGGCAGATGTCCGGCCACTCTAAATGGGCCACGACGAAGCACAAGAAGGCCGTGATCGATGCCAAGCGCGGCAAGCTCTTCGCGAAGCTGATCAAGAACATCGAGGTCGCGGCCCGTATGGGCGGTGCCGATCCCGACGGTAACCCGACGCTGTACGACGCCATCCAGAAGGCCAAGAAGTCGTCGGTCCCGAACAAGAACATCGACTCGGCGGTCAAGCGCGGTGCGGGCCTGGAGGCCGGCGGCGCCGACTACGAGACGATCATGTACGAGGGCTACGGTCCGAACGGTGTCGCGGTGCTCATCGAGTGCCTCACCGACAACCGCAACCGCGCCGCCTCCGAGGTCCGCGTGGCCATGACCCGCAACGGCGGCTCCATGGCCGACCCGGGCTCGGTGTCGTACCTGTTCAACCGCAAGGGCGTGGTGATCGTCCCCAAGGGCGAGCTGACCGAGGACGACGTCCTCGCCGCCGTCCTGGACGCGGGCGCCGAGGAGGTCAACGACCTCGGCGAGAACTTCGAGGTGATCAGCGAGCCGACCGACCTGGTCGCGGTCCGCACCGCCCTCCAGGACGCCGGGATCGACTACGAGTCCGCCGACGCCAACTTCGTCCCGACCATGCAGGTCGAGCTGGACGAGGAGGGCGCGAAGAAGATCTTCAAGCTGATCGACGCGCTCGAGGACAGCGACGACGTGCAGAACGTCTTCGCCAACTTCGACGTCAGCGACGAGATCATGGAGAAGGTCGACGCGTAACGCCGCGGCGGGCTCGGAGGGTTCAGCGGGTTCGGCGCGCTCAGCGGGTTTCGACGGGCCGACGGGACACACCCCGTCGGCCCGTCGCGTTGTCAGTGGCACCCGATAGCCTGCACAAACAGGTGATCGATGGGAGGGCTCGTGCGCGTACTGGGGGTGGACCCGGGGCTGACCCGGTGCGGCGTCGGCGTCGTCGAGGGGGTCGCGGGCCGGCAGCTGACCATGCTCGGCGTCGGCGTCGTGCGCACACCGGTGGACGCCGAGCTGGGCCATCGCCTGGTCGCCATCGAGCAGGGCCTCGAAGCCTGGCTCGACGAGTACCGGCCCGAGTTCGTCGCCGTGGAGCGCGTCTTCAGCCAGCACAACGTGCGTACGGTCATGGGCACCGCCCAGGCCAGCGCCGTCGCCACGCTGTGTGCCGCCCGCCGCGGCATCCCCGTCGCGCTGCACACGCCGAGCGAGGTCAAGGCCGCCGTCACCGGCAGCGGCCGCGCGGAGAAGGCCCAGGTCGGCGCCATGGTCACGCGGCTGCTGCGGCTCAGTGCACCGCCGAAGCCCGCCGACGCGGCCGACGCCCTGGCCCTTGCCATCTGCCACATCTGGCGCGCCCCCGCGCAGAACCGCCTCCAGCAGGCCGTCGCCCTGCACGCCTCGCACACATCGAAAGGCCATACGACATGATCGCCTTCGTCAGCGGCACGGTCGCCGCGCTCGCCCCCGACGCCGCGGTGGTCGAGGTCGGCGGCGTCGGCATGGCCGTCCAGTGCACGCCGAACACGCTGTCGACGCTGCGGATCGGCCAGCCGGCGAAGCTCCACACGTCCCTGGTGGTCCGCGAGGACTCCCTCACGCTGTACGGCTTCGCCGACGACGACGAACGCCAGGTGTTCGAGCTGCTCCAGACCGCCAGCGGCGTCGGCCCGCGACTCGCCCAGGCGATGCTCGCCGTGCACACCCCCGACGCCCTGCGCCGCGCCGTCGCCACCGGCGACGAGAAGGCCCTCACCGCCGTCCCCGGCATCGGCAAGAAGGGCGCGCAGAAGCTGCTCCTGGAACTGAAGGACCGGCTCGGCGAACCGGTGGGCGCTCCGGCCGTCGGCGCCCCCGTGAGCACCGGCTGGCGCGACCAGCTGCACGCGGCCCTGATCGGACTGGGGTACGCGACCCGCGAGGCCGACGAGGCGGTCGCCGCCGTGGCCCCCCGGGCCGAGGCCGCCGGGGGCACACCCCAGGTCGGCGCGCTGCTGAAGGCGGCCCTGCAGACGCTGAACCGCGCGCGCTAGCCGTACGAAGACCTGGAGACCGGAGAGCTGAGGCACACGCACATGAACTGGGACGACACGACCGACGGCCCCGCCGCCGAAGGGCTCGGCGGTCCCGCCGCCGAAAGGCTGGTGGGATCGGTCGCCGACCGTGAGGATCAGGCCGTCGAGGCGGCCCTGCGCCCCAAGGACCTGGGCGAGTTCATCGGCCAGGAGAAGGTCCGCGAACAGCTCGACCTGGTGCTGCGCGCCGCCCGCGCGCGCGGCGCCACCGCCGACCATGTGCTGCTCTCCGGCGCCCCCGGCCTCGGCAAGACCACCCTGTCCATGATCATCGCGGCCGAGATGAACGCCCCGATCCGCATCACCAGCGGCCCCGCCATCCAGCACGCCGGTGACCTCGCCGCGATCCTCTCCTCCCTCCAGGAAGGAGAGGTCCTCTTCCTCGACGAGATCCACCGCATGTCCCGGCCCGCCGAGGAGATGCTCTACATGGCGATGGAGGACTTCCGCGTCGACGTCATCGTCGGCAAGGGCCCCGGCGCCACCGCCATCCCCCTGGAGCTGCCCCCCTTCACCCTGGTCGGCGCCACCACCCGCGCGGGCCTGCTCCCGCCCCCCTTGCGCGACCGCTTCGGCTTCACCGCGCACATGGAGTTCTACGAGCCCACCGAGCTGGAGCGGGTCATCCACCGCTCCGCCCACCTGCTCGACGTCGAGATCGACACCGAAGGCGCCGCCGAGATCGCCGGCCGCTCCCGCGGCACCCCCCGCATCGCCAACCGCCTGCTGCGCCGCGTCCGCGACTACGCGCAGGTCAAGGCAGACGGCAGGATCACCCGCGACATCGCCTCGGCGGCCCTCAAGGTCTACGAGGTGGACGCCCGCGGCCTGGACCGCCTCGACCGGGCCGTGCTGGAGGCCCTGCTGAAGCTGTTCGGCGGCGGGCCGGTGGGCCTGTCCACGCTCGCCGTCGCGGTCGGGGAGGAACGTGAGACCGTGGAGGAGGTGGCCGAACCCTTCCTCGTACGGGAAGGACTGCTCGCCCGCACCCCGCGCGGCCGGGTCGCCACCCCGGCGGCATGGGCGCATCTCGGCCTCACCCCGCCCCGGTCCCAGGCCGCCGGAAACGGACAAGGGGACCTGTTCGGGGCGTGACGGCGAGCGCATTGGCCGGGGCAGGAACCCCGGTGCCATGCTGAGCGTTGTTCCATGCGCGCGGACTCGCTTAGACTCCGCCGATGCCACCGTTGTCGGCGGCATCACATACCCCCAACCATCAGGCCGTTCACCATCGCGGTCGTGTGAAGGAAGTTCCGACCCGTGAGTCTCCTGACCCTCCTCCCGTTCATTGTGCTCATCGGGGCCATGTTCCTGATGACCCGGTCGGCCAAGAAGAAGCAGCAGCAGGCCATCGAGATGCGGAACCAGATGCAGCCCGGTTCCGGCGTCCGCACCATCGGGGGCATGTACGCCACGGTCAAGGAGGTCAACGAGGACACGGTCCTCCTCGACGCCGGGCCGGGCGTCGAACTGCTCTTCGCCAAGAACTCCATCGGCGCCGTGCTCTCCGACGACGAGTACAACCGCATCGTCCACGGCATCGAGCACGACCTGAAGTCCGACGTCGTGCCCGACGACGCCTCCTCCCTCACCGAGACCGACGACTCCTCCGACGCTGCCGCCGCCTCCGACGACACGCCTGTCGACCTCGGCAAGAAGGACGAGGCCGACGAGCCGGCCGACGCCACGGCCGAGGCGAAGACGGACGACCAGCCGAAGAAGTCCGAAGGCGACTCCGAGGCGAAGTAGTCATGTCCCGGGGCGCGCGGGTCATGCCCGCGCGCCCCGGGACATGCCCAGCTCGCACGGAATCCCGCGACCATGTCATGGCCGCCCGCCCGCCGACCCGGCGCGAGGCGGCCCGAGAGGGAGTACGAGAAGGTGGCAGCACCTAAAAAGGGCCGGAATGCGAGCGCCCAGAGCAAGCCGTGGCGCGCGCTGGCCCTGATTCTGATCGCCATCGTGGCGCTCACCGGCGGAATGTTCGCCTCCGGACACACCACTCCGCGTCTCGGCATCGACCTGGCGGGTGGTACGAGCATCACCCTGCGCGCGGTCCCCGAGGCCGGCCAGGAGTCCGCGATCAACAAGACCAACATGGACACCGCCGTCTCCATCATGGAGCGCCGGGTCAACGGTCTTGGTGTCTCGGAGGCCGAGGTCCAGACGCAGGGCCGGGACAACATCATCGTCAACATCCCCAAGGGCACGAACTCCAAGCAGGCCCGGGATCAGGTCGGTACCACCGCCAAGCTGTACTTCCGCCCGGTGATCGCAACCGAGATGTCCACTGGCGCCGCGCCCACCCCCTCGCCGAGCGCTTCCGACGGTGCCTCGGACAAGGACAAGGCCACCGACAATTCCACCGAGAAGGCGACCGACGGCTCCTCCCCGTCCGCCTCCGGCAGCCCGTCCGCGAGCGCTACGACGCAGGGCCGCGCCGTCACCGACGCGCTGAAGGCCGACGCCACCCCGTCCGCCTCCGCGAGCGACAAGTCCAGCCCCTCCCCGTCCGCGACCGGCGGCACCTCCGACGCGGACAGCAAGCTCCAGGAGCAGTACGCCAAGCTCGACTGCACCAAGCCCTCGGTCCGGGCCGAGGCCGGCAAGGACGCCAAGCCGGGCGAGTCGACCGTGGCCTGCGGCGAGGCCGAACCGGGTCAGTGGCAGAAGTACCTGCTCGGCCCCGTGGCGGTCGACGGCACCGAGGTCGATGACGCGGACGCGGTCCTCGACACCCAGCGCGGCGCGGGCTGGATCGTCACGATGAAGTTCACCGACGGCGGCGCCAAGAAGTTCTCCGAGATCACCGGCCAGCTGGCCCAGAAGCAGACGCCGCAGAACCAGTTCGCCATCGTCCTCGACGACGCGGTGGTCTCGTCCCCCTACGTGAACAGCGCCATCACCGGCGGTTCCGCCGAGATCTCCGGCAGCTTCACCCAGCAGTCCGCCGAGGAACTCGCCAACATGCTGTCCTACGGTGCCCTGCCGCTGACCTTCAAGGAGGACAGCGTCAACACGGTGACGGCCGCTCTCGGCGGTGAGCAGCTGAAGGCCGGTCTGATCGCCGGTGCCATCGGACTCGCCCTGGTCATCATCTATCTCCTGGTCTACTACCGGGGCCTGTCGTTCATCGCCGTCGCCTCGCTGCTGGTCTCCGCGGCCCTCACCTACGTGATCATGTCGCTGCTCGGCCCGGCCATCGGCTTCGCGCTCAACCTCCCGGCCGTCTGCGGTGCCATCGTCGCGATCGGTATCACCGCGGACTCGTTCATCGTGTACTTCGAACGCGTCCGGGACGAGATCCGCGAGGGCCGCTCGCTGCGCCCCGCCGTCGAGCGGGCCTGGCCGCGCGCCCGGCGCACCATCCTGGTCTCCGACTTCGTGTCGTTCCTCGCCGCCGCGGTGCTCTTCATCGTCACCGTCGGCAAGGTCCAGGGCTTCGCGTTCACGCTCGGTCTGACCACCGTCCTCGACGTGGTCGTGGTGTTCCTCTTCACCAAGCCGCTGCTCACGCTGATGGCCCGCCGAAAGTTCTTCGCGAGCGGTCACAAGTGGTCGGGCCTCGACCCGAAGGCACTGGGCGCCAAGCCGCCGCTGCGCCGCACCCGCCGCCCCGCCGGTCCCGTCGAGACGAAGGAGGCGTGAGCGATGTCGAAACTCGGCAACCTCGGCGCCCGACTGCACCATGGCGAGGTCGGCTACGACTTCGTCAAGAACCGCAAGATCTGGTACGGCATCTCCATCCTGATCACCATCACGGCCATCCTCGGCCTGGCGGTGCGGGGCCTGCACCTGGGCATCGAGTTCCAGGGCGGAGCGGTCTTCAACACCCCGAAGAACATGAGCGTCTCGGTCGCCCAGGCCGAGGAGTACGCGGAGGAGGCGTCCGGCCACGACGCCATCGTCCAGAAACTGGGCAACGGCTCTCTGCGCATCCAGGTCGCCGGCATCGACACCGCGCAGTCCGACAAGGTCTCGGCCCAGCTCGCCAAGGACCTGAACGTCTCGGAGAGCGATGTCACCGGCGAACTGGTCGGCCCGAGCTGGGGTGAGCAGATCGCCAACAAGGCCTGGCAAGGCCTCGGCATCTTCCTCGTCCTCGTCGTGATCTATCTGGCGATCGCCTTCGAGTGGCGCATGGCCCTCGCCGCGTTCGTCGCGCTGATCCACGACATCACCATCACCGTCGGCATCTACGCCCTCGTCGGCTTCGAGGTCACGCCCGGCACGGTGATCGGTCTGCTGACGATCCTCGGTTACTCGCTCTACGACACGGTCGTGGTGTTCGACAGCCTCAAGGAACAGACCAAGGACATCACCAAACAGACCCGCTGGACCTACAGCGAGATCGCCAACCGCTCGATCAACAGCACCCTGGTGCGTTCCGTCAACACCACGGTGGTCGCGCTGCTGCCGGTGGCGGGCCTGCTGTTCATCGGTGGCGGTGTCCTCGGCGCGGGCATGCTGAACGACATCTCCCTGTCGCTGTTCGTCGGCCTCGCCGCCGGTGCGTACTCCTCGATCTTCATCGCCACCCCGCTCGTCGCCGACCTCAAGGAGCGCGAGCCGGCGATGAAGGCACTGAAGAAGCGCGTACTCGCCAAGCGGGCCCAGGGCGGCACGCCGGAGCCCGAGCCGGCCCGCGCAGGCGCCGACGGCTACGACGACGAGCCGGAGGACGCGGCTCCCGCGGTCGTCGGCCCGCGCAGCCAGCCGGCGTCCCGCAACCGCGGCCGGGGCCGCCCCTCGGGGAAGCGCCGATGACCGAGATCCGGGATCTTCTCCTCAGCCGCATCCGGGACGTGGCCGACTACCCGGAGCCGGGCGTGATGTTCAAGGACATCACCCCGCTCCTGGCGGACCCGGCGGCCTTCACCGCGCTCACCGACGCTCTGGCCGGCATCGCCGAGCAGACCGGTGCCACCAAGGTCGTCGGCCTGGAGGCGCGCGGCTTCATCCTCGGCGCCCCGGTCGCCGTCCGCGCCGGTCTCGGCTTCATCCCCGTCCGCAAGGCGGGCAAGCTCCCCGGAGCCACCCTCGGCCAGGCCTACGAGCTGGAGTACGGCTCGGCCGAGATCGAGGTGCACGCCGAGGACCTCGCCGCCGACGACCGCGTCCTGGTCGTCGACGACGTGCTGGCCACCGGCGGCACCGCCGAGGCGTCGCTCCAGCTCATCCGCAGAGCCGGTGCCGAGGTCGCGGGCCTCGCCGTCCTGATGGAACTCGGCTTCCTCGGCGGCCGGGCCCGCCTGGAACCGGCCCTGGCCGGCGCCCCGCTGGAGGCGCTGCTCACGGTCTGACCTGCGACGCGAGCAGCGCGCAGGACGTAGGGGACACCGCAGGGGCGGGCCCGGAGGAATCCGGTGTCCGCCCCCGGTGTTTGCGCAGTTGACCGTCCTCACATCGGACTACAGGCGATCGGTCGGCCCGGGATCGCTACCATGGGATCTCCGGAGCCTGACCGGGGGACCCGGATCGCGCACGAGGAGCCCTCTTGCCAGACGAGGCCCAGCACCTGACCGCCGCCAAGCCCGAGTCCGCCTCGGCGGCCGCGGCCAAGCCCGCGCCGAGCGCGCCCCAGGCGAAGAACGACAGCCGCGGGCCGGTCCAGCACGCCCAGGCCGCCTCCGTCGACAAGCCCGAGCAGCCACGCCCCAAGCCGGCCCCGCCCGAGCGCTCCGCGCCGATGGCCCGCCCCAACACCGGACAGCCCGCCCGCTCCGGCTCCTCCAACCGCGTCCGCGCCCGCCTGGCCCGGCTCGGTGTGCAGCGCGCCAACCCGTACAACCCGGTCCTGGAGCCGCTGCTGCGGATAGTGCGCAGCAACGACCCCAAGATCGAGAACTCCACGCTCCGCCAGATCGAGAAGGCCTACCAGGTCGCCGAGCGCTGGCACCGCGGCCAGAAGCGCAAGAGCGGCGACCCGTACATCACCCACCCCCTCGCCGTCACCACCATCCTCGCCGAGCTCGGCATGGACCCGGCCACGCTGATGGCCGGGCTGCTGCACGACACGGTCGAGGACACCGAGTACGGACTGGAGCAGCTGCGCCGCGACTTCGGCGACACCGTCGCCCTCCTCGTCGACGGCGTCACCAAGCTGGACAAGGTCAAGTTCGGCGAGGCCGCCCAGGCCGAGACCGTGCGCAAGATGGTCGTCGCCATGGCCAAGGACCCCCGCGTCCTGGTCATCAAGCTCGCCGACCGCCTGCACAACATGCGCACCATGCGCTACCTCAAGCGCGAGAAGCAGGAGAAGAAGGCGCGCGAGACCCTCGAGATCTACGCGCCGCTCGCCCACCGCCTGGGCATGAACACCATCAAGTGGGAGCTGGAGGACCTCGCCTTCGCGATCCTCTACCCCAAGATGTACGACGAGATCGTCCGGCTTGTCGCCGAGCGCGCCCCCAAGCGCGACGAGTACCTCGCCATCGTCACCGACGAGGTCCAGCAGGACCTGCGCGCGGCCCGCATCAAGGCGACCGTCACCGGCCGCCCGAAGCACTACTACAGCGTCTACCAGAAGATGATCGTCCGCGGCCGTGACTTCGCGGAGATCTACGACCTGGTGGGTATTCGTGTCCTTGTCGACACGGTCCGCGACTGCTACGCGGCCCTCGGCACCGTGCACGCGCGATGGAACCCGGTCCCCGGCCGGTTCAAGGACTACATCGCGATGCCGAAGTTCAACATGTACCAGTCGCTGCACACGACGGTCATCGGCCCCGGCGGCAAACCGGTCGAGCTGCAGATCCGCACCTTCGACATGCACCGCCGCGCCGAGTACGGCATCGCCGCGCACTGGAAGTACAAGCAGGAGGCCGTCGCCGGCGCCTCCAAGATCCGTACCGACGCGCCCAAGTCGTCCGGCAAGGACAAGGACGCCATCAACGACATGGCGTGGCTGCGGCAGCTCCTCGACTGGCAGAAGGAGACGGAGGACCCGGGCGAGTTCCTGGAGTCGCTGCGCTTCGACCTGTCCCGCAACGAGGTCTTCGTCTTCACCCCCAAGGGCGACGTCATCGCGCTCCCGGCCGGTGCCACACCGGTCGACTTCGCGTACGCCGTGCACACCGAGGTCGGCCACCGCACCATAGGGGCGCGGGTCAACGGCCGTCTGGTCCCGCTGGAGTCCACCCTGGACAACGGCGACCTGGTCGAGGTCTTCACCTCCAAGGCGGCCGGCGCCGGACCCTCCCGCGACTGGCTCGGCTTCGTCAAATCGCCGCGCGCCCGCAACAAGATCCGCGCCTGGTTCTCCAAGGAGCGCCGCGACGAGGCGATCGAGCAGGGCAAGGACGCCATCGTCCGCGCCATGCGCAAGCAGAACCTGCCGATCCAGCGCATCCTCACCGGCGACTCCCTGGTCACCCTCGCGCACGAGATGCGCTACTCCGACATCTCCGCGCTGTACGCGGCGATCGGCGAGGGCCACGTCTCCGCGCAGAACATCGTGCAGAAGCTCGTCCAGGCGCTCGGCGGCGAGGAGGCGGCCACCGAGGAGATCGACGAGACCGTACCGCCGGCCCGCGGCCGCAGCCGCAAGCGCCGCTCCAGCTCCGACCCCGGCGTCATCGTCAAGGGCGTCGAGGACGTCTGGGTCAAGCTGGCCCGCTGCTGCACGCCGGTCCCCGGCGACCCGATCATCGGCTTCGTCACGCGCGGCAGCGGCGTCTCCGTGCACCGCAGCGACTGCGTGAACGTCGACTCGCTCTCCCGCGAGCCCGAGCGGATCCTCGAGGTCGAGTGGGCGCCCACCCAGTCCTCGGTGTTCCTGGTCGCCATCCAGGTCGAGGCGCTGGACCGCTCCCGGCTGCTCTCGGACGTCACCCGCGTGCTGTCCGACCAGCACGTCAACATCCTCTCCGCCGCCGTCCAGACCTCCCGTGACCGCGTCGCGACCTCCCGCTTCACCTTCGAGATGGGCGACCCCAAGCACCTCGGCCACGTCCTGAAGGCCGTACGCGGCGTGGAGGGCGTCTACGACGTGTACCGGGTGACGTCGGCGCGCAACCGGACGTAGAGACCGGCAGACAACGAGGAAGGGGCTCCCGTACGCGCGTACGGGAGCCCCTTCCTGGTGCCTCGCGTCAGCCGGCTCAGCCGCCGAACTCCTGCAGGCCCTTCAGCGCCTGGTCCAGCAGGGCCTGGCGGCCCTCCAGCTCACGCTCCAGCTTCTCCGCCTTGGCGGTGTTGCCCTGGGCGCGGGCCTGCTCGATCTGGCCCTTGAGCTTGTCCACGGCCGCCTGGAGCTGCCCGGTCAGACCCTCCGCACGCGCGCGTGCCTCCGGGTTGGTGCGGCGCCACTCGGCCTCCTCGGCCTCCTGGATGGCCCGCTCGACCGTGTGCATCCGGCCCTCTACCTTCGGGCGGGCGTCCCGCGGCACATGGCCGATGGCCTCCCAGCGCTCGTTGATCGCACGGAACGCGGCCCGGGCCGCCTTCAGATCCGTGATCGGCAGCAGCTTCTCGGCCTCCTCGGCCAGCTCCTCCTTGAGCTTGAGGTTCTCCGACTGCTCCGCGTCACGCTCGGCGAACACCGAGCTGCGGGCGGCGAAGAACACGTCCTGGGCGCCGCGGAAGCGGTTCCACAGGTCCTCCTCGTGCTCGCGCTGGGCGCGGCCCGCGGCCTTCCACTGGGACATCAGCTCCCGGTAGCGCGCCGCCGTCGGACCCCAGTCCGTCGAGTTCGACAGCGACTCCGCCTCGGCGACCAGCCGCTCCTTGGTCCTGCGGGCCTCCTCGCGCTGCGCGTCCAGCTGCGCGAAGTGCTGCTTGCGCCGCTTGGAGAACGCCGAGCGCGCATGCGAGAACCGGTGCCACAGCTCGTCGTCGGACTTGCGGTCCAGCCGCGGCAGGCCCTTCCAGGTGTCCACCAGCGCCCGCAGCCGCTCACCGGCCGCCCGCCACTGGTCGGACGAGGCCAGCTCCTCCGCCTCGGTGACCAGCGCCTCCTTGGCCTTGCGGGCCTCGTCGGACTGCTTGGCCCGCTGCGCCTTGCGCTCCTCGCGGCGCTTGTCCACCAGCTCCACGAGCTTGTCCAGCCGGACCCGGAGGGCGTCCAGGTCGCCGACCGCGTGATGGGCGTCCACCTGCTCGCGGATGTGCTCGATCGCGGCCAGGGCGTCCTTCGACGACAGGTCGGTGGTCTTCACTCGCTTCTCGAGGAGGCCGATCTCGACAACCAGGCCCTCGTACTTGCGCTCGAAGTAGGCCAGCGCCTCCTCGGGGGAGCCCGCCTGCCAGGAACCGACGACCTTCTCGCCGTCGGCCGTACGCACGTACACGGTCCCCGTCTCGTCGACGCGGCCCCACGGGTCGCTGCTCACAGCGCCTCCTCCACATGATGCCTGCGAGGTGCTTGTGTTCCCCCGGGCATCGTCCACAGTTTCGTCACGGCCAACATAGGCGACCGACGGGATGCCTGTCCGCATCCCGCGCGACCGAAGTTCCGCAGTTGGGGGTCAGTTCTTGCTGACCGTAGCCTTGTCGATCACGACCGTCGCGTTGGGCGCCCCGTCGCCCGCTCCGGTGCTCTCCCCGGCCTTGGCGATCTTCTGCAGCACCTTCATGCCGGCCTCCGAGACCGTACCGAACGGTGTGTAGCTGGGCGGCAGCTCGCTGTCCTGGTAGACCAGGAAGAACTGGCTGCCACCACTGTTCTTCTGCCCGGTGTTCGCCATCGCGACCGTGCCCGCCGGGTAGATGTTGTCCTTCAGGCTTTTGTCCTTCAGGTTCTCGTCCGGGATCGTGTAGCCGGGACCGCCGGTGCCCATGCCCGTCGGGTCGCCGCACTGCAGCACGTAGATGCCGTTGGTGGTGAGCCGGTGGCACTTGGTGTGGTCGAAGTAGCCCTGACCGGCGAGGAAGTTGAACGAGTTCACCGTGTGCGGCGCCGCCGACGCCTTCAGCGCCACGTCTATCTCACCGCACGTGGTGTCCAGCTTCATCGTGTACTTCGCCGACTTGTCGATCGACAGCGCCGGCTCCTTCTTCCACGTCTTCGACTTCGGCTTGCCCTCGGCCGGCTTGTCGCACGGGTCCGGCGCCTTCGACGGCGACGCGCTAGGGGTGACCTCCGCGCTCGCGTTGGTCTTGTCGTCGTCCTGCTTGAGCACCCCGGTCGTGTACAGCGCGAGGCTGCCGATCAGGACCACACCGAGCACCGAGGCGATCACCGAGTTGCGGATGCGGGCCTTGCGCCGCGCCTCGGTGCGCCGCTGCTGCTGCCGCAAGAACTTCTCCCGGGCGAGCTGACGCCGCCGCTGTTCCTGGCTGACCACCGGGTTCTCTCCTCATGCGTCTCGTGTGTCGACCGGTACACGTGCGTGCGGTGAGCCGACCGTCTGCGTGTGCCCCGTACCGTATATGGGTTCGCTGAGGATTCGGCAGCGCCGGTAGGCTCTGACCACGGGCGCAGCCCGCCGCAAGCCTCCCGTACCGACACAAACGAAGGACGATCGTGCTCATTGCCGGGTTCCCCGCCGGGGCCTGGGGGACGAACTGTTATCTCGTCGCCCCCGCCGCCGGTGAGGAGTGCGTGATCATCGACCCCGGCCACCAGGCCGCTCCCGGCGTTCAGGAGGCGGTCCGCAAGCACCGGCTCAAGCCGGTCGCCGTCGTCCTCACGCACGGCCACATCGACCACGTCGCCTCGGTCGTCCCCGTCTGCGGAGCGCACGACGTACCGGCCTGGATCCACCCCGAGGACCGCTACATGATGAGCGACCCCGAGAAGGCGCTGGGCCGCTCCATCGGCATGCCGCTGATGGGCGAGCTGACCGTGGGGGAGCCGGACGACGTCAAGGAACTGACCGACGGTACGAAGCTGGAGCTGGCCGGTCTCGAGCTGACCGTGGCCCACGCGCCCGGCCATACCAAGGGGTCGGTGACCTTCGGCATGCCCGAGGCGGCGGACATCCCGCCGATCCTGTTCTCGGGCGACCTGCTGTTCGCCGGCTCCATCGGACGCACCGACCTGCCCGGCGGTGACATGGCCGAGATGCTCGACTCGCTGGCCCGCGTGTGCCTGCCGCTCGACGACTCGACCGTGGTGCTGTCCGGACACGGCCCCCAGACGACCATCGGCCAGGAGCGCGCCACCAACCCCTATCTGCGGCAGGTGGCCGCCGGCCAGGGTGCCTCCGAGGCGCCCCGACGAGGAATGTGACGAGACCTTCCGTGAGCACCTTCAAAGCCCCCAAGGGCACCTACGACCTGATCCCGCCGGACTCCGCCAAGTACCTCGCCGTCCGCGAGGCCATCGCCGCCCCGCTGCGCAACTCCGGCTACGGCTACATCGAGACGCCCGGCTTCGAGAACGTGGAGCTGTTCGCGCGCGGTGTCGGCGAGTCCACCGACATCGTCACCAAGGAGATGTACGCCTTCGAGACCAAGGGCGGCGACCGGCTCGCCCTGCGCCCCGAAGGCACCGCCTCCGTGCTGCGCGCCGCCCTGGAGGCCAACCTGCACAAGGCGGGCAACCTCCCGGTCAAGCTCTGGTACTCCGGCTCGTACTACCGCTACGAGCGTCCCCAGAAGGGCCGTTACCGCCACTTCTCCCAGGTCGGCGCCGAGGCGATCGGCGCCGAGGACCCGGCGCTCGACGCCGAGCTGATCATCCTCGCCGACCAGGCGTACCGCTCGCTGGGCCTGCAGAACTTCCGGATCCTGCTCAACAGCCTGGGCGACAAGGAGTGCCGCCCGGTGTACCGCGCGGCACTGCAGGACTTCCTGCGCGGCCTGGACCTCGACGAGGACACCCGCCGCCGCGTCGACATCAACCCGCTGCGGGTCCTCGACGACAAGCGCGAGTCGGTGCAGAAGCAGCTCACCGGCGCCCCTGTCCTGCGCGACTACCTGTGCGACGCCTGCAAGGCGTACCACGAGGAGGTCCGCGAGCTGATCACGGCGGCGGGCGTCGCCTTCGAGGACGACCCCAAGCTGGTGCGCGGCCTCGACTACTACACGCGCACCACCTTCGAGTTCGTCCACGACGGTCTGGGCTCCCAGTCCGCGGTGGGCGGCGGCGGCCGCTACGACGGTCTGTCGGAGATGATCGGCGGCCCCGCGCTGCCGTCCGTCGGCTGGGCCCTCGGCGTCGACCGCACGGTCCTCGCCCTGGAGGCGGAGGGCATCGAGCTCGAACTCCCCGCCGGCACGAGCGTGTTCGCGGTCCCGCTCGGCGAGGAGGCCCGCCGTGTGCTGTTCGCGAAGGTCACCGAGCTGCGCAAGAACGGCGTCGCGGCGGACTTCTCGTACGGCGGCAAGGGCCTCAAGGCCGCGATGAAGGCGGCCAACCGCTCCGGCGCCCGCTACGCCCTGGTGCTGGGTGAACGCGACCTCGCCGAGGGCGTCGTCCAGCTCAAGGACATGGAGTCCGGCGAGCAGATCGCGGTCGGCGTGAACGAGATCGTGGCGGAGCTGGAATCGCGGCTCGGATGAGGGACGGGGCCGGACGGCACACGGCGGTCCGGCCCGCCCTCGATCACGTGTGTCACCAGGGAACACAGGTCGGCCGAAACCGAACGCTCATGAGTGATCGCCCGTATGTCCTTATGTCCGGTGAACGGCGGGCGCACAGGCCTGTGCGGCACAATGGCCCGTGCCCGAAGCAGGTCCACACTCTCTAGTGACGGAATCGGCGTGATGAGCAAGACGACAGTCAAGGACGTCGCCATGGAGCCCGAACACTCGCCCGCGCAGGCGCGCACCGCCGGGGCGCGGCGCACCGAGGGCGGCAGCCGGGCCTTCGCCCTGCTCCTGCTGATCACCGGCGCGGCCGGGGTGCTCGCCGCCTGGGTCATCACGCTCGACAAGTTCAAGCTGCTCGAGGCCAAGGTCAAGGGCGAGACCTTCACCCCCGGGTGCAGCCTCAACCCGGTCGTCTCCTGCGGCAGCGTGATGGAGAGCGACCAGGCCTCCGTCTTCGGCTTCCCCAACCCGATGCTCGGCCTCGTCACCTACGGCATCGTGATCTGCGTCGGCATGAGCCTGCTCGCCGGCGCCCGCTTCCCGCGCTGGTACTGGCTCACCTTCAACGCGGGCACGCTCTTCGGTGTCGTCTTCTGCGCCTGGCTGACGTTCCAGTCCCTGTACCGGATCAACGCCCTGTGCCTGTGGTGCTGCCTGGCCTGGGTCGCCACGATCCTCATGTTCTGGTACGTGACGTCGTTCAACGTCCGCAAGGGCTTCCTGCCCGCGCCCGGCTGGCTCAAGGGCTTCTTCGGCGAGTTCACCTGGGTCATGCCGGTGCTGCACATCGGGATCATCGGCATGCTGATCCTGACCCGCTGGTGGGACTTCTGGACCAGCTGACGGGGCCCGCTGGATTGTCAGTGCCGTGATTTAGGGTTCTTGTCGTGGAGCCCGACCTGTTCACCGCCGCAGCCGAAGAACGCCAGGAGAAGGACCCGACCGGCAGCCCCCTGGCGGTCCGGATGCGCCCGCGCACCCTCGACGAGGTGGTGGGCCAGCAGCATCTGCTGAAGCCCGGCTCCCCCTTGCGCAGACTCGTCGGCGAGGGCGCTGCGGGCCCTGCCGGACCGTCCTCGGTGATCCTCTGGGGCCCGCCCGGCACGGGCAAGACCACCCTGGCCTACGTCGTGTCCAAGGCCACCAACAAGCGCTTCGTCGAGCTGTCGGCGATCACCGCGGGCGTGAAGGAGGTCCGCGCGGTCATCGACGGCGCCCGCCGCGCCTCCGGCGGCTACGGTCAGGAGACCGTCCTCTTCCTCGACGAGATCCACCGCTTCAGCAAGGCCCAGCAGGACTCCCTGCTCCCGGCCGTCGAGAACCGCTGGGTCACCCTGATCGCCGCGACGACCGAGAACCCCTACTTCTCGGTCATCTCCCCGCTGCTGTCCCGCTCCCTGCTGCTCACCCTCGAACCCCTCACCGACGACGACATCCGCGACCTGATCAAGCGTGCCCTCACCGACGAGCGCGGCCTCAAGAGCGCCGTCACCCTCCCCGAGGACACCGAGAGCCACCTGCTGCGCATCGCCGGCGGCGACGCCCGCCGCGCGCTGACCGCGCTGGAGGCCGCCGCCGGAGCCGCCCTCGACAAGGGCGACAGCGAGATCACGCTGACCACGCTGGAGGAGACGGTCGACCGGGCGGCCGTGAAGTACGACCGCGACGGCGACCAGCACTACGACGTCGCCAGCGCCCTGATCAAGTCCATCCGCGGCTCCGACGTCGACGCCGCCCTGCACTACCTGGCCCGCATGATCGAGGCCGGCGAGGACCCCCGCTTCATCGCCCGCCGCCTGATGATCTCCGCCAGCGAGGACATCGGCCTCGCCGATCCGAACGCGCTGCCCATCGCCGTCGCCGCCGCCCAGGCCGTCGCCATGATCGGCTTCCCCGAGGCCGCGCTCACCCTCAGCCACGCCACCATCGCCCTGGCCCTCGCCCCCAAGTCCAACGCGGCGACCACCGCGATAGGCGCCGCCCTGGAGGACGTACGCAAGGGACTCGCCGGCCCGGTGCCGTCGCATCTGCGGGACAGCCACTACAAGGGCGCGACCAAACTCGGGCACGGCAAGGGATACGTGTACCCGCACGACCTGCCCGAGGGCATCGCCGAGCAGCAGTACGCGCCGGACGCCCTCAAGGACCGCGCGTACTACGAGCCGACCCGGCACGGCGCCGAGGCGCGCTACGCGGACGCCGTGGAGTGGACCAGGAAGCACCTCGGTCGGAAGCGGCCCTGACCACGCGGTAGACTTGCCCGAAGCGCTGCGTCCCGTGCAGTCAGAACGGGACAGTCAGCCGGAGCCCGGCCCTTCGGGGACCGGTTCCAGGAGCGTCGCGCACCGTCGAACGGTGTCGCGGGCAGCCCACCACCACCCGGATTCCCGGGAGCGGTCGGTGGGCCACTCGCGTGCTGCACGTATGTGCCCAGACCAGGGGAGCGGCTGCCCGGCAGGTCCCGCGCGGACCCGCAGGGTTTCCCCGGCTGCGGATGCGACCTCCCGCACCTCCTGACAAGCCGACACTAGGAAATGAGAAACAGTGGCGAACCAGTCCCGCCCCAAGGTCAAGAAGTCGCGTGCCCTCGGCATCGCGCTGACCCCGAAGGCCGTCAAGTACTTCGAGGCCCGTCCGTACCCGCCCGGTGAGCACGGCCGTGGGCGCAAGCAGAACTCGGACTACAAGGTCCGTCTGCTGGAGAAGCAGCGTCTGCGCGCGCAGTACGACATCTCCGAGCGCCAGCTGGTCCGCGCCTACGAGCGTGCCTCCAAGGTGCAGGGCAAGACCGGTGAGGCCCTGATCGTGGAGCTGGAGAAGCGCCTCGACGCGCTGGTCCTGCGCTCGGGCATCGCCCGCACGATCTACCAGGCCCGCCAGATGGTCACGCACGGCCACATCCAGGTCAACGGCAAGAAGGTCGACAAGCCCTCCTTCCGTGTCCGCCCGGACGACGTCGTGCAGGTCCGCGACCGCTCCAAGGAGAAGACCCTCTTCACGATCGCTCGTGAGGGTGGCTTCGCCCCCGACGGTGAGACCCCGCGCTACCTCCAGGTGAACCTCAAGGCCCTGGCGTTCCGCCTGGACCGCGAGCCGAACCGCAAGGAGATCCCGGTGATCTGCGACGAGCAGCTCGTCGTCGAGTACTACGCCCGCTGACCCCAGCAGGCACGCGGTATCTCAGCCCGCCGTCTCCCCGCCCTTCCGGGTGGGCGAGGCGGCGGGTTCCTGCGTGACGGGGGCCGACGCCCCTTGCCGCACCGGTCCCCGCGGCGCCGGCGGGCGCCCCGCCCTCCCG
>NZ_JAOCQE010000071.1 GCF_025290915.1 Streptomyces sp. 15-116A | reverse complement strand
TCCTCGTCGACCGACCGGGCGCGACCGTGCGTCTGGCCAGGTGCTGTACGCCCGTACCGCCCGACGAGGTGACCGGCTTCGCTGTGCGCGGGGGCGCGGTCACCGTGCACCGGGCCGAGTGCGCGGCGGTGGCGCGCATGACGAGCGCGGGGCGCGCGGAGGTCGGCGCGCGCTGGGGCGAGGGCGCCGAGTGCCGGGTCACGCTGGTCGCGGAATCGTTCGTCCGGCCCCATCTGCTCGCCGACCTCACCGAGGCGATGGCCCTGGAAGGGGCCGAGATCGTGTCCGCGACGGTGGAACCGCCGACCCAGCAACAGGTGCGCCACACCTACACCGTGCAGCTGGCGGACGCCGCCCGGCTGCCCGGGCTCATGCGGGCGATGCGCGATGTGCCCGGCGTGTACGACGTGAGCCGCGCCCAGCCGCAGACGCCGGGCGGCTGACCGGAACGGCGGCCCGCTCACACCGCCGATCGTGGCACTCGGCGCACCCGGCCGTTGATTCGATTACCCGATCGGGTGGGCCGGGAGCGCGCCGTCGACGCCGGGCACGCGCGCGTTGATAGCCGTGAGGCCATGCTGCTCACTCCCCACAGCCAGGCCGCCCGCCGCCGGGCCTCCCACAGCAAGACCCCACCCCCTCCCGCGCCCGGCGTCCGCGTGGCCCGCACCCGCCACCGCCGGACCGCCACCGCGCTGCTCGCCTCGGCCGTCTCCGTCTGCCTCCTCGCCGCCCGCGCCCCCGCCGTCCCCCTCGGAATCGGCGACCGTCTCTTCCCTCACCTGGGCAACCCGGGCTACGACGTCGCGTCCTACGACGTCTCCCTGAGCTACCCCGGCACCAACGACAAACCCCTCCAGGCCGTCACCACCATCACCGCCTGGACGACCGCCGAGCTGGACCGGATCAACCTCGACTTCACCCACGGCACCGTCCGCTCCGTGGAGGTCGACGGCGCCCCCGCGACCTTCACCAGCGCCGGCGAGGACCTCGTGATCACGCCCGAGGACGCCCCGGCCAAGGGCGCGTGGACCCGCATCACCGTGCGGCACACCAGCAACCCCGTGGCCGCCGAGGGCCGCGACGGGGGCTGGGTGCGCACCGCGGACGGCCTCGCCATGGCCAATCAGGCCGACGCCGCACACCTGGTGTTCCCGTGCAACGACCACCCCTCCGACAAGGCGATGTTCACCTTCCGCATCACCGCCCCCGAGGGCCACACGGCCGTCGCCAACGGTCTGCGGGCCGGCGTGGAGCGCACGCGCGGGGCGACGACATGGACGTACCGGACCGCCCACCCCATGGCCACCGAGCTCGCCCAGGTGTCCATCGGCCGCTCCACCGTCCTGCACCGCGCCGGTCCGCACGGGCTGCCGCTGCGTGACGTCGTGCCCACCAAGCACCGCGCGAAGCTCGAACCGTGGCTGGCGAAGACCCCCGGCCAGATCTCCTGGATGGAGGCCAAGGTCGGCCGCTACCCCTTCGAGACGTACGGCGTGCTCATGGCGGACGCCACCACCGGCTTCCAGCTCGAGACCCAGACCCTGTCCCTCTTCGAACGGCAGCTGTTCACCGACCCCGCCTACCCCAAGTGGTACGTCGAGTCGATCATGGTGCACGAACTGGCCCACCAGTGGTTCGGCAACAGCGTCAGCCCGCGCACGTGGTCCGACCTGTGGCTCAACGAGGGGCACGCCACCTGGTACGAGGCGCTGTACGCCGAGGAGAAGGCCGGAAGATCCATGGCGACCCGGATGAAGGCCGCCTACGAGGCATCCGACAGCTGGCGCGCGGCCGGGGGACCCCCCGCCGCCCCCAAGGGTCCGGAGCCCGGCCAGAAGATCAGCATCTTCCGGCCGAACGTGTACGGCGGTGCCGCGCTCGTCCTGTACGCCCTGCGCCAGGAGATCGGCCGCTCCGCCTTCGAGCGGCTGGAACGCCGCTGGGTCACCGACCACCGGGACGGCAACGCCACCACGGCGGACTTCGTGCGGCTTGCCTCCGAGGTCGCCGGGCGTGACCTGACCGGCTTCATGAACGGCTGGCTCTACGGCGCCAGGACCCCGCCGATGCCCGGCCACCCCGACTGGAACCCCACGCTGCGCACGGCGAAGTCCATGCCGTCCGGGGCACCCGGGGCGGTGAGGGAGCGCTCCGCGCGGTGACCGGGGTTGCGCCCGGGCGGGCACGGGGAATAACACGGTGACGAGACGGGTCGTACCGTGCGACCATCGTCAGGTCCGCGCGGTACGGGCCCCGGGAATCTCCCGCGGAGCTCATGCGTTGTGGACAGTGAGGATGAGCCCCGTGCCCGTCCCCGACGGTTTCCCATCGACGTAAGGATCCAATGACCTCCTCTTCATCCCCTTCCCAGGACACCACGCGCCTCGCGCAGACCTATACCGAGGGCCTTCGGGCCGATGCCCTGATGGAAGAGGACGTCGCCTGGAGCTTCGAGATCGACGGAGAGCGGGACGGCGACCAGTTCGACCGCGCCGAGCGTGCGGCCCTGCGCCGTGTCGCCGGCCTCTCCACCGAGCTCGAGGACGTCACCGAGGTCGAGTACCGGCAGCTCCGCCTGGAGCGGGTCGTGCTCGTCGGCGTCTGGACCTCGGGAACCGTGCAGGACGCGGAGAACTCCCTCGCGGAGCTGGCCGCCCTCGCGGAGACGGCGGGCGCCCTCGTCCTCGACGGAGTGATCCAGCGCCGCGACAAGCCCGACGCGGCCACCTACATCGGCTCCGGCAAGGCCGCGGAGCTGCGCGACATCGTCCTCGAGACGGGCGCGGACACCGTCATCTGCGACGGTGAGCTCAGCCCCGGACAGCTCATCCACCTCGAGGACGTCGTCAAGGTCAAGGTCATCGACCGCACGGCCCTGATCCTGGACATCTTCGCCCAGCACGCCAAGTCCCGAGAGGGCAAGGCGCAGGTCGCCCTCGCGCAGATGCAGTACATGCTGCCGCGGCTGCGCGGCTGGGGTCAGTCGCTGTCCCGGCAGATGGGCGGCGGCAAGGGCGGCGGCCTCGCCACCCGTGGTCCCGGTGAGACCAAGATCGAGACGGACCGTCGCCGGATCCGCGAGAAGATGGCGAAGATGCGCCGTGAGATCGCGGAGATGAAGACCGGCCGCGACATCCAGCGCCAGGTGCGCCGGCGCAACAAAGTGCCGTCCGTGGCCATCGCCGGCTACACCAACGCCGGAAAGTCCTCGCTGCTCAACCGCCTCACGGGCGCGGGCGTGCTGGTCGAGAACGCCCTGTTCGCGACCCTCGACCCGACCGTGCGCCGGGCCGAGACGCCGAGCGGCCGGCTGTACACGCTGGCCGACACGGTCGGCTTCGTCCGGCATCTGCCGCACCACCTGGTCGAGGCGTTCCGCTCCACCATGGAGGAGGTCGGCGACTCCGACCTGATCCTGCACGTGGTGGACGGTTCGCACCCGAACCCGGAGGAGCAGCTGGCCGCCGTGCGCGAGGTGATCAGGGACGTCGGCGCCACCGACGTGCCCGAGATCGTCGTCATCAACAAGGCGGACGCGGCCGACCCGCTCACGCTCCAGCGGCTGCTGCGCGTGGAGAAGCGCTCCATCGCGGTCTCCGCCCGCACCGGCAGGGGCATCAAGGATCTGCTGGCGCTCATCGACAACGAGCTGCCCCGCCCCGCGGTGGAGGTCGAGGCGCTCGTGCCGTACACGCACGGCAAGCTCGTCGCCCGCGCCCATGACGAGGGCGAGGTGATCTCCGAGGAGCACACCCCGGAGGGCACCCTGCTCAAGGTCCGGGTGCACGAGGAACTGGCGGCGGATCTCGCGCCGTACGTTCCGACACCGGCCGGCTGATTCCGCCGCCGCGCAGCCAGTGCGAAGGTCCGCCCCCTGCTCAGGCAGGGGGCGGGCCTTTCAGCATGCTCGCGCTTGGTCCGCTTGGTCCGCTTGGTCCGCTTGGTCCGCGCCGTAGCGCGCCGGGGTCACTGACCGCCGTAGCTCTTGCTCATGTTCTGGTACAGCGCCTCGGCGTCCCGTCCCAGCTGAGGGCCGGCCAGCCACGTGTTGTCCGTCGGGCCGATCGAGGTGTTGGACACCAGTACCGTCTTGCCGTTCAGCACGCGGAACCAGCCGCCACCGGAGGAGCCGCCGGTCATGGTGCAGCCGATGCGGTACATCGTCGGCAGGCTCGGGCTGAGCGACAGCCGGCCGGGCGTGTCCAGGCACTTGAACATCTGCAGCCCGTTGTACGGCGGAGCGGCGGGGTAACCCCAGGCGCCCATCCTGCCCGCCTCGGCCGCGGACGGAGCGGAGAAGTCCACGTCCAGCGCGGCACCGACCGTCTCCTCCAGGGACTTCGCGCCCTGCTCCGGCTTCACATGCAGCACCGCGTAGTCGTACGCCGCTCCCGCGCCGCCCGTCTGCGAACCGCCCTGGATCCAGCCGTTGGACGTCGACGCCCATTCCGCCCACCAGTTGCCGTACGGGGCGATCTCCGTGGGGTTCGCGTTGGTCAGGTCGGCCTCGGACTTGCCGAGGTCGTTGTAGGCGGGGACGAACACGAGGTTGCGGTACCAGCCGCCGTTGCCACCGGCGTGCACGCAGTGGCCGGCGGTCCACACCAGGTTCGACTTGCCCGGGTGGTTCACGTCCTTGATGACCGTGCCGGAGCAGACGCTCGGGCCCTCGGGGGAGTCGAAGAACACCTTGCCCACCGCGGCCGCGTTCTCGTGGTACGGCGTCTTCTCGGGCACCGCGGTGACCGGAGCCGGCTCCGGATCGCTGACACCCTGGTCGGCCGAGGCGTCCTTCGTGGAGATCGTCTTGTCGGCCTCCTTCGCGGACTTCATCCGCTCCGGCTTCCACAGGCCCTCGATCACCGGGTTGACGAAGTCCTTGGCCTCACTGAGCCACTTGTCCTTGTCCCAGTCCTTCCAGCCGCCCTCCTTCCACCGGTCCACGTCGATCCCGTGCTCCTTGAGCTTGTCCGCGATGTCGGACGGGATCCGGACCTTGCCGGCGTCGCCGTCGGCGGCCTGGGAGGCGGTGGCGTCGGGCTTGCCGCTCGCCTTGTCGTCACCGGAACCGCCGCACGCGGTCGCGGTGAGCGCCAGGGCGGCGACGAGTCCGGTGGCGGCGACGACGCCGCGACGTCCACGCCTGCGTGGAGCGGACGTACGTATGGAACGCATGGTGCGATGACCCCCGTTGAAGCGGATGAGTGTTTTGACTGCACATGAATGCCTGCCGCGCAGGCCTCCAGTGATGCGCGCGGGAGACGCCGGTGGCCGCAGCCACCGCGGGGCCCCTTCCGCCCGCCCGGCGGCAGGCGGAAGGGGATACCGGTCACTGACCGGCGAACTTCTCGCTGACCGCCTCGTAGATGCCCTTGGCCTCGTCACCGAGACGCGGGCCGGCCAGCCAGCCCGATGTCACCGGGCCGATCGACGTGTTGGACACCAGCGCCGGCTTTCCGTCCGCACCCGTGGCCACCCAGCCACCACCCGACGAACCGGCCGTCATGCTGCACCCGATGCGGTACATCGTCGGGTCCGACGCGTTGATCGACAGCCGGCCCGGCCGGTCCTGGCAGCGGTACAGCGTCTGACCGTCGTACGGCGGCGCGGCCGGGTACCCGATCGCGGTCACGCTCTTCATCTGCGGCACCGCCGGAGCCTCGAAGTCCACCGGCAACGCCGAACCGACCGTCTCCTCCAGCGACTTGCCGCCGCTGTCCTCCTCCGGCGTCACATGGATGACGGCGAAGTCGTACGAGGCGCCGTCCCCGCCCGTGGCACCGCCCTGCTCGATCCACTGGTCCGAGGTCTGCGCCCAGTCACCCCACCAGACGCCGTACGGAGCGACCTCCTCCTTGGTGGCGCTCTCCAGCTCCTCGGCCGGCCTGCCCGCGTCGTTGTACGACGGCACGAACGCGATGTTGCGGTACCAGCCGCCCTTCTTGCCCGCGTGCACACAGTGGCCGGCCGTCCACACCATGTTGGACTTGCCCGGGTTCGCCGGGTCCTGAACGACCGTCGCGGAGCACACCATGGTGCCCTCGGGGGAGTCGAAGAACACCTTCCCGGCCGTGGGCGCGCTGGAGTGGTACTTCGGCGGCACGGCCTGTGCCTGCACCGGTTCGGGCGTCGGATCCGTCACACCCTGGTCACCGGAGATGTCACCCTCGTCGACCCCCTGGTCGGGCTCCTCGGCGTCGCGCATGCGGTCCGGGTCCCACAGGTCCTCGATGATCGGGTTGACGAAGTCGTTGGCCTCGCGCAGCCAGTCGTCCTTGCTCCAGTCCTTCCAGGCGCCGTCCTTCCACTTGTCTATGTCGATCCCGTGCTCCTTGAGCCGGTCTCTGATGTCGTCCGGGATCCTCAGCTTGTCGTCGCCGGACGCGGCCGTCGCGGAGGCGTCGCCGCCCGCGGCCGCGTCACCCGACTCACAGGCCGTGACGGTGAGCGCGAGAGCCGAGGCCAGTGCGACCGCGGCCAGTACGGGGGAGGTTCTGCGGCGCGGCCTTCCCCCTCTGCGCGTGGTGGAAGACGGCCGTGTGAGTCGCATGATCTGAATCCCCCTGATGTGGACGAACTTGGCGCTTCGACCGTGCTTTCGTGCTGAACTCACCGGGAGTTCGCACCACCCACGGCCTTCTGGAACGGCACCACACACTATGCGCTCGCTGTGGGGGACATCCGACGGAACGGCAACGGTTCCGTCACGGCAAGGATCTTGAGGCAACCCGTAACCCGGTGAGCGGTCCCCGGTTGGTAGCCGTGGGAGGACCGCGGTCCGGCGGGAACGCGCCGCCGCGCGCACCGCGTCGTGGACCACATCTCGGTCCGCATCCCCGCCCATCACGACCGACGGGATGCTGCACGCGCCTCCCCGTCGGACCGGGGGCCTCGAGCGACCGACGCCAGGAGGAGCCGACTTGCACGCCATGCCCACCCCGGACGACCGCACTGCGCAACGCGCGACCGACTCGGGCCCCGACGACACCGGCAGCGGTGCCGACTCGGTGAACACCCTGCTTCCGCACCAGATGAGCGAGCAGATGGGTACCCGCTGGTCCCAGGTCCCGGTCCTGGACCCCTTGCAGCATCCGGATCCCCACATGGCGGCCCAGGCCGCGGGCGTGGAGAACCTGCTGCGCTGCTGGGTCCGCGAAGCGGGCCTGCCCGCTCCTGACGGCCCCACTCTGCGCATCCCGCTCCCGGCCAGCGGCACGGCCCTGCTCGTCCCCGTCCTGTACTGGTCCCCGACCGGATGGCACCGCTTCGGCCTCCCGTACCTGGCCGACGCCCCGCACACCGCAGCCCCGGCCGACACCACCCTGGTCGCCGCCCTGCTCAGTAGGGAGAGCACCCCGCACACCCCTGCGCTCAGCCGGCCGACGACGACCTCCGACCACCGTGCCGGTCCGGCAAACGGCCATGACACCGCCGACAGCACCGACCTCGTCGCGCGCGTCGCCGACTCCGTCCGGCGGGTCACCACCTTCATCACCGACCGCCGGAGCAACCCCGACGACGGGCCCGACCTCTTCCTCGCGGCGGAACAGGCACTCGTCCTCGGACATCCGCTGCATCCTGCCCCGAAGAGCCGGCAGGGCCTGTCGGAAGCCGAAGCAGCGCCGTACTCACCGGAGTTGTGTGGTTCCTTCCCCCTGTACTGGATGGCTGTCGCCCCCTCTGTCCTCGTCACCGACTCCGCCTGGACCGAACGCGGACGCCGTGTCCCCGCGGCCCACCTCACCGCTCGTCTCGCCGATCCGGGACTGCCGCTGCCGGACGGATACACGGCTCTTCCCCTGCACCCGTGGCAGTGGCGCGAGATCCGGCACCGCCCCGACACCGCGGCCCTGTTGGACGCCGGCCTGCTCCGTCCACTCGGCAGTCACGGCAGGCCCTGGCACCCCACCTCCTCCGTACGCACCGTCCACCGGACCGGCGCTCCCGCGATGCTCAAGCTGTCCCTCGGCCTGCGCATCACCAACTCCCGCAGGGAGAACCTCCGCAAGGAACTCCACCGCGGTGTCGAGGTCCACCGCCTGCTGCGCACCGGCCTGTCCCAGCAGTGGCAGGCCGCGCACCCGGGCTTCGACATCGTCCGCGACCCCGCCTGGCTCGCCGTGGACACACCGGCCGGCGACCCCGTGCCCGGCCTCGACGTCGTGATCCGGCACAACCCGTTCCAGCCCCAGGACGATGTGGCCTGCCTCGCCGGGCTTCTCTCGCCACGCCCGTCCGCCGGGCCGCCCGCCGACGCAGCCGCGACGGCCGCCGAAGCAGCCGCACTCGCCGCCGAAGCAGCCGCGCAGACGAGCCTCGACCCGTCCGGGAGCGTCGCCGTCAGCACTGCCGACCGTCCCGCAGCGCATGCTCCCGTCATGGCGTCACGGCTGGCCGAGGTCATCACGCGCATCGCCGGCCGGACCGGCCGTCCCCGAGCAGCCGTCGCCACCCAGTGGTTCCTGCGATATCTCCACCACGTGGTGAGCCCCGTGCTGTGGCTGGACGGAGAGGCCGGCATCGCCCTGGAGGCGCATCAGCAGAACACGCTGCTCCTGCTGGACGCCGACGGATGGCCGGTGGGAGGCCGGTACCGAGACAACCAGGGCTACTACTTCCGGGCCTCCCGGCGCGCCGAACTCGATGCCCGGCTGCCCGGCATCGGCGAGGAGAGCGACACCTTCGTCTCCGACGAGGTCACCGACGAACGGTTCGCCTACTACCTCGCCGTCAACAATGTCTTCGGTCTCATCGGGGCCTTCGGCTCTCAACGCCTCGCCGACGAACGCCTGCTGCTCGCCACCCTCCGTCGATTCCTCGTCGAGGCGTCCTCCGGCCCGGCCCGGACGCGCAGCACCTTGCCCGCACGGCTCCTCGACTCACCCGTCCTGCGCTGCAAGGCCAACCTGCTGACCCGGCTGCACGGCCTCGACGAGCTCATCGGCCCGGTCGACACCCAGTCCGTCTACGTCACCATCGCGAACCCCCTCCATTCCTGATGCTCGATGCCCGTCTCCTGAGAGGAGCGTCTTCGTGTCCCTCACCGATGCGGCCGCCGACAGCGGCACTCACGCTCCTCATGGCGAGCTGCTCGACCGGGTCGGCGACTGGGGACCGGTGAGCACCCCCGTCGGCTGCTTCCGTCTGGTCCCCGTGCGCCTCGGACGAGACCTGCCCCTGCTGACGCGGTGGATGAACGACCCCGCGGTCGACGCGTTCTGGGAGCTGTCCGGACCGCCGGCCGTGACCGCGGGCCACCTGCGGCCCCAACTGAGCGGCGACGGCCGCAGCGTGCCGTGCCTCGGCACGCTGGACGGCGTGCCGATGAGCTACTGGGAGATCTACCGGGCGGACCTCGACCCACTCGCCCAGCACTGTCCCGTCCGGCAGCACGACACCGGCGTTCACCTTCTGATCGGTTCCGCCCCCGATCGGGGGCGGCATCTGGGCGGCGTCCTGCTCAGAGCCGTGGCCGACCTGATCCTCGACCGCCGGCCCGCCTGCATGCGCGTCATCGCGGAACCCGACCTTCGCAACATCCCGTCCACCGCCGCCTTCCTCACCGCCGGTTTCCGGTTCTCCACCGAGGTCCGCCTGCCCACCAAGCGGGCGGCCCTGATGGTCCGGGACCGGTCTCTCCGTCATCTGCTGTAGCGCTGTGTCACTGCGCTTTCACATGTGGTACACCGCCGAGGCCGGATCGGTTCCACGTCTCGCCGAGGCAATTTCTGCCGCCCGGGCGCCTCGTCGGCCGACCGCGACGTCGCAGCCTCCCACCCGTCACCGCCCCCCTGACCCAAGGAGCGTGCTCTTGATCGCACCCCCTGCCCCAGCCGTGATCGCCCGATTGTCAGTGCCGGGTCGTAGGGTGGTCGCGCTATGACAAAGCCCTCACTCCCCGAACTCCTGCATGCTGCCGTCACTGCCGTCGGCGGTACGGAGCGTCCCGGCCAGGTGGCCATGGCCGAAGCCGTCGCCGAGGCGATCGACGACGGCTCCCATCTGCTGGTCCAGGCCGGCACCGGCACCGGTAAGTCGCTCGGCTACCTCGTGCCCGCGCTCGCGCACGGGGAGCGCGTCGTCGTGGCGACGGCCACCCTCGCCTTGCAGCGCCAGCTGGTGGAGCGCGACCTGCCGCGCACCGTGGACGCGCTGCACCCGCTGCTGCGCCGCCGTCCGGAATTCGCGATGCTCAAGGGCCGGTCGAACTATCTCTGTCTGCACCGGCTGCACGAGGGCATGCCGCAGGACGAGGAGGAAGGGCTCTTCGACCAGTTCGAGGCGGCCGCACCCACCAGCAAGCTGGGCCAGGACCTGCTGCGCCTGCGCGACTGGGCCGACGAGACGGAGACCGGCGACCGGGACAATCTGACACCGGGCGTGTCCGACCGGGCCTGGGCCCAGGTGTCGGTGTCTTCGAGGGAGTGCCTGGGTGCCACCAAGTGCGCCTACGGCGCCGAGTGCTTCGCCGAGATGGCCCGCGAGCGCGCCAAGCTCGCCGATGTCGTCGTCACCAACCACGCGCTGCTCGCCATCGACGCCATCGAGGGCGCGCCGGTGCTCCCGCAGCACGAGGTGCTGATCGTCGACGAGGCGCACGAGCTCGTGTCCCGCGTCACCGGCGTGGCCACCGGGGAACTCACCCCGGGCCAGGTGAACCGCGCGGTGCGCCGCGCCGCGAAACTCGTCAACGAGAAGGCCGCCGACCAGCTCCAGACCGCGGCCGAGGGCTTCGAGCGGCTGATGGAGCTCGCGCTTCCCGGCCGCCTGGAGGAGATCCCGGAGGACCTGGGATACGCGCTGATGGCGCTGCGCGACGCCTGCCGGACGGTGATCTCGGCGATCGGCGGAACCCGCGACAAGTCCGTGCAGGACGAGGACGCGGTCCGCAAGCAGGCGCTGGCGTCGGTGGAGAGCGTGCACGACGTGGCGGAGCGGATCACCAACGGCTCCGAGTGGGATGTCGTCTGGTACGAGCGGCACGACCGGTTCGGAGCCTCGCTGCGGGTCGCCCCCATGTCCGTCTCCGGCCTGCTGAGGGAGAAGCTCTTCGCCGACCGCTCGGTCGTTCTGACGTCCGCGACCCTGAAGCTGGGCGGCGACTTCAACGGGGTGGGCGCGTCACTGGGGCTCGGACCCGAGGGCGCCGAGGGCGACGACCTGCCGCAGTGGAAGGGCGTCGACGTCGGGTCGCCGTTCGACTACCCCCGGCAGGGGATTCTCTACGTCGCCAAGCATCTGGCCCGGCCGGCCCGCGACGGCGATCGCGGGGACATGCTCGACGAGCTCACCGAGCTGATCCAGGCGGCGGGCGGCCGCACCCTCGGCCTGTTCTCCTCGATGCGCGCGGCCCAGCTCGCGGCCGAGGAGCTGCGCACGCGGATCCCCGAGTTCCCGATCCTGCTGCAGGGGGAGGAGACACTCGGCGAACTGATCAAGAACTTCGCCGCCGACCCCAGAACCTGTCTCTTCGGCACGCTGTCGCTCTGGCAGGGCGTCGACGTGCCGGGGCCCAGCTGTCAGCTGGTCGTCATGGACAAGATCCCGTTCCCGCGCCCGGACGACCCGCTGATGAGCGCCCGCCAGAAGGCCGTGGAGGACGCGGGCGGCAACGGCTTCATGGCGGTCGCCGCCACCCACGCGGCGCTGCTCATGGCGCAGGGCGCAGGACGTCTCGTACGGGCCTCGGGCGACCGGGGCGTCGTGGCCGTACTGGACCAGCGGCTGGCGACGGCTCGTTACGGGAGCTATCTCAAGGCGTCGTTGCCCGACTTCTGGTACACCACCGACCGTAACCAGGTGCGGAAGTCGCTGGCCGCGATCGAACACCGTCAGTCACCGGGGCGCGGGAGTTGTGGGGCCGGGACCGCACGGGACAACACAGGACCCCGGAACCGGCGCAGGGGTCCCGGGGCCCGGTCACTGGGCGGGGCGGCCGAGGCTCGCTCCCGCTGCCGTGCTCAGACGCGGCGCAGAACGGCCACCACCTTGCCGAGGATGGTCGCGTCGTCGCCGGGGATGGGCTCGTAGGCCGAGTTGTGCGGCAGCAGCCAGACATGGCCGTCCTCGCGCTTGAAGCGCTTGACGGTGGCCTCGCCGTCGAGCATCGCGGCCACGATGTCGCCGTTCTCGGCGACGGGCTGACGGCGGACCGTGACCCAGTCGCCGTCGCAGATCGCGGCCTCGATCATGGAGTCGCCGACGACCTTCAGGACGAACAGCTCACCGTCACCCACGAGCTGCCGGGGGAGCGGGAACACATCCTCGACGGACTCCTCGGCCAGGATCGGTCCACCGGCGGCGATACGGCCCACCAGCGGGACGTACGACGCGGCGGGCTTGCCGGCGGTGTCCGTGGGCTGCACGGAGGCGGCCTGGTCGGAGCCGCGGACCTCGTAGGCGCGCGGGCGGTGCGGGTCGCGACGCAGGAAGCCCTTGCGCTCCAGCGCCATCAGCTGGTGCGCCACCGACGAGGTGCTGGAGAGGCCCACCGCCTGGCCGATCTCGCGCATCGACGGCGGATAGCCGCGCCGCTGGACCGAGTCCCTGATGACTTCGATCACCCGGCGCTGGCGGTCGGTGAGTCCGGAGCTGTCCGCCCGGATGCCGGGAGGTCGGCCCGGCAGGGAGCGCTTGTGTCCCTCGGGGTTCGTGGCTTCGTTCATGGCGTGCACCGGCTCGAGTCGGCCCTGGGAGCGGTCCTGGGCAGTGATGGTGGCACTGTCTGCGGTGGTGGTCACGTCGGCCCCTCTCGATGGTCTCCCTGCAGCACAACGGTAGTTGCTTTCGAAAGGTTGCGCCAAACACACGTTCGAGTGAAAAAACTCGGATTGGTGCACGTGATCTTGCGCTGAGGTGTATTGGCTGCCGGGTTCCTGCCGGACAAACGGGCCATTTGGTTGTTGTACGCTTCACCGCCGAGGCGATGACCTCGACAGTGGCCCCAGTCTGCCATCACGCCTCCGACGACGCGGGGAGCGGCCCGCAGTCTCTCCTGGAGTCGCACGTCCCCTCCTTCGGGCGTGCACGCCGTCTCCCCGTGTGTCGGGAGGTCCCGAGGGGGCGCCGTGCCGCCACCAGGCTCTTCTCGGCGACACGCGTGCAGGGCGTGTATGTATGAGCCAATCCCCACATCTAGTGGTTGGATTGCCGCAGCAGCCCAGAAGTTGTGGTCCCCCGGGTCTTCGCGCCCGCTGAGATCGCCTATGCTGGAGCTGCTTCGTGGGGCCCAAGAGGCCCGGCGAGGCTATTGAGTCTGCTGTGAGGAGGGTTGGAGTTCATGCACTGCCCCTTCTGCAGGCACCCCGACAGCCGGGTCGTGGACAGTCGTACGACCGACGACGGCACGTCGATCCGCAGGCGCCGCCAGTGTCCTGACTGCTCCCGTCGTTTCACGACCGTGGAGACGTGCTCGCTCATGGTGGTCAAGCGATCCGGGGTCACGGAGCCCTTCAGCCGCACCAAGATCATCAATGGTGTGCGCAAGGCGTGCCAGGGACGGCCGGTCACCGAGGATGCGCTCGCCCAGCTCGGCCAGCGCGTCGAGGAAGCGGTGCGGGCCACCGGAAGCGCCGAGCTGACCACCCACGACGTGGGTCTGGCCATACTCGGCCCGCTGCAGGAGCTCGACCTCGTCGCCTATCTGCGGTTCGCCTCCGTCTACCGGGCGTTCGACTCGCTCGAGGACTTCGAGGCGGCGATCGCGGAACTCAGGCAGGCGGAACAGCCCGTCGCGGACGACGAGGACCGCGCGGGAGCTGTCGCGGGGAGCCAGGAAGACGACAGCGGGTCCACGAGGGCTGCGCAGGCCCTCGAACCCGCGCACACCGCCGGCTGACCGGCGAAGCCGTTCGCGAGGCCGGTTCCGGGGACCGGCCGGGCGGCGGAGAAGACCTGTTGCGGGCGAAGCGCGTGGGTGCCCGCAACACCAGACAGAACACGTGCCACGGGAACAACGGGGCACTTCAGGGCGTTTTTGCCCGTACAGGGAGGCGGCATGACAGAGACGGCGAGCGGTCCGGCACGGAGTTCCCGAGCCAAGAGCAACAAGGCCGGCAAGGGACTGCGTGTGGAGCGCATCCACACCACCCCGGGAGTCCACCCTTACGACGAGGTGGCCTGGGAGCGCCGTGACGTCGTCATGACCAACTGGCGCGACGGCTCGGTCAACTTC
The DNA here is from genome assembly GCF_025290915.1 of Streptomyces sp. 15-116A. GTDB lineage: Bacteria > Actinomycetota > Actinomycetes > Streptomycetales > Streptomycetaceae > Streptomyces. Next base: position 11,558 of record NZ_JAOCQE010000071.1, on the reverse strand, counting down.
GAGCAGCGCGGCGTCGAGTTCCCCGACTTCTGGTCGGTGAACGCGGTCAACATCGTCACCAGCAAGTACTTCCGCGGTGCCGTCGGCACCCCGCAGCGCGAGACCAGCCTCAAGCAGCTGATCGACCGCATCGTGAAGACCTACCGGAAGGCCGGTGAGGACCACAAGTACTTCGCCTCGCCCGCCGACGCCGAGATCTTCGAGCACGAGCTGGCCTACGCCCTCCTGCACCAGATCTTCAGCTTCAACAGCCCCGTCTGGTTCAACGTCGGCACCCAGCAGCCCCAGCAGGTCTCCGCCTGCTTCATCCTCTCCGTCGACGACTCCATGGAGTCGATCCTCGACTGGTACAAGGAAGAGGGGATGATCTTCAAGGGCGGTTCGGGCGCCGGTCTGAACCTCTCCCGGATCCGCTCCTCCAAGGAGCTGCTGTCCTCCGGCGGCAACGCCTCCGGCCCGGTCTCCTTCATGCGCGGAGCCGACGCCTCCGCCGGCACCATCAAGTCCGGTGGCGCCACCCGTCGCGCCGCCAAGATGGTCGTCCTCGACGTGGACCACCCGGACATCGAGGACTTCATCGAGACCAAGGTCAAGGAAGAGGAGAAGATCCGCGTCCTGCGCGACGCGGGCTTCGACATGGACCTGGGCGGCGACGACATCACGTCCGTCCAGTACCAGAACGCCAACAACTCGGTCCGTGTGAACGACGAGTTCATGAAGGCGGTCGAGCAGGGCGGACAGTTCGGTCTGCGCGCCCGGATGACCGGCGAGGTGATCGAGGAGGTCGACGCCAAGTCTCTCTTCCGCAAGATCGCCGAGGCCGCCTGGGCGTGCGCCGACCCCGGCATCCAGTACGACGACACCATCAACAACTGGCACACCTGCCCCGAGTCCGGCCGGATCACCGCGTCGAACCCGTGCAGCGAGTACATGCACCTGGACAACACGTCCTGCAACCTGGCCTCGCTGAACCTGATGAAGTTCCTCAAGGACGACGGCAAGGGCAACCAGGCCTTCGAGACCGAGCGCTTCCAGAAGGTCGTCGAGCTGGTCATCACCGCGATGGACATCTCCATCTGCTTCGCGGACTTCCCGACCCAGAAGATCGGCGAGAACACGCGCGCGTTCCGCCAGCTCGGCATCGGCTACGCCAACCTCGGCGCCCTGCTGATGGCCACCGGCCACGCCTACGACTCCGACGGCGGCCGCGCCCTCGCCGGTGCCATCACCTCCCTGATGACCGGCACGGCCTACCGCCGCTCCGCCGAACTCGCCGCGGTCGTCGGCCCGTACGACGGCTACGCCCGCAACGCCGACGCCCACAAGCGCGTCATGAAGCAGCACGCCGACGCCAACGGCACGGCCGTGCGCATGGACGACCTGGATACCCCGGTATGGGCCGCCGCCACCGAGGCATGGCAGGACGTGCTGCGCCTCGGCGAGAAGAACGGTTTCCGTAACTCCCAGGCCTCCGTCCTCGCCCCGACCGGCACCATCGGCCTCGCGATGTCCTGCGACACCACCGGTGTCGAGCCCGACCTCGCGCTGGTCAAGTTCAAGAAGCTGGTCGGCGGCGGCTCGATGCAGATCGTCAACGGCACCGTCCCGCAGGCCCTGCGCCGCCTGGGCTACCAGGAGGAGCAGATCGAGGCGATCGTCGCCCACATCGCCGAGCACGGCAATGTGATCGACGCCCCCGGCCTCAAGCACGAGCACTACGAGGTGTTCGACTGCGCCATGGGCGAGCGCGCCATCTCCCCGATGGGCCACGTCCGCATGATGGCCGCCATCCAGCCGTGGATCTCCGGCGCCATCTCCAAGACGGTCAACATGCCGGAGACGGCGACGGTCGAGGAGGTCGAGGAGATCTACTTCGAGGCCTGGAAGCTGGGCGTCAAGGCGCTCGCCATCTACCGCGACAACTGCAAGGTCGGCCAGCCGCTCTCCGCCAAGAAGAAGGACGTCAAGGAGGAGAAGGCCGAGGAGCCCGCCACCGTCGAGGCCAAGGTCGAGAAGGTCGTCGAGTACCGTCCGGTCCGCAAGCGGCTCCCCAAGGGCCGTCCCGGCATCACCACGTCCTTCACGGTCGGCGGCGCCGAGGGCTACATGACCGCCAACTCCTACCCGGACGACGGTCTGGGCGAGGTCTTCCTGAAGATGTCCAAGCAGGGCTCGACCCTCGCGGGCATGATGGACGCCTTCTCCATCGCCGTCTCCGTCGGCCTGCAGTACGGCGTGCCGCTGGAGACGTACGTCTCGAAGTTCACCAACATGCGCTTCGAGCCGGCCGGCATGACCGACGACCCGGACGTGCGGATGGCGCAGTCGATCGTCGACTACATCTTCCGCCGCCTGGCGCTGGACTTCCTGCCCTTCGAGACGCGCTCCGCGCTCGGCATCCACTCCGCCGAGGAGCGCCAGCGTCACCTGGAGACCGGCTCCTACGAGCCGGCCGACGACGAGGTCGACGTCGAGGGTCTGGCCCAGTCGGCGCCGCGCGCCCAGGAGCTGAAGGCGGTCTCCACGCCCAAGGCCGAGGTCGAGGCGGCCAAGCCCGCCCCGCAGCAGGCCCACACCAGCGCGGAGCTGGTCGAGATGCAGCTGGGCATCCAGGCCGACGCCCCGCTGTGCTTCTCCTGCGGCACGAAGATGCAGCGCGCGGGTTCCTGCTACATCTGCGAGGGCTGCGGCTCGACCAGCGGTTGCAGCTGACCCGTAGGTTTCCATGAGTAAGGGGCGCCCACCAATGGGGGGCGCCCCTTACTCATGACTCATGCCGGGCGAGTGACGGCTTGTTCGCTCAAGGGCGGCGCGGTGCCCCCATCGTGCGCGTGAAGGTGGCCGGATCGCCGTCGAAGCCAAGGACGCCGGGGCGGAACTCCCACGGGCCGGAGCCGTCCCTGACGAACTCCGCGACCCTCGCCGCGGTGGCGTCCGGAATTCCGCCGAAGTCGTCCTCGGCCAGGACGTCGTAGCCCTCACGGATGCGCAGGCCGGGGTTGGTCACAGCGGCGAACGTCCGCAGCCCCTGATGCTGCTGGATGATCACGCCGACCGCCACGCGCGCGTACCGCTCGGCCAGCCGATCCAGCTCCAGTGTCATGACTTCGTCGTAGCCGAAGCCCTTGCCGTCCTTGCTGTCCCGGTTCAGCGTGATGGTGCCGTCGGGGGAGCGGCTGTCGAAGTGCACCACATAGGCGGGGTCGCCCTGGGTGTCGCCCGCCAGGTAGGGCGCGGCCACGAGATCCAGATCGGTGGACGGCTGCCCCGACGGACTCGGGTCCCACCTCAGCGCGATCTCGACCTTGCGGATGCCCTTGTTGAGGCCGTTCACCAGACTTCCCCTTCCCCGTGACGGTGCTGCCCGCTCACCCCAACTGCCGGTTTGGCCCGGCAGATTGCCCATCCTGCCACGCGCGCGGAAGCCCGTGCCGGGAAGCAGTGCACACGAGCGTGACCGGCGCCACGCTCCGTGGCCTTACGATGGCGCGGTGCTGGTCAAGTGGATTCGCTGCACCGTGGTGGACCGCCGCGGTTTTGAACGGGGGCAGCGGAAGTGGGCGGGGCTTCTGGGGGAGCCGGGGTTTCGCGCGCAGGGCGGCGGCTGGAGCCGCGGGCGGCCGGATGTCGCGCACATCTTCTCCTTCTGGGAGAGCCGTGCCTTCTACGACTCCTTCATGGCGCGCTCCCACGACCGGCTCGCCTCGGCCCAGTCGGGGACCTTCAAGGATCCACAGGTCAGGCTCTTCGATCACCGCTTCGACGTGAAGACCGGGTTCGAGCCCCGTTTCACGGACGCCGACCTGCTGAGGGTGGCGCTCTGCCGTGTCCACGAGGAGCGGGCCGAGCACTTCGTCCTGATGCAGGAGAAGGTGTGGAACCCGGCGATGGCCGGCTCGCCGGGCATGGTCCGCGGCCTGTTCGGCGAGGCGCCGGGCAACGAGTTCCTGGTGCTGTCGATGTGGCACTCCGCCGCCGAGCACGGCAAGTACCGGACCGAACGCGTGGAGCGCCTCGCCCTGAGGGCCCAGACGGAGACCGACATCGCGGCCCTCACAGGGGACATCGTGGACATGGAACAGGCCTGGACGGTGTGAACGCCCCATGCGCACCGAGAGCGCGAGGCGGCGTACGACTAGGGTTTTGGCATGGCACGACCACGGCGCATCGTCCTTGTCCGGCACGGTGAATCAACGGGCAATGTTGATGACTCCGTGTACGAACGCGAACCCGATCACGCGCTGGCCCTCACCGAGCGGGGCCGGCAGCAGGCCGAGGAGACGGGCAAGCGGCTGCGCGAGCTCTTCGGCCGGGAGCGCGTCAGCGTGTACGTCTCGCCTTACCGCCGTACGCACCAGACGCTGAGCGCCTTCCACCTCGACCCGGAGCTCATACGGGTGCGAGAGGAGCCGCGGCTGCGTGAGCAGGACTGGGGCAACTGGCAGGACCGCGACGACGTGCGCCTGCAGAAGGCCTACCGCGACGCGTACGGCCACTTCTTCTACCGCTTCGCCCAGGGGGAGTCCGGGGCCGACGTCTACGACCGGGTCGGCGGTTTCCTGGAGAGCCTGTTCCGCAGTTTCGAGGCTCCCGATCATCCGCCCAACGTGCTCATCGTGACCCACGGCCTCGCGATGCGGCTGTTCTGCATGCGGTGGTTCCACTGGACCGTGGCGGAGTTCGAGTCGCTGTCGAACCCCGGGAACGCGGAGATGCGGATGCTCGTTCTGGGGGAGGACGGCAAGTACACGCTTGACCGGCCCTTCGAACGCTGGCGTGATCCGGAACCCTACGGGATCACCGGATAGAGTGGCAGGGCGATGACCGCTGACTCCTCTCCCGTCGGGCGCCTGGACCGCGCCCTGGCCAGCCTGCGCGGACTGTCGGTGGGGGACGCGCTGGGCTCCCAGTTCTTCGTCCCGGTGAACTACCCGCTGCTCAAGCGCCGCGAGCTGCCCCCCGGCCCGTGGCAGTGGACCGACGACACGGAGATGGCCTGCTCGGTCGTCGCCGTCCTCACCGCCCATCACCGGATCGACCAGGACGCCCTCGCCCGGTCCTTCGCCGAGCACCAGGACTTCGACCGCGGCTACGGCCCCGCGGTCGGCCGCCTGCTGCGGCAGGTCCGCGAAGGCGGCGACTGGCGGGAACTCGCCGCCGCGCTGTTCAACGGACAGGGATCCTGGGGCAACGGCGCCGCGATGCGCATCGCCCCGCTCGGCGCGTGGTACGCCGACGATCCCGAGCAGGCCACCCACCAGGCCGAGATCTCCGCCTACCCCACGCATCAGCACCGCGAGGCCGTGGTCGGTGCGATGGCCGTGGCCGCGGCGGCCGCGCTCGCCGCCGCCCCCGGCGGACCGCCCGGGGCGGAAGCCCTCCTCGACGGGGTCATCGACCTGGTGCCCAAGCGGAGCGCGGTGGGCGCGGGGCTGCGCCGTGCCAGAGACATGCTCGACTACGGCGACGCGGCCACGGTCGCCGCCGTGCTCGGCTGCGGACGGCGTACGACGGCTCATGACACCGTGCCCTTCGCGCTGTGGTCGGCCGCCCGTGGTCTGAGCGACTACGAGCAGGCGTTCTGGACGACCGCCCAAGCGGGCGGGGACGTCGACACCACGTGCGCGATCGTGGGTGGAGTGATCGCCGCCGGTAAGGCCGGGGCGCCGCCCGCTCACTGGGCCGACCAGGTCGAGGCTTTGCCTGCGTGGCTGCCGGCTTCTGTCTAGTTGGAAACTCTCCGTGCATTCCGGGAACTCTGCGTAACCGTCCGCTCGTTGTGGGGACATCCGCTGTGTGCGGCATGAGCTCTCACAGGGCGAGGGTGTTCACCGGAAGGCATCGGGGGTGTGGTCGTGGACGTGCTGCGTGTCGTCCTGCTTCTTCTGCGGGCTCTGTGGGGAGCCGTCGCACGGGAGCGGCCCGGCGCCCTCCGACCTGCCCCCGTGACACGGGTCGGTGAGCTGCCGGGCCGGGTCCGTCGTCCTCCGTCGTCAGCCGATACCGGGTCCGGCCGAGCCGGAGAGCGCATCGAGGTCGCTCTTGCGGACCCTGATCACCAGCCACGCGGTGGCCAGCGCCAGGACGGCCATGGCGGCCGCCGGGATGAAGGCCGTCGAGATGCCCTGCGCCAGCACTTCGTGGCCCCAGGGCGCGGGCAGCTGGTGCGTCTGGGCGAACTCGGCCTTCTGCTCCGGCGTCGCCTCGGCCAGGAAGGCCGGCATCTGCTTCTCCGCCTCGTCCCTGCTCGCCGTGCCGAACACCGTGGTGAGGAGGGCCAGTCCCACCGAGCCGCCCACCTGCTGGGTCGCGTTGAGCAGTCCCGACGCCGCCCCCGCCTCGTGCTGAGCCACACCCGAGACGGCGGTGAGCGTCAGCGTCACGAAGTTCAGGCCCATGCCGAAGCCGAAGATCAGCATCGGGCCGAGGATGCCGCCGACATAGGAGCTGTCGGAGCTGATCAGGGTCTGCCAGGCGAGCCCGATCGCCGCGAGCGCCGAGCCGACCAGCATGAACGGCTTGGGACCGAGCACCGGCAGGAACCGCTGCGACAACCCCGCTCCGAGGGCGATCACGACCGTCACCGGCAGGAAGGCCAGACCCGCCTCGATCGGGGTGTACCCGAGGACGTTCTGCACGAAGAGAACGATGTAGAAGAACATGCCGAACATCGCCGCGGCCAGGCTCAGCATGATCAGATACGTGCCCGAGCGGTTGCGGTCGGCGAACATCCGCAGCGGCGTGATCGGCTCCCTGGCGCGGGACTCGATGAGCGCGAAGGCCGTCAGGAGGACCACCGCCGCGGCGAAGGAACCGATGGTCAGACTGTCTCGCCAGCCTTCGTCCGCGGCCCGGATGAAGCCGTAGACGAGCGAGGCCATACCGGCCGTCGAGGTCACCGCGCCGGCGATGTCGAAGCGGCCGGAGTGCCGTTCGGACTCGCTGATGTACAGCGGGGTGAGCACGGCGATCAGGACACCGATCGGCACGTTGACGAAGAGCACCCAGCGCCAGTCCAGCCACTCGGTGAGCATGCCGCCGGCGAGCAGACCGATGGCGCCGCCGCCCGCGGAGACCGCGGCGAACACGCCGAAGGCCCGGTTGCGCGCGGGTCCCTCGGGGAACGTGGTGGTGATGAGCGCCAGCGACGTCGGCGACGCGATCGCACCGCCGACACCCTGCAGGACGCGGGCGGCCAGCAGTTGCCAGGGCTCCTGGGCGAGTCCACCGAGCAGCGAGGCGAGAGTGAACAGCAGGATGCCGCTCATGAAGACGCGGCGGCGGCCGAGGATGTCACCGGCCCGGCCGCCGAGGAGAAGCAGACCACCGAAGGTCAGGGTGTAGGAGCTGACCACCCAGGTGAGGTCCGTGGTGCTGAACTCGAGAGCGTTCTGGATGTGCGGCAGCGCGATGTTCACAATCGTCGCGTCCAGTACCACCATGAGTTGGCAGGCGGCGATGACGGTGAGCGCGATGCCGGGATGACCGTCCCGGCGAGCCGCACCGGGCTTCTGGTCCTGAATCAACGGAGAGGTTGTCACTATGGGTCCCCCATGAGTGCGTCAGTGAACGCTCGCGTTCACTGTTGCGTCAACGGTAGGAGTCCCGGACAGTGAACGCAAGCGTTCACTGAATGCGTCTCCGTCCGGCATGTCCCCCGTAGATGCCGGACGGTGCGTCCCCGATCCCCGGAATGCCCGCTTCCTCTGCTCGTTGGAGAGAGTCAGATGGTTACTTCGAGCTGGGCGGCCGCCCACGCTCAGACGGCCGCTTCCCGTCGCCGCGGCGCCGTGCTGGAACGCGCGATCCTCGACGCCGCCCTGGAACAACTCAGCACCGTCGGCTGGAACGGCCTGACGATGGAGGGCGTCGCCGCCGGCGCCCAGACCGGAAAGGCCGCCGTCTACCGCCGCTGGCCCTCCAAGGAGGACCTCGTCGCCGACGCCCTGCGGGCCGGACTGCCGCAGCTCGCGGCCGCGCCGGACCTGGGCAGCGTGCGCGAGGAACTGCTGGAGCTCTGCAAGCGAGCGCGCGACGCGATGTACTCGCGGCCGGGCGTGGCGCTGCGTGCGGTCATTCACGAATGTGACACCACCCAGGCCGAGCGCTTCCACGGTGTGATCTTCGAAGGGGTGGTGGAGCCGACCATCGCGATGCTGCGCGGCGTGATCGAGCGTGGAATCGAGCGGGGCGAGGTGCGACCGGACGCGGCGAACGGCTACGTCTTCGACGCTGTCCCGGCGATGATGATGTACCGCTCCAAGATGTGCGGGAGCGAATGGCCGGACGCCGATCTGGAGGAGATGATCGACCAGTTGATGGTTCCGCTGCTGCGGCCGACCGGGATCTGAACCGGTGCCGCGGAGGGCCTCATGTCCGACGGGGAACCGGCCTGTCGCGCGCCGTCGCCGGCGGCGTACGCTAAGGGCGCCATGCCGTACGAACCACCCACTCACACAGTCGAGCGCTCACTGCGCGCCACGACCGGGGCGAAGATCATTGCAGGTGTCGACGAGGTGGGCCGCGGTGCGTGGGCCGGGCCCGTCACCGTCTGCGCGGCGATCACCGGGCTGCGCCGGCCCCCCGAGGGGCTCACCGACTCCAAGCTCCTGACGATCAAGCGGCGCACCGAACTCGCCGAGACGCTGCGGACATGGGTGACGTCGTACGCCCTCGGCCATGCGTCGCCGGAGGAGATCGACGACCTCGGGATGACGGCCGCGCTGCGGCTCGCGGCGGTCCGGGCGCTCGAAGGGCTGCCGGTCCGGCCCGACGCCGTGATACTCGACGGCAAGCACAACTACCTCGGCGCACCCTGGCAGGTCCGTACGGTGATCAAGGGTGACCAGTCATGTGTGGCGGTTGCGGCGGCCTCGGTGATCGCCAAGGTTCAGCGCGACAAAATGATGGCCGAACTGGGTATCGACCATGCAGACTTCGGTTTTGCGGACAACGCCGGGTATCCGTCGCCCGTGCACAAGGCCGCACTGGAGGTTCGGGGGCCCACCCCGCACCACCGGTTGTCGTGGGCGTATCTTGATGCGCTGCCCCAGTGGCGGCACCTCAAGAAGGTCCGCGCCTTCGCGGACGGAAGCGTTCCGGAGATCGAGGGTCAGCTCGGCTTCGATTTCTGACGGTTCCGCTCGCACTCAAGTGCCACCCGGCGGCGCGAGCCGTACCAACGTTTGATAAAAATCAGCTCATGCCTCTCATTCCCGAGGAGCCTCAGATTCACGAGAGTGCCCAGGGTCCCCGCGCCACTCCGGCCAGCGGCCGCACCGCGCCGACCCCCCGCCCCGTACCCGGTCCCCGCCCCGCGGCTCCGTCGCGTCCCGGACGTCCCGGCCCCGTCCGGCCCGCGCCGCCCGCCCAACGCACCTCGCGCGATGGGGCCACCGCGGCGAAGCCCGGTCCTTCGGCTCCGGTCGCCTCTGCCCCGGCCCCGCAGATCCAGCTGATCCCCGCTTCGGCCCAGGGGGCGCTCGACGCCGCCGAGGAAGCCGTGGACCTGCTCCTGGATTCGGGCCGTGCCCCCGGTGACGTGCTGGTCATCACCACCGGCGAGCAGCACCCGTGGGCCACCCACGAACTGTCCTTCGGTGAAGCCTCCTACTGGGCTCAGCACGACGCCGGTGACGACGTCTTCTACGCGGACGCCGCCGTCGCCGACCGCGCGGGCAAGCGTCCCGTCGTCGTGGTCGCCGTCAACGGTGGTGCCGAGGACCTGGCCGCCTCCGCCCTGTCCGTCGCGCACGCCAAGGCAGGGGCCCTGCTGATCGTCTGCGGCGACCCGCAGCGCATCAACTCCGTGCTGGGCGCAGGGGTCTGAGCCGACGCTCCTTGTGCCGGGACCGGCGCCCCTCACGTCCGGGCTAGCGCCCCTTGTGTCGGGACCGGCGCCCTCCGCGTCCGGGCCAGCGTCCTACGTGTCCGGACGGGCGTGACGGGTCACGCGCCGGTCGCGGACGGCCACGTTGCTGTCGCCGACGGCCACGCGCCTCCCGCCCGGCCTAGCCGTCGAGCGGCCGGCCGCGTTGGCGACCAGGTGGCGGCGCAGCGGGAGGGCCGCCGACGCCCGGTCACTCGGGCCTGGCGGCCGATCACCGGTGGCGCGTCCCACGGTTGGGGACGTGCTCCCGGGCTCCGACCGCCGACAGACGCGCGAAGCAGCCGGGCAGCGCGTGCCCTCAGCGGGCGGCTGCGCGACGGAGAACGTCTGATGCCACGCCGCCCGTGCGCGGTATCCGGGGCGGCGACTCGGACATGGCGAACGGCTCCGGTGCAGAGTCGGCACTGGGGCGGCGTCCGCCGCGGCCCTCGCCGAGCACCTGCCAGCCGTCCCGGGTCAGTGTGATGTACGCCCCGCAGCGCAGCCCGTGGAGCGTGCAGGCATCCCGCAGCCCCCACATCCACGCGCCGTCCTCCTCCGTCCAACGCGCGTCCCCGTCACGGCAGTAGAGCAGGACCGCCGTGCGCACGGGCGTGCGGCGGCGCAGATCGTGCGGGATGACCCGGCGCAACTGGGCCAGCAGCGCGTTGCGGAACATCCAGCCGTCCGCCGGTGCGGGGCGACGGGTGAAGGACGCACTCGCCCGCAGACGCTCGTCCGGATCGAGCACGGCGACGATCGCCGTCGCCGGACCGGGACGATGCCGGGCGTGCAGTCCGCTGACGACCTCACGCGGGTTGCGCAGCAGCGGAATTCCCGCGGCGGCCCACTCCGCGGGTTCGAGCACACGGGTGGCGGAAGCGGCGGGCGTCGACAGTGAAGCCGCCGAGGACGGAGCGAATCCGAAGGTCACGATCCTCCCTTCGGCTACGCCCACACTGCGGGCGGGTCGGATTCGGGGGAGCGCGCACGCGACAGAGCCCTACCGGAGCGGCAGACGAGCCGTACGGGTGCGGACTTCAATTCTTCCTGTCGAACTTGGATGCGGCAACGAGCAATTGAGGCAGCCGACCACTATGTGACGTTGAGTGGCTTATATCCCCAGGAAGTGTATGAACGGACCACGCATGAGGCGTTCGACCCCGACACGTTCGTACGGCATGCGGATGCGCGGTGTCCAGAGGCGTGCGCGGAGAGTTCCGGCACCGGTCGGCCTCCGACGCGCCCTCAGCCCTGCACCGCCAGCACCAGCGGCAGCACCCCCTCGGCACCGGCGCGCCTGAGCAGCCGCGCCGCCACCGCGAGGGTCCAGCCCGTCTCCGTGTAGTCGTCCACGAGGAGAACCGGACCGTGCGCTTCGGCGAGCGTGGCCGCGAGCGCGGGCGGCACCGTCAGCGCCCCGTCGAGGGCCTTCAGGCGCTGAGCGCTGTTGCTGCGGGACGCCTGGCCGGGGCGGGCCTCACCGGTGTACTCCACCGAGCCGAGCAGCGGCAGCCGTCCGATCTCCGCGATGCGCGCACCCAGCGTGTGGATCAGCCGCGGCCGGCTGTGCGAGGCGACGGTGACCACGCCGACGGGCCGTGGCTGGGCGTCCGGCGCTCCGGAGGCCCAGCCGCCGGGTCCCCTGGCCCAGTCGGCCAGCACGCCCACCACGGCGCGCGCCACGTCG
>NZ_JAOCQE010000070.1 GCF_025290915.1 Streptomyces sp. 15-116A | reverse complement strand
CCGGCCGTAGCCGAGCCGGTGGAGGTGGAGCACGACGGCCGTGACCGCGTCGCGCGCGGTGCGGATCGTCACGGAGGGCGGCGCCGGCCGCTCCGGAGCGCCGGACGCCACCGGGATGCGCAGAACCGTGCCGCAGGGGCATCCCAGCTCCGGCCGGGGCCACTGCCCCCGGCGCCCGCAGTGCCCGCAGCGCACGGTGACCCAGTCCTCCTGCCAGACGCGGTGCGCGACCGGCGTCACCACGCCGTCCCCGTCCAGCGGCGCGGCGACCGGAGTGCCGCAGGCGCAGGGGTACGACGGTGCCGTGTAGCGGTGCGCGCGCCGGCACGTCGGACAGCGCACCGACAGGCTCTCGGGCATGGCCCACTCCCGGACGTCTCTCACCTCAGGGCAGCGCCCATCGTCCTCCACCGGCCCCGTGCCTGTCCGGCGCTTGGTCCCTCTCTTGACGGCCTTCGGCCCTCCCACCTACATTCATTCCAGATCGTAGAAGTTAATTTCCGCTATACGGAAAAAGTCAAAGACAGTCAGTTCACGGAAGAGAGCTCACCGCGGGGCGCGACGGGAGTGCGAATCCGATGGCCGAAGCAGGAGTACTCGATGGCTCGAATGACCGCTGCCCGCGCGGCAGTTGAGATCCTCAAGCGCGAGGGCGTCACCGACGCGTTCGGTGTCCCCGGCGCGGCGATCAACCCGTTCTACGCGGCGCTCAAGGCCTCCGGCGGGATCACCCACACCCTCGCCCGCCATGTGGAGGGCGCCTCGCACATGGCCGAGGGCTACACCCGGACGCACCCCGGCAACATCGGTGTCTGCATCGGCACCTCGGGACCCGCCGGCACCGACATGATCACCGGCCTGTACTCGGCGATCGGCGACTCCATCCCGATCCTGTGCATCACCGGCCAGGCCCCGACCGCGGTGATCCACAAAGAGGACTTCCAGGCCGTCGACATCGCCTCGATCGCCAAGCCGGTCACCAAGATGGCGGTGACCGTCCTGGAGGCCGCGCAGGTCCCCGGCGTCTTCCAGCAGGCCTTCCACCTCATGCGCTCCGGCCGGCCCGGCCCCGTCCTGATCGACCTGCCGATCGACGTCCAGATGACGGAGATCGAGTTCGACCCCGAGACGTACGAGCCGCTGCCGGTCTACAAGCCCGCCGCGACCCGCGCGCAGATCGAGAAGGCGATCGGCATGCTGAACGCCGCCGAGCGCCCCCTGATCGTCGCGGGCGGCGGCGTCATCAACGCCGACGCGGCCGAGCTGCTGGTGGAGTTCGCCGAGCTGACGGGCACTCCGGTCGTGCCGACCCTGATGGGCTGGGGCCTCCTGCCCGACGACCACGAGCTGAACGCCGGCATGGTCGGCCTGCAGACCTCGCACCGCTACGGCAACGCGACGTTCCTGGAGTCCGACTTCGTCCTCGGCATCGGCAACCGCTGGGCCAACCGCCACACCGGCAAGCTGGACGTCTACACGGCCGGCCGGACGTTCGTCCACGTCGACGTCGAGCCCACCCAGATCGGCAAGATCTTCGCCCCGGACTACGGCATCGCCTCCGACGCGAAGGCCGCGCTGGAGCTGTTCGTCGAGGTGGCGAAGGAGCTGAAGGCCGCAGGGAAGCTGCCCGACCGCTCCGCGTGGGCCGCCTCCGCGCAGGAGAGGAAGGCCACGCTCCAGCGCCGTACGCACTTCGACGACATCCCGATCAAGCCGCAGCGCGTCTACGAGGAGATGAACAAGGCCTTCGGCCCGGAGACCCGGTACGTCTCCACCATCGGCCTCTCGCAGATCGCCGGCGCGCAGATGCTGCACGTCTACCGGCCGCGCCACTGGATCAACTGCGGCCAGGCGGGCCCGCTCGGCTGGACCGTCCCGGCCGCGCTCGGTGTCGCCAAGGCCGACCCTCAGGCGCAGGTCGTCGCGCTCTCCGGTGACTACGACTTCCAGTTCATGATCGAGGAACTGGCCGTCGGCGCCCAGCACAAGATCCCCTACGTCCACGTCCTGGTGAACAACTCCTACCTGGGCCTGATCCGCCAGGCGCAGCGGGCGTTCGACATCGACTTCCAGGTCAAGCTGGAGTTCGAGAACATCAACTCGCCCGAGCTGGGCGTCTACGGCGTCGACCACGTCAAGGTCGCCGAGGGCCTCGGCTGCAAGGCGATCCGCGTGACCGACCCCTGTGAGCTGGGCACGGCCCTGGAGCAGGCCAAGAAGCTCGCCGCGGAGTACCGGGTCCCGGTGGTCGTCGAGGCGATCCTGGAGCGCGTCACCAACATCTCCATGTCCGGCACGAACGACATCTCCAACGTCATCGAGTTCGAGGAGCTGGCGACGGAGCCGGGGCACGCGCCGACCGCGATCAAGCCCCTGAAGGGCTGACACGCCGGCGCACCACGACGAGAGGGGCGGTCCCATCCGGGACCGCCCCTCTCGGCATGCCGTGTGCACACGGAGCCCGCCGCCCCCGTGTCGGCGGGTTCCGTGTGCGGGAAGTCTGCCCGGTGCCGGGGGCGGCCGAAGCCTCGCCGTACCGGTTCAGAGCTTGATTTGAGGATGCCGTAGGCGGGCTACGACCGCTGCGGTACGTGGGTTCATGCCTCGTGGTGCTCGGACAGGCCCGGCCAGTCGTCGGGGCCGCCGCCCTGCCACTCGATGAAGTCGGTGTGCTCGATGTCGGTGACGTACAGATCGGCCAGCCGGAGGATCTCGCTCACGTCGTCGGCGTGCGTGGCGATCCCCAGTGTCTCGTCGTCCGTGGTGACCCGCCGGGAGCCGTCCAGGGCCGGGGGATGCACCACGATGTGCGGATGCTCCGTCGGATGTGCCATGCCACCAGGCTGCTGCGCACCGCGCCGTTCCGCACCCCGGACACCGCGCGTGGACAACGGAAAGCGCCCCGGATGCGGGACCGTCCGCGTCCGGGGCGCTTTCCGCCCGGTGAGGCTGTGAGGGTTTTGTTGAAGCCGTCCGGCGGTGCGAGGCTGGGCGCGACAGTACGTTCGCGCCGCCGGACGGGGTCTGGGGGAAGGGATCGGGACCGCGGCGGGTGCGATGGCGCCGGGGGCTCCTCCCCTCAGGTCGAAGGAAGAGACTCCGGGCCTGCACCACCGCACTGGCTCGCACGCCGCCGCGGTCCTCGCCCTGCCCGCCGTACCGGTCGACCACCCCTCATCCGGGTCGCCGGTACGGCGGGTCGTCGCGTCCGGTGCCCGGCCTCCCCGCCGGGCCCCGGACGCAGCCTGTGGGTCAGTCCTCGCGCAGGGCGCGGACCGCCTCCTCCACGCGCGTGCCGTACTCCGGGTCGGCGGCGTGGAAGTGGGCCAGGTTCTTCTCGATCACGTCGTCGCGGCTGACCTGGGACAGGCCGCCGGCGATGTTGGCGATCAGGCGGGACTTCTCCTCGGCGGACATCAGGCGGTACAGCTCACCGGCCTGGAAGAAGTCGTCGTCCTTGGTGTGCTGCGGCGCCTCGTGCGTGCCGGTGTGCCCGGACACGGCGAGCGGCGCCGACAGCGGGCGGCCGGTCTCGACGGGGCCGTCGTAGGAGTTCGGCTCGTAGTTCTTGGCGTACCGGCCCTGGGAGTTGGACGCCATGAACCCGTCTCGCCCGTAGTTGTGCGCGCCGCCCGGCACGGCCTTGGGGGCGTTCACCGCGAGCTGGGTGTGGTTGACACCCAGGCGGTAGCGGTGCGCGTCGGCGTAGGCGAACAGGCGGCCCTGGAGCATCTTGTCCGGCGACGGGCCGATGCCCGGCACGAAGTTGTTCGGGGAGAACGCGGCCTGCTCGACCTCGGCGAACACGTTGTCCGGGTTGCGGTCCAGCACCAGGCGGCCGACCCGCTGCAGCGGGTAGTCCTTGTGCGGCCACACCTTGGTCAGGTCGAACGGGTTGAAGCGGTAGTCCGCGGCATCCTCCGCCGGCATCAGCTGGACGTACAGCGTCCAGGACGGGTGCACCCCGCGCTCGATGGCCTGGAGCAGGTCCGTCTGGTGCGAGGTCGGGTCCTGGCCGGCGATCTCCGCGGCCTGCTCGCTGCTCAGGCAGCGGATGCCCTGGTTCGTCTTGAAGTGGTACTTGACGAAGAAGGCCTCGCCCTTGCTGTTCGTCCACTGGTAGGTGTGCGAGCCGTAGCCGTTCATGTGGCGGTACGACGCCGGGATGCCGCGGTCGCCCATCAGCCAGGTCACCTGGTGCGTGGCCTCGGGGGCGTGCGCCCAGAAGTCCCAGACGTTGTCCGGCTCCTGACGGCCCGTGAAGGGGTCGCGCTTCTGCGAGTGGATGAAGTCGGGGAACTTGATCGGGTCCTTGATGAAGAACACCGGGGTGTTGTTCCCGACGAGGTCGTAGTTGCCCTCACGGGTGTAGAACTTCACCGCGAAACCGCGCGGGTCGCGCACCGCGTCCGCACCGCCGAGCGAGTCGGCCACGGTGGAGAAGCGTACGAACACCTCGGTGCGCTTGCCGACCGTGTCCAGGAACTCGGCGTACGTGTAGTCGGTGACGTCGTCGGTGACCTCGAAGTGACCGTAGGCGCCGGAGCCGCGGGCGTGCACCACACGCTCCGGGATGCGCTCGCGGTTGAAGCGCGCGAGCTTCTCCAGCAAGTGCTGGTCCTGGAGCAGCAGCGGGCCGCCGATGCCGGCGGAGGCGGAATTCTGGTTGTCGGCGACCGGGGCGCCGGACTCGGTGGTGAGCACGCGCTTCGACATCGTGGACCTTCCATGCGAGGGGCAGCGGAAAGCTGTTTCCGCTTTGTGGAGCCTAGGTTCGGGACGATCGGGGCGTCAACAGTTTGTTGAACGGGTGAGCAGGGCTGGTTACCGGGCGGCGCCGGCGCCTTGGGCGCGACAGGACAGGTGTCAGCACCGGCGCCGCCCGGAGTTCAGGGGCGGCCGGGTCAGACCTGGGCGCCGGAGAGGCGCTCGACCGCGCGCAGCAGCGCGGAGTGGTCCAGGCCGCCGTCGCCCTGCGCACGCAGGCTCGCGACCAGCTGGGCCACCACGGAACCGACGGGCAGGGCCGCGCCGACGGTGCGGGCGGCGTCGGTGACGATGCCCATGTCCTTGTGGTGCAGGTCGATCCGGAAGCCGGGCTTGAAGTCGCGGTTCAGGAAGTTGTCCTTCTTCCGCGTCAGCACGGTGGAGCCCGCGAGACCGCCGTTGAGGACGTCCAGGGCGGCCTTGAGGTCCACGCCGGACTTCTCCAGGAAGACCACGGCCTCGGCGCACGCCTGGATGTTGACGGCGACGATCAGCTGGTTGGCGGCCTTCACGGTCTGACCGGAGCCGTGCGGGCCGCACAGCACGATGGTCTTGCCGAGCGCCTCGAAGATCGGCTTGGCCTCGTCGAAGTCGGCCTGCTCGCCGCCGACCATGATGGACAGCACGGCCTCGATGGCACCGGCCTCACCGCCGGACACGGGGGCGTCCAGGACCCGGATGCCCTTGTCCTTGGCGGCCTTGGCCAGGTCGATGGAGGTCTGCGGGGTGATCGAGGACATGTCGATCAGCAGCGCGCCGGACCTGGCGTTCTCCAGGATTCCGTCCGGGCCGTACGCGATGGCCTCGACCTGCGGGGAGGCCGGAACCATCGTGATGACGACGTCGGCGTCCCGCACGGCCTCGGCGATCGAGGAGGCGGCGGTACCGCCGGCGGCGGCCAGCCGGTCCAGCTTCTCCTTCTCCAGCGTGTACCCGCTGACCTGGTAACCGGCCTTGATCAGATTCTCGGACATGGGGGAGCCCATGATGCCGAGCCCGATCCACGCGATCTTGGGGAGAGTGTTGCTCATGATGGGGGTGCCTCTCTGAAACTGCTACGTCTGTGTCTGGGCGCCGGTCAGCGAAACTCGCCCGTCCGGCGTTCGGTGCCGTCAGCGAGCGGCGCGCGCTTCCACCGGCAGCCAGCCGAAGGCTTCCGCGCTCGGGCCGTCGCCCGGCTTGTACTCCAGGCCGACCCAGCCGTCGTAACCCGCCTTCTTGAGCTGGTCCAGCAGCTCCTCCAGCGGCAGCGAACCCGTGCCGGGGGCGCCGCGGCCGGGGTTGTCGGCGATCTGGACGTGGCCCGTCTTCGCGGTGTACCGCTCGATCACCGAGGGCAGGTCCTCGCCGTTCATGGACAGGTGGTACAGGTCCATGAGGAACCGCGCGTTGCCCAGCCCCGTCGCCGCGTTGACCTTGTCCACGACACCGACGGCGGCCGGCGCGGACACCAGCGGGTACAGCGGCGACTCGGGCTTGTTCAGCGCCTCGATCAGCAGGATCGCGCCGATCCGGTCGGCCGCCCGGGCGGCGAGGGTCAGGTCCTCCAGCGCGAGCGCGTCCTGCTCGGCCGGGTCCACCCCCTCGACCCGGTTGCCGTACAGCGCGTTGAGCGCCTTGCAGCCCAGCGACTGCGCGAAATCGGCGGCCACGTCGATGTTGGCGCGGAACCGCTCCGACTCCTCGCCGGGGACGGACAGGGCGCCGCGGTCCGGGCCCGGGAGCTGTCCGGCGTAGAAGTTCAGGCCGGTGAGCTGGACGCCCGCGTCCTCGATCGCCTTCTTCAGGGCGTCGAGCTCGGACTGCTCGGGGGTGGGCGAGTCGATCCAGGGCCACCACAGCTCGACCGCGGTGAAGCCGGCCGCGGCGGCGGCCGCGGGGCGCTCCAGGAGCGGGAGTTCCGTGAAGAGGATCGACAGGTTGACGTTGAAGCGCTGGTCTGCGAATCCCATCGGTCGCGGCGCTCCCTTCCGTGGTTGTGTTTCCGTATTACGGAAGTTCGTTTCTGCGTAATGGAAGATTGCCGCGCGGTCCTCCGCCTTGTCAAGAGGGGTCGGCGGGATGGGCCCCCGGGCGTTAGGTTGAGCGCGTGCGATTGAGAGTGGAGTTCACGACCGAGCCCTTCGACCTCGACGAGGCCCCCGCGCACGCGGTGGTGGCCCGTGAGGTCGTCGAGGGCGCCGAGCTGGACGCCGTGGACGTCGGCCCGTTCGGCAACACCGCGGAGGGCGGCGCCGACGCGGTGCTCACCGCCGTGGACGCGCTGCTGCGCCGCACCCTCGCGGCCGGCGCGACCCGGGTCTCCCTCCAGGTCAATGTGATCGGGGAGGGCGAGGGATGAGCGGCGCGGGCGACGAGCCGTTCATCGCGGCCGTCAAGCCGCTGGTCGACGCCATCGGCGGGCAGTTGATCCCGCCGGACGAGGCCGGCCTCGACGACGTGGTCCTCACCTGGGAGGGCGCCGACGTCGTCGCCGTGCGCCTGCCCCAGCTCGCGGACTCCCTCGATCACATCCTCGCCGCGCTGGAGCGCCGCAAGGGTATGCCGCTGGCCGATCTGGACCGCCGCGCGAAGCAGGAGATCGTACGCAGTCTGGAGGCGCGCGGCGCCTTCGCGGTGCGCCACGGAGTGGAGACCGTGGCGAGCGCGCTCGGCGTCAGCCGGTTCACCGTCTACAACTACCTCAACCGTGAAAAGGGTGTCTGACCAGCCCTTTCGTCGCATCCAAGGGGGCCGTCGCCCGGCGTGCGGGCGGCGGCCCGCGGTGTACCGGGCGCATCCTGGAAACCGGCCGGTGGCGGACTCGTATATGTTCCCCCGAATTTTCAACAAACTGTTGACGCGCTGGCCGTGACGGCGTTCACTATCGGCACGCCCGTTCAGCACACAAGGCCACGGAGGCTCCCGTGACGTCCACTTCCACGCCGCCGGGCCTGGCCCGCTTCAACGCCCTGGAGGAGCACGCGGCCTTCGCCGCCCTCCACGAGGCGTGTGCCTCCACGGCGTGGGCCCGGCGCCTGCTCGCCGCCCGCCCCTACGCCGCCCCCGAGGACCTCTACGCCGCCAGCGACGCCGCCATGGCCGACCTGACCACGGCCGACCTCGAGGAGGCGATGGCCGGGCACCCGCCCATCGGCCGCCCCAAGCCGGGCGACCCGACCTCCTCACGCGAGCAGGCCGGCATGGCCGGCGCCTCCGAGGAGCTCAAGGCGGAGATGCTGGAACTGAACCTGGCCTACCAGGAGAAGTTCGGCCATGTGTTCCTCATCTGCGCCACCGGCCGGACCGGCGAGCAGATGCGGGACGCCGTGAAGGAACGCATCGGCAACGCGCCGGAGCAGGAGCGCGAGATCGTCCGCACCGAACTGGGGAAGATCAACCGCATCCGCCTCGCCCGACTCGTCGAACAGGACTGACGCACGCATGAGCACCGAGACCACCGCTTCCGTGTCCACGCACATCCTGGACACCAGCGCCGGCCGCCCCGCCGAGGGCGTCGCCGTCCACCTCTCCGCCCGCAGCGGGCGCGAGGCGGACTGGCAGGCGCTCGGCGGCTCCGCGACCGACGCGGACGGGCGGTGCAAGGACCTCCCGGCGCTGCCGGAGGGCACCACCCACGTACGGCTCGACTTCGCCGTGGAGTCGTACTTCGAGAAGAAGCAAGCCGATGCGCAGCAGGACGCCCCCGCGAATCGGGACAGCGGTGCTGGTGTGTTCTTCCCGGAGGTGGCGATCACCTTCGCCGTGAACCCCGGCGAGCACTACCACGTACCGCTGCTGCTCAACCCGTTCGGCTACTCCGTTTACCGAGGGAGCTAGCTAGATGCCGACCATCCTGGGACAGAACCAGTACGGCAAGGCCGAGAACCGAGTCGTCAAGATCACGCGGGACGGCGCCACCCACCACATCAAGGACCTCAACGTCTCCGTCGCCCTGTCCGGCGACATGGAGGAGGTCCACTACTCCGGCTCCAACGCCAACTGCCTGCCGACCGACACCACCAAGAACACGGTGTACGCGTTCGCCAAGGAGTACGGGATCGAGTCCGCCGAGCAGTTCGGCATCCACCTCGCCCGCCACTTCGTCAGCAGCCAGGAGCCGATCCACCGGGCCCGCATCCGCATCGAGGAATACGCCTGGGAGCGGATCGAGACCTCCGACGCCAACAGCAAGTTCATCGGCGCCGACGAGGTCAAGCACTCCTTCGTCCGCAAGGGCCAGGAGATCCGCACCACCCAGATCACCTACGACGGTGAGCAGTGGGAGGTCGTCTCCGGCCTGAAGGACCTCGTCGTGATGAACTCGACCAACTCCGAGTTCTGGGGCTACGTCAAGGACAAATACACGACGCTCCAGGAGGCCTACGACCGCATTCTGGCCACCCAGGTCTCCGGCAAGTGGCGGTTCAACTGGACCGACGACGAGCAGAAGATGCCCAACTGGGAGAAGTCCTACGAGCAGGTGAAGAAGCACATGCTCCAGGCCTTCGCCGAGACGTACTCGCTGTCGCTGCAGCAGACGCTGTACCAGATGGGCGCGCGCATCATCAACAACCGCAGTGAGATCGACGAGGTCCGCTTCTCCCTCCCGAACAAGCACCACTTCCTGGTCGACCTGGAGCCGTTCGGGCTGAAGAACGACAACGAGGTGTACTACGCCGCCGACCGTCCCTACGGCCTCATCGAGGCCACCATCCTGCGGGACGGCTGCGAGGCACGGATCCCGGTGGACCTCACCAACCTCTGACGCCTCCCCCTTCGGCACCCGCGGCCGGGGAGACACGACGACACCTCCCCGGCCTCGGCACTCAAAACTCCTAGGGTCCTGCCGTGCCCTGCCCATCGAAGGAACAGCAGAGTCAAAGGGACGCATCATGGCAGCAGCCCAGCGCATCGTCATCGAGAACTGCGCGATCGCGACCGTCGACGCCAAGGACACCGAGTACGCCTCCGGCCATCTCGTCCTCGCCGGCAACCGCATCGAGTCCCTCGGCGCGGGCAGGGCACCGGACGGCCTGGAGAACGTCGTCCGCCGGATCGACGCCTCCGGGCACCTGGTGACCCCCGGCCTGGTCAACACCCACCACCACTTCTACCAGTGGATCACCCGGGGACTGGCCACCGACCACAACCTGTTCAACTGGCTCGTCGCGCTCTACCCCACCTGGGCGCGCATCGACGAGCCGATGGTCCACGCGGCGGCCCAGGGCTCGCTCGCCATGATGGCCCGCGGCGGCGTCACCACCGCCATGGACCACCACTACGTCTTCCCGCAGGGCTCCGGCGACCTCGCCGGCGCGATCATCCGCGCCGCCCGCGACATGGGCGTCCGCTTCACCCTCGCCCGCGGCTCCATGGACCGCGGCGAGAAGGACGGCGGCCTGCCCCCGGACTTCGCCGTCGAGACCCTCGAAGGCGCCCTGACGGCCACCGAGGAGACGGTCAAGCGGCACCACGACTCCTCCTTCGACGCGATGACCCAGATCGCCGTCGCCCCCTGCTCCCCCTTCTCCGTCTCCACCGAACTGCTCCGCCAGGGCGCCGAACTGGCCCGCCGGCTCGGCGTACGGCTGCACACCCACGGCTCGGAGACCGTGGAGGAGGAGAAGTTCTGCCACGAACTGTTCGGCATGGGCCCCACCGACTACTTCGAGTCCACCGGCTGGCTCGGCGAGGACGTGTGGATGGCGCAC
Organism: Streptomyces sp. 15-116A; assembly: GCF_025290915.1. Taxonomy (GTDB): domain Bacteria; phylum Actinomycetota; class Actinomycetes; order Streptomycetales; family Streptomycetaceae; genus Streptomyces. Next base: position 15,359 of record NZ_JAOCQE010000070.1, on the reverse strand, counting down.
TGCGTCCACATGAACGACTCCGACATCGCCGCCTTCGCCCGTACGAAGACGGGTGTCGCCCACTGTCCTTCGTCCAACGCCCGTCTGGCCGCCGGTATCGCCCGCGTTCCCGACATGCTGGCGGCCGGTGTCCCCGTCGGCCTCGGCGTGGACGGCACCGCCTCCAACGAGTCCGGCGAACTGCACACCGAGCTGCGCAACGCCCTGCTGATCAACCGCCTCGGCGCCCACCGCGAGGCCGCGCTCAACGCCCGCCAGGCGCTGCGGCTCGGAACGTACGGCGGGGCCCAAGTCCTCGGCCGCGCGGGCCAGATCGGCTCACTGGAGCCCGGCAAGCTCGCCGACCTGGTGCTGTGGCGGATGGACACCCTCGCCCACGCCTCCATCGCCGACCCGGTCACCGCCCTCGTCCTCGGCGCGGCGGCCCCGGTCACCGCGTCCTTCGTCGACGGCCGGCAGATCGTCGAGAACGGCCGTCTGCTCACCGCCGACGAGGACACCATCGCCCGTACGACCCGTGCGGAAGCGCAGCGGCTCGCACGGATCGCCGCGCAGAACTGAAGATCCCGATGAGCTCCGGCCGGGAGGGACGGCTCCCGGCCGGTGACCGCGGACCCCACAGGTCCGCGGCGGCCGTCTCCGGAACGCGCGCTCCGCGAGCGCGCGTTCCGGAACGGTCACCCGCCGCACCCGGGACCCGATGTCCCGCCGGTGACGGCCCCGTCCCCCGGTCCCGCACGACCACCAGCACCACCTCCTTGACACCCACGTCAGAGCCGACGTGCCACCGACCGGAGGAGAGCCGCAGTGGCCGACCACCCCGTTGACGAAAAACTCCCGCCAGTCAAGATGGCGACAACCGGCCTGCAGCACGTGGCCGCCATGTACGCGGGAGTCGTCGCCCCGCCCCTGATCGTCGGAGCGGCGATAGGCCTGTCCGCCACCGACCTGACCTTCCTCACCGGCGCCTGCCTGTTCACCGCGGGCCTCGCCACCCTCCTGCAGACCCTCGGCATCTGGAAGATCGGTGCCCGGCTGCCCTTCGTCAACGGCGTCACCTTCGCCGGTGTCGCCCCCATGACCGCCGTCGTCGCCGCCACCCCCGACAAGGACGACGCCCTGCCGATCATCTTCGGCGCGGTCATCGTCGCCGGACTCCTCGGCTTCCTCGCCGCCCCCTTCTTCAGCAAGGCGGTCCGCTTCTTCCCGCCGGTCGTCACCGGCACGGTCATCACCCTGATCGGCATCTCGCTGCTCCCGGTCGCCTTCGGCTGGGCGCAGGGATCCAGCCCCGCCGCCGACGACTTCGGCTCGGCGACCAATCTCGGACTCGCCGCCCTGACGCTGGTCATCGTGCTGGTGCTGCGCCGCTTCACCCGCGGCTTCGTCAAGCAGATCGCCGTCCTGCTCGGCCTGGTCGCCGGCACACTGATCGCCATCCCGTTCGGCGTCACCGACTTCTCCCCGGTCGCCGAGGCGAGCATCGTCGGCTTCCCGACCCCGTTCCACTTCGGCGCCCCGCAGTTCCAGCTCGCGGCGATCGTCTCCCTGTGCGTGGTGATGGTGGTCTCGATGACCGAGTCCACCGCCGACATGCTGGCCCTTGGCGAGATCGTCGACCGCCCGGCCGACGAGAAGACCATCGCCGCCGGCCTGCGCGCCGACACCCTCGGCTCCGCCATCAGCCCGCTGTTCAACGGCTTCATGTGCAGCGCCTTCGCCCAGAACATCGGCCTGGTCGCGATGACGAAGATCCGCAGCCGCTACGTCGTGGCGACCGGCGGCGGCTTCCTGATCCTGATGGGCCTGTGCCCCATGGCCGCCTCCCTCATCGCCGTCGTACCGCGCCCGGTGCTCGGCGGCGCGGGCGTCGTCCTGTTCGGCTCGGTCGCCGCCAGCGGCATCCAGACCCTGGTCCGCGCCGGCCTGGAGAAGGACAACAACATCCTGATCGTCGCCGTGTCATTGGCCGTCGGCATCATCCCGATCAGCGCGCCCGAGTTCTACCACGCCTTCCCGGAGACGGCCCGCATCGTCCTCGACTCCGGCATCTCCACGGGCTGTGTGGTGGCGGTCCTGCTGAACTTCGTCTTCAACCACATCGGCAACGGCCGCCGCGACGCGGCCGACGTCGCCCACCCCATGGAGGCGGGCGAGGACCTCACGACGACGAAGGCCCCGGCCACGCCATGAGGTTGGCCAGCAGCTCGGCCTGCTCGATCGCGTCGTCCAGCGCATGGTGCGTATGCCGGCGCCGGGACAGCAGCTCGCGCGGCATCGTCCCCTTGGCCACCGCCCTCAGCGGCAGCCCCGCCCTGGTGGCGTAGAGGGTCTTCATGTCCAGGCACCCCGAGTGCCCGAAGGGACTCTCGCCGGTGAACCGGATCAGATACCAGTACAGGAAGGTCCAGTCGTACGACGCCGGATAGCCGCACATCACGGGCTGCGCCCGCTGCCCGGCGGCGCACTCCCGCACCCACGCGCTGAAGTCGCTCATCGCCCGGCCCGGCTCGGCACCCTCGGTGCCGAGCCGGTCGCGGTCCAGCCCGCTCACGGCGAGCGCCTCGGGCACGAAGTCCCCGCTGATCGGCCGCAGTTCCCGGTAGAAGGTCCGTTCCTCGGGATCCGCCGGGGTGAAACCCTGGGCGTCCTGCACCCCGGCGACGGCGGCACCGAGGCTCAGCATCGAGTACGGCCCCGGAATGGGCCCGTCGGCCTCGATGTCGACGGAGATGTACAGGCTGGGCTTGACGCGTCGTACGGCCATGGCACGGCAGGATGGCAGCGCCGCGGCCTGCTCCGCACGCGAATTACGGCCGCGGCACAGCCGAACGACCGTAGAAGCCGGCCGGTCTACAGCCCGAACAGGCTCGGGTCCTTGGCCAGTTCGCGGAAGGTGTCCTGCGGGCGGCCCACCAGCTTGCGCTCCTTGAGGTCCAGCAGCCCGCCGACCGCCGTGATCTCCGCGGCCACGGTGCCGTCCGTCTTCGCGATGGTCTGCTCGATGGTGAACGTCTTCCCGCCGCCCCAGGCGAACGCACAGCTGACGGTCACCTCGTCCCCGGCGAGCAGCTCCCGCCGGTACTTGATCGTCGTCTCCAGGGCAACCGGCCCCACGCCCGTCGAGACGAGCGCGGACTGGCTGATCCCGGCCTCTTGCAGCAGCGACCAGCGGGCGTGCTCCGCGTAGTTGAGATACACGGCCTGGTTCAGATGCCCCTGCACATCGGTCTCGTAGCCCCGGACGGTGACGGCTACGGAATACGGCTCGCTCACGCTGCCCCCTCGTAGTGATCTCGCTCGCGGTGATCGGCATTCGGCACTCTCGATCCTTACACGCGCATCCGTCCTCACGCCCGCCGGGGAGAGGCCAGCAGGTAGCGCCGCCGGGTCCGCGGCTCGGTGTACTCCCCGACCTGCCACCCCGCCCGCTCCAGCGTGCCCGCACAGGCCCGCCGCGCGGCATCGTCCGGCTCGTACACGGCGACGGCGTCCGGCTGCGGGGTGTCCGTGATGCGATACCCGCCCCCGTCCGGCCCCGAGGGCCGGTGCCCGCCCGCCTCCAGCGCGAGGGCCGCGGCCTGCACGAGATGCGTACGCTCCCAGCCGCACGGCCGGTCGGTCGCCCCGTCCGGATTGGTCATCCGCCGCAGCTCCAGCATCCCCTCCCAGGCACTGCGCACCTCGCGCTGCCGCGCGGGGCCGGCTTCCGGCGCGGGGTCCTCGCCGCCGACGCGGGCGGCGAAGACGCCGGGGGCGGCGGGTTCTGCGTGGCCGGGCTCAGACTCGGTCTCGGTCTCGGCGTCGCGGATGCGATGCCCCGCCGGTGTCAGGAAGTGATCGTGCGGCGGCCTCGGATGCCGGAAGGCAAGCCCCCGCTTCACCAGCGCGGCGAGCTGGGCGTCCGTGCCCTTCAGTCGTCCAGTGGCGGGATCGGCGGCCTCGATGAGACGTCGCTGCGCGGCGGTGGGGAGTCGGGTCATGGGCGCCGCTCGGAGGCGTGCGCGAGGAAGTCGGCCCAGTGCTCGAAGGAGAAGGCGAGCTGGGGGCCGGGTATGTGCTTCGAGTCGCGTACGTGGATGGTGTGGGGGGCGAAGGCGACCTCCACGCACTCCGGGCCGTCGTTCGTGCTGTAGCTGCTCTTGAACCACTCCAGCGCGTTGCCCGTCGGGTGGTGGGTCATCATGTCTCTCCCAGCACTTTCTCGATGAAGGCCAGCGACTCACGGGGCGTGAGGGCTTGGGCCCGGATGATGCCATAGCGGATCTCCAGGACCTGGATCTCCTTCGGGTCCGAGAGCAGTCGGCTGATCAGCTGGACCTCGATGTGTCCTACGGTGGCTCCCTCCTTCAGCCGCAGCAGTTGGAGCGCGCCCGCGAGCCCCGCGTGGTCCTCGCGTTCCGTGGGGAGCACCTGGATCTCCACGTTCCGCCGCCGACCGGCCTCCAACAGGCGTTCGAGCTGCTTGCGCATCACCATTCTGCCCCCGAGCGGGCGGCGCAGCGTCACCTCTTCCTGGACGAAGCTGAAGACAGGAGCGGACCGCTCGTCGAAGATCTGCTGACGTGCCAGTCGGGCCTCCACGAGCTCGTCCACCTGCTCCTCGGTGAACGGCGGCCGCCGCATGCCGTAGATGGCGCGGGCGTACTCCGGAGTCTGGAGCAAACCGTGCACGACGTGATTCGCGTAGGCGCAGACCTCGACGGCCTCGGCCTCCAGCTTGGCCAAGTCCCGGACCTTCTTGGGGAACCGGGCCCGCTCCACATCCTTCCTCAACCCGGCGATGAGGCCCTCGGCGTCAAGGACACGATCCGCGGCTTCGAGGAACTCCACCGTCGGCGCCCGGCGCCCCCGCTCGACGGAGGACACCTGCTCCTCGCTGTACCCGATGGCTCTGCCGAGCTCGGCCTGGGTCATGCCCACTCGCTCGCGGCACATCTTGATGACCCGGCCGACGGTCCTGAGAACAGCCGCCGACTCCTCGTCCGCGCCGTACGGCTCCACACTCATGTCCCCACACCTCCACGTGCCGAACTCCTCGCCCACGCCGCACGTCACGCGTCGCGGCCCGGACAGACCCGGACAGGACCCGGACGGTGACGTTGCGTACCGGCGTCGTCACTGTCCAGCGTAGAGTCGGCCGAGCATGCTGAGTGACATGAACGTCGACATCGCCAGCCCCGCCCGCCACTTCACGATCCGCCTCTCGGCCACGGCGAGGGGCGCACGCCTGGCCCGTCACCTCGCGGCGGAGCAACTCACGTCGTGGGGATGGCCGTACGACACGGATGGGAACCGCACGGCGTCGCTGCTGGTGGCGGAACTGGCGACGAACGCGATCCGCCACGGCCGGACACCGGGCCGGGACTTCCGTCTCCGCCTGACCCTGTTCCCAGAGCCCCCCACCCTCCGCATCGAACTCACCGACACCCGCCCAGACCACCGCCCCCCGACCTCCGGCACCCTCACCCCCGCCACCCCGGACCAGGAAACCGGCCGCGGCCTCCTCCTCATCGAGACCCTCTCCACCCACTGGGGAACAGCGGCCGGCGACCCGTACACAAAGACGGTGTGGTGCGAGGTGGCATTGCCCGCAGTGCCATGAGGGGAGGGCAGGCAGCCTCACGAACTCCTCGAAGGCGTTCGCTCCCGCTCCCTTCGGCGTGTACCGCATGTCCGCGGAACCCAGGACGATCTTCCCGTTCTGCACGACCCGGAACGGACACTGCAGATGAGCCATGACCACCTCGCCCCGGGCCCCCTCGAGTTCGACGACCCCCATGTCCACGGCTCTCCCGACGGAGCGAACCACCGTGCCGACCAGAACATGAGCGATCTCCTCCGCGAGGGGAGCGGCGGGCTCGGCCGGACCTGGTGCAGGGTTCGATGCGGCGGGCCGGGTCATGGCACTGCCTCGATCAAGGCCGGTGGCTCACGGGACGTGGGGCACGGGTCTCGGATCGTGCCACAGGAGCCCCGCGCTCGACCCTGCGCTCAGCGCGAGAGCCCGGACTTCCTGTACGGATGCTCTGCGGCATGATGACCGGCGTGAACACCGAGACACTGATAGGCGTCTGGCAGCGGCTTCTCGCCGACCCTCGCAAGTCGTGGGTGCTGTTCGAACACGGCACGTGTGTCGTGCTGACCGCTCCGGAAGGAGAGCTCGCTGAGCAGGCCACCGACCTCCTGAAGAAGTTCGGCCCGGTGCATGCCGGATCCCCGGCAGGAGACTTCGGGGTGATCGATCCCCAGGACGTCGAGGGCTGGGTCGTCACCGGCCATCACAACGACGTCCTCACCTACGTCGGCCCCGATGAGCCGCGGGATCAGTCGCAGATCGCTGTCGGCCTGCTCGGACGTTCCAAGCGCCACCGGGACGGCACCGAGCTCCACGTCGTCCACGTCGAGGACAAACGAGGCTCAGCGCAACCGGTGTGACTGATCGGGGAAGACGTCCGACCCGCACGGGCCCGACCTAGGCGTCAAGGACGATGCCAGTCGCCACCAGCGCGAGAAATAGGCCAGCTGCCAGCAGACCACCCCACACGCGCGCGGAGGATCGCGCCTGGGCGCGGACCCGAGCCCTGGACACGAAGGCCGCAGACGGGGGCGTCCAACTCTCGCCGCGGGACCGCTCCCAGAAGTCCTGGATGGTTCGCGCCTCGTGGCCGTGCGCCTGGACTCCTCCCAGCAGAGCGAACAGCCGCCCTTCGCTGTCGAGCAGCAACATCCTGGACGAAGCCGGATTGTCGTCAGCCTCGATACTCAACACATCGGACCACCTTGTGCGGCGGGTCCGGAACGGCTGCCGCACCGCGATGTGGTCCTGGTAGAGGATGGTCGCCGATCGCCAGAACGCGATGAGGGCGAGACACACCGTGGCCAGAACCATGACCATGACCGCGACGAAGGTCATAGGCACGTCGTCTTCCCTGAAGACCGGACGCGCCGCCGCAACACTCGGCCCCCCTAGGAACACGGTGATGAACACCAATTGCCTGAGCCGCAAACGGTACTTGTGGATGACCCGCCTGTCGGCTCGTGGATCCACGTGATCCTCCCCCCTGAGACCGGCGCCCGTACAGCCACGGTATCGCCAGGTCATACAACGCCCTGTAGGAGAAGGACGAGGTTTTCCCTTGCGATATGTGCGACTCGGCAAAGGCGCCGTCACCGTCCTCGTCGCCACCGCGGCCTGCCACACCCTCATGTCCGCCGGCTTCGCTTCGGCCCGCGACAGTGCGTCCGGAAGTGACGACGCATTCGCCGGCACCTTCGAGTTCCTGCTCACCATGGCCGCTTCCTGGGCTCTCATGCCGCTGCTGCTGTGGGCCGGCATGCGGGTGATGGGCGAGACCGGAAACGTCGCCATGGTGATCGTCGGTGGGCTGGCCTGGCTGGGATTGTCCGGGTACTGCATTGACGACATCGACCGCGCGGGCGGGCACATACCGGCCGCCGCCCTCGCCGCGTACATCCTTCTCGGGACAGGGCTGGCCGGGTCCGGCCCGGACCGACGCGGCTGAGCCCCGGGCCGTGTTCGCGCTCCGGGATATCGCCGGCCGCCCCGCGCGCGACGCTAGCCCATGAACTCCGGTGCCTCGTACGGCGTCCACCACGCCAGCAGCCCCAGACCCCAAGGGCGAGCACCGCCCAGGCGAGGGCCGCAGCCCTTGGCGTGGTCGGTCATGATCCTTTTGACGCCGAGGGCCGCAGTCGTGGTTGCCGGGGTTCTACTGGCGGTATCCGCTCAGGAACCGCCCGATCCGCCCGATCGCCGCCTCCAGATCCTCCGCGTGCGGCAGGGTGAGGATGCGGAAGTGGTCGGGGGTCGGCCAGTTGAAGCCCGTGCCCTGGACGACCTGGATCTTCTCGCGGAGCAGCAGGTCCAGGACGAACTTCTCGTCGTCGTGGATCTTGTGGACCTTGGGGTCGAGGCGCGGGAACGCGTACAGGGCGCCCTTCGGTTTGACGCAGGTCACGCCCGGGATCTCGTTCAGCTTCTCCCAGGCCACGTTCCGCTGTTCGTGCAGGCGGCCGCCCGGGGTGGTGAGGTCGCGGATGGACTGGCGGCCGCCGAGGGCCGCCTGGATGGCGTACTGGGCGGGCGCGTTGGCGCACAGGCGCATGGAGGCCAGCATGGTCAGGCCCTCCAGGTAGTCCCTCGCGTGCTGCTTCGGGCCGGTGATGACCAGCCAGCCCGAGCGGAAGCCGGCCACGCGGTAGGTCTTCGACAGGCCGCAGAAGGTGAGCACCACCAGGTCGGGGGCGAGGGCCGCGGCCGCGTGGTGGACGGCGGCGTCGTAGAGGATCTGGTCGTAGATCTCGTCGGCGAGGACCATCAGGCCGTGGCGGCGGGCCAGGTCGAGGATGCCCTCGACGATTTCCTTCGGGTACACCGCGCCCGTGGGGTTGTTCGGGTTGATGATGACGACCGCCTTCGTGCGGTCCGTGATCTTCGACTCCATGTCGGCCAGGTCCGGGTACCAGTCGGCCTGTTCGTCGCACAGGTAGTGGACCGCCTTGCCGCCGGCGAGAGTCGTCACCGCCGTCCAGAGAGGGAAGTCGGGGGCGGGGATGAGGATTTCGTCGCCGTCCTCCAGCAGGGCCTGTACGGCCATCGACACCAGCTCCGAGACGCCGTTGCCGAGGAACACGTCGTCGACGTCGACCTCCAGACCCAGGGTCTGGTAGCGCTGGGCGACGGCCCGGCGGGCGGAGAGGATGCCGCGGGAGTCGGTGTAGCCGTGCGCCTGCGGCAGCATCCGGATCATGTCCTGGAGGATCTCCTCCGGCGCCTCGAAGCCGAACAGCGCCGGATTGCCCGTGTTCAGGCGCAGCACGCTGTGCCCCGCCTCCTCCAGCGCGTTGGCGTGCTCGATCACCGGGCCGCGGATCTCGTAACAGACCTCGCTGAGCTTGCTCGACTGCCGGAACTCCATGCGCCGCTACCTCTCCGGTATCTGGTGTTGCTTGGTTTTACCAAGTAGGCGCTTGGAAAGTCCAACAAGTTGTCTAGACTGCGCCGCATGCCACCTCGCGCTCGCCGTAGTTACGACCAGTACTGCTCCGCCGCCCGCGCCCTCGACGCCGTCGGCGACCGCTGGACCCTGCTGATCGTCCGGGAGCTGCTGGCCGGCCCGCGGCGCTACACCGACCTCCACGCGGACCTCCCCGGCGTCAGCACGGACGTCCTCGCCTCGCGGCTGAAGGACATGGAGCGCGATGGGCTGGCGACGAGACGGCGTCTGCCGCCGCCCGGTGCGGCGTACGTGTACGAACTCACCGCGCGGGGACGTGAGTTGCTGCCTGTCCTCCAGGCGCTCGGGGCATGGGGACAGGCCGAGCTGGGGGAGCGGCGGCCCACCGACGCCGTACGCGCCCACTGGTTCGCCCTTCCCCTGCTGCGCGCGCTGGAGGGTGAGGGGCTGGTCGAAGTGCTCCTGGAGGAAGGGCAGTTCCATCTCCACGTCGGAGCCGAGCAGGGTCCCGTCTACGGCGACGGCCCGGCCCCCGGCGACCCCGACGCCCGTCTCGGTCTCGACACCGACACCTGCACGGCGATCAGCCGCGGCGAGCTCACCCTGGCCGACGCCGTACGCGCCGGGCGGGTGGAGGTCACCGGCGACGGAGCGCTCGCCAAGGCGCTGCGGGAGGGCTCAGAAATCCCGTAGCGGGTTGGGCAGTTCCGTCCACTGGTCGCCCGGGGTGTGAGGTGACAGGCGCATCAGAGTGAGGGCCTTGGTGGGGAGGGGACTGTCGAGCAGGGCGGTCAGGTCCGGCGTGCGGGGGAGGTCTCGTACGGCGGTGTCCAGGGCGGTGCGCAGGGCCCGAGCCGAGCCCGCCGTGCCGGCCAGGGCGCCCGCCACCAGGGAGCCGAACAGCTTGCGGCGCAGGGTCCGTTCGTCGTCCGTGAGCATGCGCGCGGGCAGGTCGGGGACAGCGATGCCGTGACGGGTCAGGCGGGCCGGGCTCACCCTGAGGTCGGCCAGATCGCGGTAGACGAACCTCAGCGGGTCACCGTCCGGGGACAGCACCACGAGAAGGTTCTGGCCGTGTGCCTCCAGGGCCACGCCCAGCTCCAGCAGCCGCAGCCCCACCGTGAGCGCGAGACGGGTGAAGTCCGTCAACCAAGCGGGGGAGAGAGGGAGTTCGGTCGTAGTCAAGGCCGCCACCGGGAGGACTCGTTCTCCCTCCGTCACGTACTCCCGCGGCGACTCGCGCAGGACGGCCGCGAGATCCGGGGTCCCCGCCGCCACCGCGCCCAGCGTGCGGGTGATGTCCAGCAGCCCGTCCGTGCGCGCCGCCACCAGCTCCCCGAACCGCGACAGCACCGCCGACGAGGCGATCGAGCCCAGCGAGATGTCCCGCACCGAGGAGGTCAGGCGGGCGGTCAGCGCGGTCTTGATGTGCGGGCCGCCGCCCGGCAGGGCGAGGGTGCGCAGCGCCATCAGCGGATGCGCGCTGACGTGTTCCTCACAGCGGCGCTTCAGCACATGCGCCGCCTGCCAGGGATGCACCGGGATCAGCATGCGGTCCCCGTCCCGCAGCCACTCGGGCCACGCCCCGCTCACCAGGCACTCCCCGGCGGGCACGGGCAGCAGTCCCAGCTCCACCGGTGAGCCGTGCTCGGGGCCGTGGGCCAGCTGCGCGGCCACCGAGAAGCCGGGCCGGGCACGGCAGTTGGGATGGAAGGGGTGCCCGTCGACCACCCGCTGCTCCCACGCCCAGTCCTCGGCCGGCCACTCCTTCGGGTGATGCGCCCCCGCCCGCGACAGCGCCAACGAGGCGACACTGTGGCCGAGTTCGGCCGCGAAGGCCGCCGCATGCGGTACGGCGAGATCCGTCATCAGCCGCGCCGGATCGTCGTACGCCACCTCGTCGAGCCGCACCACGGCCACGTAGGCGTCCGTCGCGTACGGGTCCGGGCGCGGCCCGTGCAGTCCCCGCCCGTCCGCCAGACGCAGCGTCAGCCCGGCACCGCCCGGGAGCGGCTCGCGGCGGGCGATCCACGGCAGCGGCTCGTACGCGAGTCCGCGCCACAGCCTGGTCAGCACGGCCGCGCGGGCGCCGGGCAGCTCCCGCGCGTACCGGGGCGAGAGCGCGGGCCGCACCGCGGCCAGCTCCTCGGCGACCTCGGTCTCGGCGGTGGGGGGACGGTGCACGGGCGGGCTCCTCGGGTACGTACAGGGCGGGACGTGACGGACTGGGCAGGGACGTGAGGGCGGTCGACGACAGACATACTGATCGTCTCCGCCCGGACAGACCGTAGGGAACCAGTGGATCGCGTGCACCTCATGCCCCCGCCCGCAGACGACGACACCGCGCCGGACGACGCCGCGCCGGACGACACCGTCGCCGGGCGCGCCGACGCCTACGCGGCCGTACCGCTGCTGAACTGTCTGCTGCGCGAGGTGGCCGAACCCCTGGAGGACGGGGACCGGCACCGCACCTACCGCCTGCCCGGCACAGGCCGCCTGCTGCGCGTACGCGGCACCCGGCGCCCCACCCGTCCCGAGGTGTACGCGGGCGGCACCTGGCACCGGATCGGCCATGTCGAGCTGGTGAAACTCGCCGCCGAGGAACTGCGCCGGCACACCGGCGTGTCCAACCACGAACTCCCCGGCGAGATGATCGACAGCCGGGACGCGGTCGCCGCCCTGCTCACCGCCCGCGCCCGCGCCACCCCGCCCGACGACCCCTATCTGCGCTCCGAGCAGAGCCTGCTCACCGGCCACACCCACCACCCGGCCCCCAAGGCGCGCGGCGGCGCACCCGCGGCCACCTGGCTGCCGTACGCGCCCGAGGCGCACGCCCGCTTCCCGCTGACGCTGCTCGCGCTCCGCGAGGACACCGTGGTCGAGGACGGCGACACCACCGCGCTCGACCGCCTCGGCACGGCCCCGCCCGGCTACCGTCTGCTGCCCGCCCACCCCTGGCAGCTGGAGCTGGCGGCGCGCGATCTCGCCCCGGCGTTCGCCGACGGCCGCCTCGTCCGGCTCGGGACGACCCCGGACCCGGTGTGGCCCACGGCCGCGATCCGCACCGTGTACGCGCCCGAACAGGATCTGTTCTGCAAGTTCAGCCTGGATGTGCGCATCACCAACGACATCCGGCGGCTGTGGCGCCACGACCTGCTCCGCCTGCGTGCCACGGACGACGCGGTACGCGACGCCTTCGCCGCGTTCGACGACTCGACGGCGGCCTGGCTCAGCGATCGCGGCCATCGCACCGCCGACTTCGCCTGCGAGCAGCTGGCCGTCGTCGTACGGGACGGACTGCGCGCCCATCTGCGGCCCGGCGCCACGCCGTATCTCGCCGCCGCGCTGGTGGAGGGCTTCGACGGCGACCCGCTCGCGGCGGCCGATGACCCGGACGTGTGGTGGGAGGCGTATCTGAAGGAGGTCGTGCCGCCGGTGCTGGCCGCCTTCGCCGGGCACGGGGTGGTCCTGGAGGCGCATCTGCAGAACACGCTGGTCGCCGTGGACGCGTCCGGCCTGCCCGTGCAGGTGCTGTTCCGGGACGCCGAGGGCGTGAAGCTGCTGCCGCACGCGGCCGGGGCGGCGCGGGTGCCCGAGGTGTCCCGGGAGGCCGGGTGGGAACGGCTGGTGTACTGCCTGGTCGTCAACCACCTCGCCGAGATCGCCGCCGCCCTTGCCGAGCTCCGCCCCGGCTTCGACCCATGGCCCGCCCTGCGCAATCAGCTGGCCCGGCACGCGCGCGACGTCCCCGAGGCCGCCGCCCTGCTCACCGCCCCCACCCTCCCCGGCAAGACCAACCTCCTGCTGCGCTGGACCGGCGCGGACGGCGCCGCCGCCCGGTACCGGCCGCTGCCCAACCCGCTGCGGGCGGCTACTTCAGGGGATCGTGGCCCCAGTTCATGAGGGAATGCCGCCATGTGGTGTCGGTGACGTCCCCGTCGGGGCGCTGTGCGAGATGCCGCCGTACGTAGCCGACGACCTTGCGCATATGAGCCAGGTCGTCGTCGCTCAGGTCGTCCTTCTTGGTGCGCAGCAACTGGACGATGCGCCGTCCGGAGGCGTGGCCGACGCTCTCGCCGCCGTCGCTCTGCCCGGCGTCGCGCGATGTGTCGGTACCGAGCCACTTCTCCAGCTCAGCGGCGGTCATGTTCACCGCCTCACCGAACGCCTTCCGGGTCTCGTCCCGGTCGTCGCCCGACCCCGGCCCCTTCGCCGCCGTCACGAACTCCCGCCCTTCCCGCCGGAGCGGCGGCGCAGCGCGTCCGGCTTGTGCACGGCCGAGCGGCCCGACTTGTCGCTCTCCACCTCGTACTGCGGGTCGTCCTTCGACGCGTCGACGGTGCGGCCGGCGGCCTGCGTACGCTCGGTGATCTTCTTCTTGACCTTGCCGGGCACGTCCTGCCCGTGGCTGCTCCACGAGACCTTGTCGCCCTTGCTCAAGGGCTCCTTCTTCCTCGCCACGATCTCCACTCCTTCTCGTCCGTCGCCCCATCGCCCCGTCGGACCCGTCGGACCCGTCGGACCCGTCGCCTCGGAAGCCCGCCACTCTTCCCTTTCAGGCTGTGGCAGGACCTCCGGGCGCGCATCCTCACCGGGCGGTGCGACGGCATCGCGCCGCGGCTAGCGGGTGAGGTCGATCGTCTGGGTCTTCAGTGCCAGGTTGTCGTCCTCGGCGCTGCCCCAGGCGTAGACGACGGTGCTGGTCGACTCCTTGAGGTTCAGGTCGGCCGGGCCGATGGCCACGGTGTCGGTACCGGCGAGGACGACATCGGCGGAGACCGTGCCGGCGTCCACCACGGTGGTGTCCTCCTTGGGGTTCTCCAGGCCCTTGAACACCGGCTGGCCGCCCGCCCGGACGTCCACGGCGGGTGCGGCGGCGACATGACGTACGGTCAGCCGTGACTGGCCGTCCTCGACCGGGGCGACGTCGTTGACGAAGGCCGTCAGCTGCGGCTCGCCCTGCGCCGAGAGGTGCGCGGCGATGGTGGCGTTCGCGCCCGCGGGTACCTCGATCTCCTTCTCCACGGCCGGGGTGCCGTCGGGTCCCTGGCCCGCTTCGAACAGCTGGATCTCGTAGGTGCCCGCCTTGAGCTCCTGCGGGTCGGTGATGGTGCCGGGCTCGAAGTCGCCGAGGAGTTCGTCACCGTTGGCGTAGACGTCGACCGTCAGGCCCGGGACACCGTGGAAGACGGACACCAGAGCCTGGTCGTCCCCGGTGGGGGAGGGCTGGGCGGCGGCGGGCGCGGTGACGCCGAGGGCGAGGGCGCAGGCACAGGCCGAGGCGGCGAGGGCGAGGGGGGTTCGGGAGGTCATGGTGCTCATCCCTTCGGAATGCGGTCCCCCGATGTGCGGGTGGGTAGGGCCTCCGTCGTGCGGGGAGGTGTCCTCCCTCGTGCGGAGACTTGTTCATGTTTCGCTCGGGGCCGCCGCGCCGGATGCGGACGGCGGGACCGTTTCGCGAGCGGGGCCGGTGGCGTCGCCGCGAGCGGGCCCGGTGACGGTGTCGTCGCCGGGGCCGGAGTCCCGGCCCTGTTCGACAGCGTGGCGCAGGCGGTGCAGGCCACGGCGGGCGTGACTCTTCACGGTGCCCAGGGGCATGCCGGTGCGTTCCGCGATCTGGACCTGGGTGAGGTCCTCGTAGAAGGCCAGGCAGAGCACCTGGCGCTGCTGCTGCGGCAGCCGAGACAGCTCGTCCACCAGGAGCACCCGGTCCAGGATGTCGTCCGGTGCGGCGCCCTCGGGCCGGGGCGGGTCGGCACTGTGCGCGGCCGAGTCGATCAGCGTCAGGCGTCTCGTCCGGGCCGCCAGCGCGTCGACGATCTTGCGCCGGGTGATGCCGACGAGCCAGGCACCCAGCGGTCCCCGCTCCGGGTGGAAACCGCCCCTGCCCCGCCACGCGCCGAGGAACACCTGCTGGGTCACGTCCTCGGCCTCGTGGGCGTCGCCGAGGGAGCGGATCGCCATGGTGTGGACGAGCGCGCCCCAGCGCCGGTAGATCGCCGCGAACGCCTGCTCGTCGGCGGCGCGCAGACCGCGCGCCAGTTCGTCCTCGTCGCGCGTCTCCGGCACCGGTATCGCCGTGGCGTTACGGCGCGGGGCGATCACGGTGGTTGGTGTCGTGCTGGTGCTCATGACGTGATTGCTCCTGCCGTACGTCCGGTTGCTCCTGCTTGCTCCTGCTGTGGCTCCGTTGTCCGTCAGTCTTGGACGCACAAACGACGCAAGACAACATGCGTCGTTTGTGCGTCGTACAGTGACGGCGTGAGCGAGAGCGACGCGACCCGAGACGGCAGGGAGGCCGGGCGGGCCGGTGGCCCGGGCGCCGGGCCTGACGCCGGGCGGGATGCCGGGCCGGGCGCCGGGCAGGATGCCGGTACG
>NZ_JAOCQE010000007.1 GCF_025290915.1 Streptomyces sp. 15-116A | reverse complement strand
GCCGGTACGGATCTCGTCCGCGGTCCGGTTGGACATCAGGGTGACCTCGTACCCGTGCGACTGGAGGCCGAGGGCGAGCTGGAGTCCGGACTGGCCGGCCGACGCCGCTGGGTGCCCGGTTCCGGGTGGGCCCGGACGGGGTGGCGGGGACGAACTTCGCGTTGTGGGCGGGCGGGGCGGAGGGGGTGGAGCTGTGTCTGTTCGACGAGCGGGGCAAGGAGACCCGGGCCCGGCTGACCGAGCTGACGCACGAGATCTGGCACGGCTTCGTGCCGGGCGTGCTGCCCGGCCAGCGCTACGGCTACCGGGTGCAGGGCCGCTGGGACCCGTGGACGGGCGCCCGCTGGAACCCGGCGAAGCTGCTGCTGGATCCCTACGCGCGCGCGGTGGACGGCGACTTCACGCTGCCCGCGGAGGTGTACGGGCACGTCCGGGACTGGCCGGAGCAGCATGTCGCGGACACCGTGCGCGACGACCGGGACTCCGCGCCGTACGTCCCGAAAGGCGTCGTCGTCCACGATGACGACGACTGGGCGGACGACCACCGGCCGAAGACACCGTGGGCGGACTCGGTGATCTACGAGCTGCACGTCAAGGGCTTCACCCAGCGCCACCCGGGCATACCGGAGGAGCTGCGCGGGACGTACGCCGGTCTGGCGCACCCGGCGGCGATCGAGCATCTGGTGCGCCTCGGTGTGACGGCGGTGGAGCTGCTGCCGGTGCACCAGTTCGCGCACGAGGACCATCTGCTGCGCCGGGGCCTGCGCAACTACTGGGGCTACAACTCCATCGGCTACTTCGCCCCGCACGCCGCCTACGCGGCCTCGGGCACGACCGGGCAGCAGGTCGGCGAGTTCAAGCGGATGGTGCGCGCCCTGCACGCGGCGGGCGTCGAGGTCATCCTCGACGTGGTCTACAACCACACCGCCGAGGCGAACGAACTCGGGCCGACGCTCTCCCTGAAGGGCATCGACAACCGCGGCTACTACCGTCTGCAGCCGGACGCGCGCCGGTACGCCGACTACACCGGCTGCGGCAACACCCTGCACGTCGTGCAGCCGCACGTGCTGCGCCTGATCACGGACTCGCTGCGCTACTGGGTGACCGAGATGGGCGTCGACGGCTTCCGCTTCGACCTGGCGGCGGCGCTGGCCCGCTCCATGCACGACGTCGACATGCTCTCCCCGTTCCTCGCGGTCATCGCCCAGGACCCGGTGCTGCGCCGAGTGAAGCTGATCGCCGAGCCGTGGGACATCGGCTCCGGCGGCTACCAGGTGGGCGCGTTCCCGCCGTTGTGGACGGAGTGGAACGACCGCTACCGCGACGCCGTACGGGACTTCTGGCGCCACGCGCTGCCCGACGTACGGGAGATGGGCTACCGGCTGTCCGGCTCCAGCGACCTGTACGCCTGGGGCGGGCGGCGCCCGTACGCCTCGGTCAACTTCATCACCGCGCACGACGGCTTCACGCTGCGGGACCTCGTCTCCTACGAGCGCAAGCACAACGAGGCGAACGGCGAGGGCAACCGGGACGGCACGGACGACAACCGCTCGTGGAACTGCGGCGCGGAAGGAGACACGGACGACGAGCGGATCCTGTCCCTGCGCCGCCGCCAGCTGCGCAACCTGCTCACCACACTCCTGCTGTCGACGGGCGTGCCGATGCTGGTCGCGGGCGACGAGATGGGCCGCACGCAGGGCGGCAACAACAACGCCTACTGCCAGGACAACGAGCTCGGCTGGGTGGACTGGAGCCTGCTGGACGACCCGGCCTGGAGGGCTCTGTGCGAGCTGACCTCCCGGCTGATCGCCCTGCGCCACCGCCACCCCGTGCTGCGCCGCCGCGCCTTCTTCTCCGGGCGGGCGCACTCCGCGGACGGGCTGCGGGATCTGGCCTGGTTCACCGCGCGGGGCACGGAGATGACCGAGGGCGACTGGTACGCGCCCGCCGCCACCCTGGGCATGTACCTCTCCGGGCGGGACATCCCCGGACGCGACGAACACGGGGCCCAGATCCTCGACGACAGCTTCCTCGCCGTCCTGCACGCCGGGGAGGGCCCGGTGACGTTCAAGCTGCCGGGGCCGCCGTGGGCGGAGCGCTACGAGGTGGTCGTGGACACGGGCCGCGAGGACCAGACGGAGGCGCCGGGCGTGGAGCACCGGGCGGGGGCGGAGATCACGGTGCCGGGGCGGACGGTGCTGCTGCTGAAGGTCGTCGGCTGACTCGCCGGTTCCGGTGTCTCGGCGGTGCCGGTGTGACCCGGCGTCCTGATCCGGCCGGGTTTCAGCCGAGGATGCCCCGGTCGTACGCCGCCGCCACCGCCGCCGCGCGGTCGTTGACGCCCAGCTTGGCGTACAGGTGGGTGAGGTGGGTCTTCACGGTCGCCTCGCTGATGAACAGTTCGCGGGCGATCTCCTTGTTGGAGGTGCCGCGGGCGACCAGCGCGAGCACCTCGCGCTCGCGGGCGGAGAGGGGCTCGCCGCCCGGCGTCCGGGGCGTGCGCACGGCGGTGACCAGACGGGTGGCGACGGCCGGGGACAGGACGGTGCGGCCCTGGGCGGCGGCGCGGACCGCGGTGAACAGCTCGTCGCGGGGCGCGTCCTTCAGGAGGTAGCCGGTCGCGCCCGCCTCGATCGCGGGCAGGGTGTCGGAGTCGGTGTCGTACGTGGTGAGGACGAGGACCTTGGCGCGGGCGCCGCGCCGGGCCAGTTCGCGGATGGCGTCCACGCCGGAGCCGCCCGGCATCCGCAGGTCCATGAGGATCACGTCGGGGTCGAGCGCGGCGGCCCGCTCCAGCGCCTCGACGCCGTTCGCTGCCTCGCCGAGGACGCGGAAACCGGGCGCGGAGGCGAACATGCCGCGCAGGCCGTCGCGTACGACGGGATGGTCGTCGACGATGAGGAGGGAGATCACGGCGTCATCGGTCACGGCGTCATCGGTCATGGCGGACCAACGGTACGCGAGCCGACACGGCGGTGCCCTGACCGGGTTCGGACTCGACGGTGAGCGAGCCGGCGATGCGCTCGGCGCGGGCGCGCATGCCGTCGAGGCCGAAGCCGCCGCTGCCGGTGCGGATCCGTGCGGCGAGGGGGTCGAAGCCCCGGCCGTCGTCGCGGATGTCGAGGGTGACCTCGTCGCCCATGTAGGACAGGGTGACGCCGGTCCGGGCGGCTCCGGCGTGCCGGGCGGTGTTGGACAGGGCCTCCTGGACGATGCGCAGGAGGGTGGCCGCCACCTCGTCGTGCAGGGGCTCGACCGTGCCGGTGACGGTGAACTGGGCGTGCACGCCGGTTCGTTCGGCCCATTCCGTGACCGTCTTCTCCAGGGCCTGGGGCAGCGCCTCGTCGGCCAGGGCGACCGGCGCGAGGTTGTGCACGGAGCGGCGGGCCTCACCGAGGCTGTGCCTGGCCAGGGCGGTCGCCCGCTCCACGTGCTGGCGTGCCAGGGCCGGGTCCGGGGTGTTCGCCACGACCTGGAGCTGGGCGATGATGCCGGTGAGGCCCTGGGCGAGGGTGTCATGGATCTCGGCGGCCAGGCGGCGGCGTTCGTCGGCGACCCCGGCCTCCCGTGCCTGGACCAGGAGTTGGGCGTGCAGGGCGGCGTTCTCGTCGAGGGCCTGCTGCAACGCCGTGTTGGTGCGCTCCAGTTCGGCGATGGTGGCGGTCTGGGTGAGGGTGCGCTGGTTCTCGCGGGCGGTGAGGTGGCCGAACACGGTGATCAGACCGAGGTGGACGCCGAGCAGCGCCCCGAACACCCCCCAGCCGAGCGGCCCGCTCGGGGGCAGCCCGCCCGACTGGGAGCCGGCGATCGTCACGGCGCTGAGGAGCAGGCCGGCTTTCAGCAGCCGGGGCGGCAGCAGGCGGTCGGCGTCGAAGTAGCCGACGGCGGCGAGGAACGCGAAGAACGGGTTCAGCCAGCTCAGGGCGAACGCGGCGGCCGCGCGCACCAGGTAGTAGCAGGCGGACACCGGTGAGGGGACCGCCCGGTTGCGCTCGGGCCGCCGGCCCCACCACAACTCCCACAGCAGGACGGCCGGGACGAGTACGGCGGTGGCGTAGCGCTCGGCCGTGCTCATGCCGATGATGTCCATGGTCGCGGCGGCGAGCACGGTCCCGACGCCCAGCATCGCGTACGGCCCCCACCGGCGAACGGCCGCCCAGCGCTGCTCCACTCCCGCCACATCCGCCATGGCACCAGTGTGGTTCACGGCCGCGCTCACTCCCAGCGGAACCAGCGCGCCGCCGCGGTCGTGAGCAGCACCGTCCAGGCCGCCAGGACACCGAGGTGGCCCCAGCCCGGCCAGCCACCCGCCGCGGCGTCGTTCAGGGCCTGCGCGGCGGCGCCGAACGGCGTCCAGCCCACGATGTCGGCCAGCACGTCCGGCATGGCCTCCACCGGGAGCCACACGCCCGCGCAGAACATCGCGGGGAAGAGCGCGGTCGAACCGACGGCGGTGGCGATCTTGGTCGTGCGGGACAGGGCGGCGAGCAGGGACCCCAGCGCGAGGGCGGCGAGCAGGGCGAGCAGCAGCGCCAGGAGGTAGCCGAGCGGCTGCCCGGGCAGGCCCACGTCGAAGGCGAGCCGGCCGACCGCGAGGGTGACCAGCGCGGAGAGCAGCGCGGCCCCGCCGAACACCAGCATCTGCGCGGTCAGCAGGGCCGCGGGACGGACCGGCGTGGTGGACATCCGGCGCAGGATGCCGTTCTCCCGGTAGCCGGTGAGCGTCGGCGGCATGCCCTGGAGGCCGCCGACGATCAGCCCGAGCAGGACGGCGACCGGCACATAGGCGTCCACCGGCCGCAGACCGCCGAGGTTCGGGTCGGCCTCGCGGAAGGACGGGATCGAGCCCAGGATGACCAGGAGCAGGGTGGGGAAGAGCAGGATCCAGAAGATGCCGCCCGGTTCGCGCCGGAAGAGGCGGATCTCCGTCTTCAGTACGGCGGTGTCGAGGACGTCGGTGCTCATGCCGTGGCCTCCGTGAGGTCCAGGAAGGCGTCGTCCAGCGTGGCGTCGGTGACGCGCAGCTGGTGGGCGGTGACGCGGGTGCGGGCGAGGAGGGTGATGACGGCGTTGACCGTCTCGTCGGTGCCGGACAGGGTGACGCGGCCGTCCTTGTGCCGGACGGAGGCGAGCCCCGGCAGCGCGTTGAGGTCGTCGTCGTCCAGCGGGGCGGACGGCGTGAAGCTGATGACGGTGGCGCCCGCCGAGCGGCGGATCAGCCCGGCGGGGGTGTCCAGCGCCGCGAGGCGCCCCTTGTCGATCACCGCGATGCGGTCGCAGAGGCGCTGGGCCTCCTCCATGAAGTGGGTGACCAGCAGGACGGTGACCCCGCCCGCCCGGACGTCCTCGATGAGCTGCCAGGTGTCTCGCCGGGCGCGCGGGTCGAGGCCGGTGGTCAGCTCGTCCAGCACCACGATCCGCGGGTCGCCGATCAGGGCGAGCGCGATGGACAGGCGCTGCTTCTGGCCGCCGGAGAGCTTCGCGAACCGGGAGTTCAGCGCCGGGACGAGGCCGAGCCGTTCGGCGAGCGTCCCCCAGTCGGCGGGGCGCGGATAGAACGAGGCGTAGAGCTCCAGGGCCTCACGGACGGTCAGCTTGGGCTGGAGGTCGCTCTTCTGCAGCTGGGCGCCGAGGACGCGGGTGACCTCCTTGTGGTCGGCGACGGGGTCGAGGCCGGTGACGCGGACGCGGCCCGTGTCGGGCACGCGCAGGCCCTCGACGCATTCGACGGTGGTGGTCTTGCCGGCGCCGTTCGGGCCGAGGATGCCGAAGATCTCGCCCTCCTCGACGGCGAAGGACACACCGTCGACGGCGGGCCGGCCGCCGTAGGACTTGCGCAGGTCGGTGACTTCGATGACGGGCATGGCACCAGCGTCGTCGCGGGGCGGGTCCGGCACATCGGCCGTCGCGCT
Organism: Streptomyces sp. 15-116A; assembly: GCF_025290915.1. GTDB lineage: Bacteria > Actinomycetota > Actinomycetes > Streptomycetales > Streptomycetaceae > Streptomyces. The sequence continues at coordinate 66,975 of NZ_JAOCQE010000007.1, read as the reverse complement.
CGAGGGCGCATCAGCCGATCGGTTGATGCGACGGTACGACCCCCTCGCGCGCGGAAAACCCGGTGGGCAGTGTCAGTGGCAAACCGTAGGCTCGCTGCTGATGGCCACGACACTGTCTCCCCCAGCAGCAGAGCAGAACCGGTCGACCGTGCGCACCCTGTTGCGGCTGTGGCCGTATGTGCGGCCCGTGCGGGTGCGGCTGTTCACGGCGGCGTTCGTCGCGATCCTCGCCTCCTGCATCGGTCTTGTGATCCCGCTCGTCCTGAAGTGGATGGTGGACGGGCCGATCGCCGACCGGGATCCGGCGGGGGTGTGGCTCGGGGCGCTGTATCTGCTGCTGCTCGGGCTCGCGGAGGCGCTGCTGTTCGGGTTCCGGCGGTGGCTGGTGGCGCGTCCGCTGTCGCGTGTCGAGGCGGAGATGCGGGCGGATCTGTACCGGCACCTGCAGCGGCTGCCGGTCGCCTTCCACGACCGGTGGCCCTCGGGGCAGTTGCTGTCCCGGGGCACGACCGATCTGATGCTGCTGCGCATGTTCCTCGCCTTTCCGCTGACGTTTCTGCTGGTCAACAGCGTGACGATCATCGTCGGCGTGATCATCATGCTGGCCCAGGACTGGACGCTGGGCCTGGTGATCCTGGTGCCCGCCGTGCCGGTGCTGGTCACGTGTGTGATCTTCGAGAAGCGGTACTCGAAGGCGGCGCGGGCGGCACAGGACCAGGTCGGTGATCTGACGACGGTGGTCGAGGAGAGCGTCCTCGGCATCCGCATCATCAAGGGGTTCGGGCGGCATCGCAGCCAGGCGCGGGCGTTCCGGGAGCTGTCGGGCAAGCTGCGGGGGACGGAGCTGCACAAGGCCCGGCTGCTGGCGACGATCCTGGGCGTCATCGTGACCCTGCCGGAGGTCGCGATCGGGGCGGCGCTGGTGCTGGGGTGTGTGCAGGTCGCGGACGGGAAGTTGTCCGCGGGGACGCTGGTGGCGTTCCTGTCGACGGCGCTGGCGCTGCGGTGGCCCGTGGACTCGATCGGCTTCCTGCTGGCGATGAGCCAGGAGGCGGCGACGGCCACGGAACGGTACTTCGAGGTGATGGACGAGGCCCCCGAGTCCACCGTCGCCGTAGCTGCGGGCAGTCGTGCCGCTGGGGCGATGGGGGTCCCCCCGCTCGAGCGAAGCCGAGAGTGGGGGAGGGTGGGCGCAGCGGCACCTCGCAGCGCCGAGCAGCGCACCCCGCCCCCGGCCCACAACAACGCAGGCCTACGCTTCGAGAACGTCACCTTCCGCTACCCCGACGCACCGTCCGGCTCCCGGCCCGTCCTCGATCGCATAGACCTGCACATCCGCCCCGGCGAGTCCCTCGCGCTCGTCGGCGCCACCGGCAGCGGCAAGACCACCCTCACCGCCCTCGTCCCCCGCCTGCACGAGGTGACCTCCGGCAGGATCACCCTCGACGGCGAGGACATCACCGCCATGTCACGCGAAGAGCTCCGCTCTCGCGTCGCCGTGGCCTTCGAGGAGCCCACCCTCTTCTCCGCCACGGTCTCCGAGAACGTCCTGATGGGCGCCGGCGAGGACGAGCTGGAGCGGGCACTCGGCGTCGCGCAGGCCGACTTCGTGCACGCGTTGCCCGACGGCGTGCACACGCAGGTCGGCGAGCAGGGGCTCAGCCTCTCCGGCGGCCAGCGGCAGCGCCTCGCGCTGGCCCGCGCGGTGGTCGGCCGGCCCGACTTCCTCGTGCTGGACGACCCGCTGTCCGCGCTCGACGTGCACACCGAGGCCGCGGTGGAGGCGGCCCTGCGCCGCGTCCTCGCCGACACCACGGCGCTGATCGTCGCCCACCGCCCGTCGACCGTTCTGCTGGCCGACCGCGTCGCCCTGCTCTCCGGTGGCCGGATCACGGCCGTCGGCACCCATCACGAACTGCTGCACAACAGCCCGGAGTACGCCCACCTCATGGCCGCGGAGCCGGCGGAGGAACAGGAGGTCCAGCGATGACGGCGGCCACCACCGCGCCCGCCCGGGAGCAGGAGGACGACGACCGGCCGGAACGGACCGGCGACCCGTTCGACCGAGACGTTCTGCCCACTCCCCCGGGTGCCACCGGCGCCCTGCTGCGGTCGCTGCTCGCGCCTATGCGCGCCCGCGTCGCCGTCACCACGCTGCTGTTGCTGCTGCAGCAGGCGGCGGTGCAGGCGGGCCCGCTGCTGGTGGCGTACGCCATCGACCGTGCCGTGCCGGCGTTCCGGGCCGACGACCACGGGCCGCTGATCGCGGTCGCGGTGGGCTATCTGCTGTGCGCGGCGGCGGCCGGGGTGCTGCAGTACGCGTTCATCACCGCCTCCGCGCGGGTCAGCCAGGACGTGCTGCTGGATCTGCGCGGCCGTATCTTCCGCCACGCCCAGGCGCTCAGCATCGACTTCCACGAGCGCTACACCTCGGGCCGGCTCATCTCCCGCTCCACCACCGATGTCGAGGCGCTGCGCGAGCTGCTGGAGGAGGGGCTGCAGGAGCTGGTGACGGTGGTGCTGTCGGCGGTCTACATCTCGGTGCTGCTGCTGTGGCTGGACCTCGGCCTCGGCGCGGTCGCGGTGGCGTCGTTCGTGCCGCTGTACGCGATGGTGCGGTCGTACCAGCGGAGGGCGGGGCGGGTGTACCGGAAGCGGTCGACGGCGATCGCCGCGGTGATCGTGAAGTTCGTGGAGACGATGAACGGCATCCGGCCGGTGCGCGCCTTCCGCCGGGAGGCCGCGAACGACGCCGACTTCCGGGTGCTGAACCGGCGGCACGAGCGGACCAACGGCGATGCGCTGCTGGAGATGGCCCGCTATGTCGTCGGCTCGCGGGTGATCGCGAACACGACGGTGGCGCTGGTGGTGCTGTGGGGCGCGTACCGGGTCGCGGACGCGTCGCTGGCGCTGGGTGTGCTGGCGGCGGCGGTGCTGTATCTGCGGCGGCTGTACGACCCGATCGACCGGCTGGGGATGTTCCTCAACTCGTACCAGTCGGCGGCGGCCTCACTGGAGAAGATCGCCGGTCTGCTGGCGCAGACGCCGTCCGTGCCCGAGCCGTCGGCGCCGCGGGAGCTGCCCGGCCGGCGGTCCGAGCACCCCGGCCGCGAGGTGGTCTTCGACGCGGTCCGGTTCGCGTACCGCACCGGCGGTGAGGTGCTGCCCCGTTTCGACCTCACGCTCCCGGCCGGGCAGACCGTGGCCGTCGTGGGCTCGACCGGCGCGGGCAAGTCGACGCTGGCCAAGCTGGTCGCCCGGTTCTACGACCCGACCGACGGGCGGGTGCTGCTGGACGGCGTCGACCTGCGCGAGCTGGCCGCGCCCGAACTGCGGCGCGGGGTGGTGATGGTGACGCAGGAGGCGTTCCTGTTCTCCGGCACGGTCGCGGAGAACATCGCCCTGGGCCGGCCCGACGCCACCCGTGCGGAGATCGAGCAGGCGGCGAAGGAGATCGGCGCGCACGACTTCATCGCCGCGCTGCCCGACGGCTACGACACGGACGTACGCAAACGGGGTGGCCGTATCTCGGCCGGGCAGCGCCAACTGGTCGCGTTCGCACGGGCGTTGCTCGCCGACCCGGCGGTCCTGATCCTCGACGAGGCGACCAGCTCGCTGGACATCCCCGGCGAGCGGGCGGTGCAGCGGGCGATGGCGACGGTGCTGAGGGGACGTACGGCGGTGGTGATCGCGCACCGGCTGTCGACTGTGGAGATCGCGGACCGGGTACTGGTGATGGAGCGGGGCCGGATCGTCGAGGACGGCACCCCGGCCGAACTCATCGCCGGTACAGGCAGGTTCGCGGACCTGCACCGGGCGTGGCGCGACAGCCTGGCCTGACGCCGACGCGCGGCGATCGCCCCTGGCTTCTCGGTGTCGGTCTCCGCTCAGGATCAGCCGCCAACGCGTTGTGCCGATCAGCGGTGTCCCGCTCCTCGACCCGCCTCAGCTCCTCTGCATGTCGTCCGGGCTGCGGCCCAGGAACAGCACGAAGCCCGCCCAGCAGGCCGGGTCCGGGAAGGACGTCCGGACCGTCCTCTGCGCGTGTCGCAGCGCCGTGGCGGGATCAGACCTGGTGAGTTCGTCGTAGAACGCCTTCATGAATCCGACGGTGATACCGTCGTGGACCTTCCAGAGGCTGGTGACCACGGCCTCGGCACCTGCCACCAGGAACGCGCGGGTCAGCCCGAGGACTCCCTCCCCGGGTCGGAGCGTGCCGAGTCCGGTGTCGCACGCGGACAGCACCACGAGCTGTGTGCCCTCCAAGTCCATGTGCACGACGTCCTCCGCCGTCACCACCCCCGCCTCCAGACCGCCGCTTTCCCCGACAGGCCTCCTGTTGGCTCCGCTCAGCGCGAGACCGCAGCGGAGCAGCGGCCTGGGTCCGGCCACCCAGTCGATCTGCCGGTGGTGAAGGGTCTCGGCCTGAGGGGCGGAGGCGAGCCCTGTCCACGTCTCCGGTGAGAGACCGGCGGGCCCGTCGGTTCCCAGGAAGAACCCGTGGGTGGCAAGGTGGATCACCCGGGGGCCGGTCGAGTCCAGCAGCGCCGAACGAGTCGCCCGGGTGCCGGTCAGCGGTGCCACTCCCAGCAGCTCGCCAACGGCCAGGCCCTCTGCCATGGTTCCGGGCAGCGGCGGAAAAGGGCCGATGAGCCGTCGAGAACCGTATCCGCGGAACGCGGAGAGGTCCTGGGTGACAGCCGCGCCCTCCTCCGGCCCGTACTCCGGTGCGGCCATGACCAAGGAGGAGTCGAAGGCCCGGCGCCGAGACGACGGGGATGATGCGGGCCCGCGGAGCAGGTCGCGGGCCGCGGTGACGCAGTCCACCCGTACCACGTCTCCGAGCCTGCGACCGTCCTGCAGGGGAAGGGCGAGCCAGGGCACCAGGGAAAGGGCGTGGTCGGGGGCGATGACGATGCGGTCGGCCCTCGCCCGCCGTATCGCATGGGTCAGCGGTGGAGCGAGAAGTCGGGCCAGATCCATCTGCGGTGCCAAATCGGTGGCACCGGGCGGATCCTGGCTCAGTGCTCTCGCGACGGCTGCACGGTACCGGGCCACGGCGCCTTCGACCTCACCGGCCGCTCCGAGGTCGAACATCTCGATCCCCTCGTGCGACATCACGAAGGCGACGTAGCGGGCGGAATGATCCGGCACGCCCTCGGCGATGTCGAACGGGTACCAGCGCACGAACTCCACAACCGCGGCGCAATGAGGCAGCGTGTCGATCACGGCGGCCGGAGTTGCCCGTGCCACCTGTTCCCGTAGCTCGGCTTCGGGTGCGGCAGCCGATGCCTGGAACTCCAGGAACTGGCGGCGTCCTTCCAGCTCGGCGACATCCTCCTCGGACAGCGCCTCCCCATGGTCCAGGACCGCCTCGGTGAGACGCCGGCTGATGGCGCGCAGTTCGGTGAGCGCCTCAGGATCGCCGCTGTGCCGGGACCGGGTGAGAGCGCTGATTCCCCGCAGCGCCTCCAGCTCAGCCCCCTTACGGCGGAGCACGCACAGGCACGCGACCTCGGACGCGTCGGCGAGGCCGGCCGTGTGCGCCGCGCCGGCCACGGTCAACTCGGCACACAGGTGACTGGTCAGCCGGTCCACGGTCGCGGCCCGCACCCGTTCCGAGCCGGCGCCGAACGCTGCCCATTGGACCCTCGAGTCCGTGGCGGATGCCTCCCGCACCGACGCGAGCGCCTCTGGGAGACGGCCGGAACGTGCCTTGAGCAAGGCGCTGAGTACGCGGAGCGCCGCGGTCTGCACATGCATGTCGCCGAGGACGTCCGGCGCTCGGCGTTCGAGTTCCACGGTGCGACGCAGTGCCCGTTCGACAAGGCCTGAGCGGTACTCCAGCAGAGCCACGCCGTAGCCGGCCACCAGGGCGGCCGCCTCGGGGACGTCCGGATCAGCGCAGAGGGGTTCCAGCAGCCTGCACGCTGTCTCCTCGTCCCCGCCGTCCGCAGCGACCGCGGCACGGGCGAGAACGTTGGCCACTCGCTCCGGGTGTGACACGGGAACCCGCGGCTCCCAGAACCGGCTCGCCTCCTCGAGGAGACGCATCGCGCTGTCCAGATCTCCGATGCTCCGCTGGGTGACGGCGCCGATGTGCTGGAGACGTACCAGGGCCGGCCCGCTCACCGAGGGCATTCGGGCAGCCGATTCCAGCGCGGCTTCCGCTCCGGAGGCCGCCGCGCTCCAGTCCCCCATGTCACGGAACAGCAGTGCCAGGTCGGCGAGGAGCTGAGGTTCGAGTACCCGCTCCGCGTCCGGCAGTTCGTCCACCGCGGCGAGAGCGGCCAGGTAGTGGTGCAGGGCCCGCCGGAAGTCACCGACTTCGGCGTATGCCCCCGCCAGAGCTCCCGTCACGAGCACGGTGGCGAAGGTCGGTCGTTGCGGATCGGTGGCGGACGCGACCGCCCGTGCGGCGTCCTCCAGGGCGGCCAGCGCATCCTGCGGCCTGCCCTGGAGGGAATACAGGGCTCCGTGCTGGGCGAAGAGCATGGCCCGCACCCCGGCATGGGTCTCGGGCCTGTCGTCAGCCATGTCCTTGGCACGTTCGGCGTAGTGAACGGCGTTGGTGAGATCCCCGGCGATCATGTACGCGCTGCTGAGGCACGCCAGCGCTCCGATGAGGGCATCCGGGTCCTCGTCACGGCGGGCCAAGGCGAATCGGACGGCCAGCTGAGCCGCTTTGAGAGCAGCCTGGAAGTCGCCTTTCAGGATGGACAGTTGCGCGGACCGCAGCGCGCTCTCGTACAGGATTCCGCGCATCCACCGCGGTCGACGCAGGGCCATGGCGTGCCTCCGGGCTGTCGTGGGTCAGCGGCCGCCGTCGGCCGGGACGACGAGGATCACGTCCGAGAGCGGCTCAGCGGATCCGTCTCGAGCGGTTGCCTGGACACGATGACAACCGGGTCGAGTGAGCACGATCCTGAGGCGGTGGCGTCCGTCATCCAGCGCCGTCATGGGAGCGGACGCCAGGGCGGCCTGTCCGTCGTCCGCGTGCGACACGGACAGCGAGGGCGGGACGGCGGCGGATCCGATGGAGGCAACCGTCACGTCGAAAGGCACGTCCGCCATGACCGCGTCGGGGCACCACAGGGCGAGCCCGGCTCCGGGAGCACGGTAGCCGCTCAGCCTGGCGGGGTCTGCCACGGCACGGAGCCACCCGGCCACCGCGTTGATCACCGCACGGGACGCGGGCAGGGTGCTGTGCCGTGCCACGACGTGGGCCACGGGCCCGGGGTGGTCCCACTCGATGGGATAGGCCGACGGTTCGGGTACGGTGCCGTCCCCCAGGTTGGCGGGATGGGCCCGCTTTCCTGTGACGCCGAGTCGGGCTCCGTCGGTACCGGGAGCGAGCAGTCCGGCCGTGCGCTGGTGGATCCCCACGACCGCGTGCTGCAGCACACCCCGCTCCGTGTAGTCCGGGTCCCCGGCGTTCCTGGAGGCAGCGCGGTGGATCTCGCGAAGGAACTCGGCGCCGTCCCGGACGCGGCCGGGATCAAGTCCCAAGGCAGGGGCACATTCCGTGATCCGCTGCGGCGCCGGTGATCCGGGGAGGTGGACGCACGGGTAGAGCGGCAAGAGCTGGTACACGGACTGCATGGAGCGAAGGGACTCCACGAGCCGGGTGCCGAGCAGACCGAGCCGGGGCAGTCCGCCGGCGAGAGTGAGCGCACTCTTCGGCGCGCCCCGGTGTGGGGTCCCCAGGGTGATGACGGCATGACTGATCCGCCACAAACCCAGTACCTCGACCGCGTACCGGGCCACCAGGCCACCCATCGAGTGGCCGATGAGCACGAGCTGGGCCGACGGGTTGTTCGACATGGCGCGCCACTCGGCCAGCCACTGTGTCGCCTGGCGTTCGAGCGCGCGTGCTGATATCCGGTTGTCCAGCCGCCAGTCGTACGGGAACTCGCGGTAGTTCTCCTCTGGCCGCAGCCCCAGGCGTGAGCAGAGCCGGCGTGCGAAGGCCCCGTACAGGTCGATCGCCGTGACGCCGGGAAGTACGGCGGCCGTGTGGAGTACCCCTTCCGCTCTGACTCCACCCTGATCGGCGGCAGCCGTCACGGCTCCGCCGACCGCCAGCGAGCCCATGGCGGCCGCCGTCAGTGCTCTGGGACCGAGGCCCCACAGCCTGCGCTCGCCATGGACCAGGACGCTGCCGCCGAAGCCGGGGAGAAAGACGATCAAGTGAGGGTAGGGAGGCGATGCGTCTCGTCCGGCGCTGTCCGTGAGCGGCTCGTCATCGAGCCCTCGGTCGACCCCCATGGCCGTGCTCCGTTCGCAGGCGTGGCACGGCCAGGATAGGCCGATGAGGCCCAACTCGTCTGTCTGGCACTGTTTTTGCCCGATGCGTCAGGGTCCGGTCGAGCGATGGAAGTCGAGATTCCTGACACACTCGCGCCACACCAGCACAAGAACGACGACCACCGCGGTGTAAGCGACGGCTGGCACCGCCGTCCAAGCCTTCATGTGGTGCGCCGCTTTGACCAGCATCAGAGCCGTGTAGGCCAGGTAGATCAGCGCGACGCCCCCATAGGAGATGAGGATGGCGGCTCGTTGCGGAGCCGTGGCGGTGTGCAGGTTCGTCACTCGTTCGCTCGCCGTGACACCGATGGTCTCGCAGTCCACGGACGTGGGGCCGGCCGGCTCGACGGCGTCCAGGAGAACGCGTTCGAGAGTGAGCATGGAACGCGCTCGCACGGCAGCGAGGTTGAGAAGGTGCGCCTGGAAAGCGGCTACGCAGAAGAGAGGTGATGGCAACAGACTGATGCTCCACTCGAGCACGTCCAGTTTGTCATAGAACGCGATGGTACCGATGAGGTAGGTGACGGCGGCGGCGATCGTGGCCAGACTCACCGTCAGGGCGGTCGAGCGGTCGGCCCGGTCCGACTGATATATGGCGGTGAGCACGTGCAGACGGTCGGACAATTCCACTCCCTCGCTGATCGGCGGTGGGGACGGTCGCCGTGCGTGCCGGCCGGCTCAAGGGCTTTCACCAGTCTCTGACGCCTCCCCTCTCCGCACGCCATCTCCACGCCCTGCGCGGTCTCCTCGCCCCGCCACTAACTCAGTTGTCCCCACCCGAACCCTGCTGACAGGGTCCTTTCCATGCCTACCCGCTCCGCGCACTCGACGAGCCCGAGCGACCCGACGCAGGGTGAACGGGGGACAACGGTGATCGACGCGTACGAGGATCCCGGCACGCCCGACTGCCGGAGCGGGTGGCGCTATCTGTGGTGGCTGGTCCGGCGGCAGCCGGGGCGGTGCGCGGCCGGCGCGGTGTACGGCACGGTGTGCATGGTGCTGCTGGCGGCGACGCCGTATCTGATGTCGCGTGCCGTCGACGAGGGTCTGGAGCAGGGCGACATGGGCGCGCTGGCCGTCTGGAGCGGCGCGCTGTTCGCGGTGGGCGCGTTCAACGCGTGGCTGAGCATCATGCGGCACCGCACGATGACGCGGGTGCGTATGGACGCCCACTTCCGCACGGTGAAGGTGGTCGTCGGCCAGACAGTCCGCCTGGGCGCCTCGCTGGCCCGCAAGGCGGGCGCCGGTGAGGTCGTCACCATCGGGGTCGGCGACGTCCAGATGATCAGCCAGTCGCTGACCGTCGTGGGACCGGGTGTGGGCGCGGTCGTGGCCTACGCGGTGGTGGCGGGCCTGCTGCTGTCGGTGTCCCCGCTCCTCGCCGCCGTGGTGCTGCTCGGCGTCCCGGTGATCGCGCTGGTGGTGGGCCCGCTGGCCGGCAGGCTGCAGGGCAGGGAGACGGAGTACCGGGAACGGCAGGGCCTGCTGACCGCGCGGATCGGCGATCTGGCGGGCGGGCTGCGCGTCCTGAGCGGCCTCGGCGGCAAGACCCTGTCCGACGCGTTCCGCCGCGACTCGCAGCGGCTGTGCGAACAGGGCTACCGGGTGGGCGCGGTCACCAGCTGGATGCAGGCGCTGGGCGCCGGACTCCCGGCCCTGTTCCTCGCCGGCGTCACCTGGGGCGCCGCCCGCCTGGCCGCACAGGGCGAGATCACCGTGGGCGAACTGGTCTCGGTCTACGGCTATGTCGCCGTCCTGGTCTGGCCGGTGGCGTTCCTCATCGAGTGCGGCTACCAACTGAGCCGGGGCGTGGTCGCGGCCAGGCGCGTCACGGCACTCCTGCGCCTGCAACCCCCGCCCCACACCGGCACATCCGACGCCCCCGCCGAGCCCTCAACCCTGTACGACCCCGAGTCGGGCGTCCGCATCCGGCCAGGCCGCCTGACGGCCCTCACGTCCGCGCATCCCAAGGACACCTTGAACATCATCGACCGCCTGGCCCGCTACACACCGTCCGACGTCACCTGGGGCGACCGGCGCTTGGACGACATCCCTCTCGCCCAGGTCAGAGAACGCATCCTGCTGGCCGACGCGGAGGCACACCTCTTCGCAGGCAAGCTCCGCGATGCAATCGGCGGCACAACAACCCACCCCAGGGGCGCGGGGCTGTATCGATCTGCGGCTCCGCCGCGGGGCGCGACCAGCCACAACGCACCCGCAGCCGCCCCACACCAGGCCACGGCAGACGCAGACGCGCACCTCACCCAAGCCCTCCACACAGCCGCAGCAGAAGACATCGTCCAGGCCCTCCCCCACGGCCTCGACTCCCCCCTCGACGCCCAGGCCCGCAACCTCTCCGGCGGCCAACGCCAACGCATCCGCCTCGCCCGAGCTCTCCTCACCGACCCCGAAATCCTCCTCACCCCCGACCCCACCTCCGCCCTCGACGCCCACACGGAATCCACCGTCGCCGACCGCCTCCGCACCGCCCGCACGGGCCGTACCACGGTGGTCACCACCACCTCCCCCCTCCTCCTGGCGAGAGCCGACCTCGTGCACTACCTCGTCGACGGCAAGGTCACCGCAACGGGCACCCACCACGAACTCCTGGAGAGCGAACCCGGATACAGGGCCCTGGTGTCCCGGGACACCGAGGAGGCAGCACGATGACCCAGCAGCACCTCCCCGTCGCCGGCCCCGCCGAGGTGCGCCGCGCCGCCGCCCACCTCATCCGCACCGACGCCCGCGCCTTCACCACCGTCCTGGCCCTGAACGCCCTCGCGGCCCTCGCCGGCCTCGCGGGACCCTGGCTCCTTGGCCGCATCATCGACGAGGTCCGCGCGGGCGCAGGCCCCTCCGCCGTGGACCGACTCGCGGCGCTCATCCTCCTGTGCGCCGTCGCCCAGCTCCTCCTAGCCCGCTGGGCTCGCTTCGTCGGCCACCGCTTCGGCGAACGCACCCTCGCCCGCGTCCGGGAACGCTTCGTGGACCGCACCCTGTCCCTGCCCTCGGCGGTGGTCGAACGCGCCGGCACCGGCGACCTCACCGCCCGCGGCACCGCCGACGTCACCGCGGTCGGCACCACCCTCCGTGACGCCGGCCCGGCGCTGCTCGTCAACGGCGTACAGGCAGTGTTCGTGACGGCCGCGGTGTTCCTGATGGACCCGCTCCTCGGCGCCCTCGGGGTGCTCGGCCTGACCCCGATCTGGCTGGTCCTGCGCTGGTATCTGCGCCGGGCCCGCGACGGCTACCTCGCCGAGGGCGCGGCCGCCTCCGACGTGGCCGAGGTCGTCGCCTCGACGGCCGCGGGCGCCCGCACGGTGGAGGCGTTCCGGCTGCAGGAAGAACGCATCCGCGCCAGCCGGGACGCGCTGGAGACCGCACGCCGCACCCGCTTCCACACCCTCTTCCTGCGCACGGTGTTCTTCCCGGTGGTCGAGGTTTCGTACCACCTCCCCGTCGCCGGTGTCCTGCTCATCGGCGGGGTGCTGCACCAGCGGGGCGCCGTGAGCCTGGGCGCGGTCGTGGCGGCCGCACTGTATCTGCTCCAGCTCAGCGGCCCGCTGGACGAGGTGCTGATGCGGATCGAGCAACTGCAGAGCAGCGGCGCCTCCTTCGCCCGCGTCGAGGGACTGGCGCGGGCGCCGCGCGCGGCCGCGCCCGCCGACTGTCCGGATCCGGCCGGCGACCGTATCGACGTCACCGGGGTGCGCTATGCCTACGACGGCGGCGGCGAGGTGCTGCGCGGCGTCGATCTCACCGTGAGGCCGGGCGAGCGCCTGGCCGTGGTGGGACCGTCCGGCGCGGGCAAGACGACCCTCAGTCGTCTGCTGGCCGGCGTGGACGCGCCCACCACCGGCACGGTGACCGTGGGCGGCGTGCCGGTCGTCGGCCTGGACCCGGAGCGGCTGCGCCGCCAGGTCGTGCTGGTCACCCAGGAGCACCATGTGTTCCTCGGCTCGGTCCGCGACAATCTCCGGATCGCCGAACCCGCCGCCACGGACGAGGAGTTGTGGGCGGCACTCACAGCGGTCGGTGCCGACACCTGGGTACGCGACCTCCCTGACGGCCTCGACACCGAGATGGGCCAAGGAAGCCACGGGGGCCACGGGGGTCACGGGGTCCACACCACCGACGGCTCGCAAGCACAGCAACTCGCCCTGGCCCGCGTCGTCCTGGCCGACCCGCACACGCTGATCCTGGACGAGGCGACCGCCCTGCTCGACCCGACGACCGCCCGCCACACCGAGCGCGCGCTGGCCGCCGTGCTCGAAGGGCGCACGGTCATCGCCGTCGCGCACCGGCTGCACACCGCGCACGACGCGGACCGCGTGGCGGTGGTGGAGGACGGCCGGCTCACCGAACTCGGCACGCACGACGAGCTGGTGGCGGCCGACGGCGCGTACGCGGCGCTGTGGCACTCCTGGCACGGGGACCGCCCGGCCACGCACTGACGACCTCGGAAACAGTCCGTATATCGAACGAGAACTCCCGGACAACGAACGATTTCCGGCCAAACTTCTGACGCGCTCCTGACAGAAACCGCGATCACCTGCCACTCTTCCCACGGCCGCTGCACAGCAACCCCACAGCGTCAGTCCACCGCTGTGCCGCCGCGCCAGAGCTCCCGCACAGCAGCACGTGGTTCCACGAACCGCCTTGTTCTGCCCGGACGGCCACTCGCCGGCCGGTCTCCCCTGGCCGCGTGATCCGCGGTCGTGCAGAAGGAGTCAGTGTTGAGAAGCAGCTCCTCCCACAGACGCACCCCCCACACCACCCACCGCCGCGCCGCCGCGGTCGCCCTCGCCGGGGTCGCCGCGCTGGTCGCCACGGCCGTGCAGTCCGGCAGCGCCACCGCCGCCCCCGAGCGGACTCCCGCGGCCGCGAGCGCCGCGAAGCCGGGCTCCGAGTCGGTCCGGCTCACCCCCGCCCAGCGCGCCGAGCTGATCCGCGAGGCCAACGCCACCAAGGCGGACACCGCGAAGGACCTCGGCCTCGGCGCCAAGGAGAAGCTCGTCGTCCGTGACGTCCTCAAGGACCGCGACGGCACCGTGCACGTCCGCTACGAGCGGACCTACGACGGGCTGCCCGTCCTCGGCGGCGACCTGGTCGTCCAGGGCGACCAGGCGGGCGAGGCGGACAAGGTCGTCAAGGCCACCAAGGCCGAGGTGACGCCCGCGACCACCACCGCGAAGGTGCCCGCCGCGAAGGCCGAGAGCCAGGCGCTGGCCGCCGCGAAGGCCGACGACGCCAAGAGCCCGGACATCGACCGCGCCCCGCGCAAGGTGGTCTGGGCGGCCGACGGCAAGCCGGTCGTGGCGTACGAGACGGTCGTCGGCGGGCTCCAGCACGACGGCACCCCGCAGGAGCTGCACGTCGTCACCGACGCCACCACCGGCGAGAAGCTGTACGAGTGGCAGGCCGTGCACAACGGCACCGGCCACACCGTCTACAGCGGCACCGTCGACCTGACCACCACCCAGTCGGGCTCGACGTACAACCTCACCGACGGGGCGCGCGGCAACCACAAGACCTACAACCTCAACCGCGGCACCTCGGGCACCGGCACCCTGTTCTCCGGCCCCGACGACGTCTGGGGCAACGGCAGCCCGTCCAACCTGGAGTCGGCCGCCGCCGACGCCCACTACGGGGCCGCCCTGACCTGGGACTACTACAAGAACGTGCACGGCCGCAGCGGTATCCGCGGCGACGGCGTGGGCGCCTACTCGCGCGTCCACTACGGCAACAACTACGTCAACGCCTTCTGGTCGGACAGCTGCTTCTGCATGACCTACGGCGACGGCTCGGGCAACGCCAACCCGCTCACGTCGATCGACGTCGCCGCGCACGAGATGACCCACGGTCTCACCTCCAACACCGCGGGCCTGATCTACAGCGGCGAGTCCGGCGGCCTCAACGAGGCGACCAGCGACATCTTCGGCTCTACGGTGGAGTTCTACGCGAACAACTCCTCCGACGTCGGTGACTACCTCATCGGCGAGGAGATCGACATCAACGGCGACGGCACCCCGTTGCGCTACATGGACAAGCCCAGCAAGGACGGCGCGTCCAAGGACGCCTGGTACTCGGGCATCGGCAGCATCGACGTGCACTACTCGTCGGGCCCCGCGAACCACTTCTTCTACCTGCTGAGCGAGGGCAGCGGCACCAAGACCATCAACGGTGTCACCTACGACTCGCCCACCTCGGACGGCCTCCCGGTCACCGGCATCGGCCGCGCCAAGGCGGAGAAGATCTGGTTCCGCGCGCTGACCACCAAGTTCACCTCGACCACCAACTACGCGGGCGCCCGCACCGGCACCCTCGCGGCGGCCGGTGAGCTGTACGGCACGGACAGCGCCGAGTACAAGGCGGTCCAGGACGCCTGGGCGGGCGTCAACGTGGGCACCCGCTCCGGTGGCGGCGGCGGTGGCGGTACGTCCTTCGAGAACACCGCCGACGTGGCGATCCCGGACCAGGGTGCGGCGGTCACCTCGTCGGTCACCGTCTCCGGCCGGACGGGCAACGCGCCGTCCAACCTCCAGGTCGCCGTGGACATCGTCCACACCTACATCGGTGACCTCCGGGTGCAGCTGGTCGCCCCCGACGGCACGGCGTACACGCTGAAGGGCTACGGCACCGGCGGCAGCGCGGACAACCTCACCACCACGTACACGGTGAACGCCTCCTCCGAGACGGCCAACGGCACCTGGCAGCTGCGGGTGCAGGACAACGCGGCCCGCGACACCGGCTACATCAACAGCTGGAAGCTCACCTTCCCGTAAACCGGACGTGAGTCGCGTGCGCGGCGCCCTGCCTTCCCCGAAGGCACGGGCGCCGCTCTACGCTTGGGTCGTATGTCTTCAGCGGACTTCACCTACGACCACGTCGGCGCCACCCGGGACGCGGGGTTCTGCCCGCCGGGCTTCCACCCGATGCACGTCCGCACCCGGCTGGGCGAGGGCGAGGAGGTGTTCCGCCGGGCCGCCGAGGCGGTGCTCACCTTCGACCTGCACCGTGAGCTGGGGGTGGGCGTCGACGCCGCCGCGGACCGTGCGGCGCCCGGTGTCGATGTCACGATCACCCTGGCCGGGGTGGTGAAGGCGCCGTGCCGGGTGGTGTGGACGGTGGAGGAGGGTCGCAGGGCGGGGTGGGCGTACGGGACGCTGGCCGGTCATCCGGAGTGCGGTGAGGAGTCGTTCGTGGTGGACCGCACGGGTGATGGCACGGTCTGGCTGACCGTCGAGGCGTTCAGCCGGCCTGCCCGCTGGTACACCCGTGCGGGCGGGCCGGCCACGCGTGCGTTTCAGACTGCGTACGCCCACCGGTGCGGCAAGATGTTGCGTCGTCTGGCCACTGCCGGAGCCGAGGACTGAGCGTTGCCGGGTGCGGGTAATTCGTGGCTGGTCGCGCAGTTCCCCGCGCCCCTGAGGGTGTTGCCCTGGCGCTTCTTGGTCAGTGGCCCTTCTCCCTCACCTCATCAGTAGCCCCGCCCCCTCCGTCACATCCTCCGACGGGACCGCCACCAGGCCCAGTTCCGCGCCGGAGGCGAGGAGGCGGTGCGTGGGGAGGATGCGGACCGTGTAGCCGAAGGGGCCCGTGCGGTCCAGGGCGAGGGGGCCCTCGTAGACCCAGCGGCCCTCCTGGTCGGGGGCGCCGGCCGGTTTCAGCGGGACGGGGGTGCCGTCGGTGATGCGGTCCTCCTCGTCCACGCGGCCGGCGACCGCCTGGACCTCCACGTCGTCCGGGCCGAGGGCGCCGAGGTTCACCCGGACCCGCAGGGCGAGGGTGGAGCCGAGTTCCGCGGTGGGCGGTGCCGCCGAGGTCTCCACGTGGTCGACGGTCACGCCGTGCCAGGCGGAGCGCACCCGGGCCTTCCACTCGGCGAGTTCCCGCGCGGAGTCGGCGTCCATGGCGCGATGGGCGTACGCGGCGGGCGCGTACAGGCGCTCCACGTACTCGCGCACCATGCGCCCGGCCAGCACCTTGGGCCCGAGCAGGCTCAGGGTCCGGCGCACCATCTCGATCCACCGGTCGGGCAGTCCGCTCTCTCCGCGCTCGTAGAAGCGGGGCGTGATCCGCTGCTCCAGCAGGTCGTACAGCGCGGCGGACTCTATGGCGTCGCGCCGGTCGGGGTCGGTGCCCGCGCCGTCGGCCGTGGGGATGGCCCAGCCGAAGTCGGGCTGGAACCACTCGTCCCACCAGCCGTCCAGCACGGAGAGGTTGAGGCAGCCGTTGAGCGCCGCCTTCATCCCGCTGGTGCCGCACGCCTCCAGCGGCCGGAGGGGATTGTTCAGCCAGATGTCGCAGCCGGGGTACAGCTTCTGCGCCATCGCCATGCCGTAGTCGGGCAGGAAGACGATGCGGTGGCGCACGCGCGGGTCGTCGGCGAAGCGGACCAGTTCCTGGATGAGCCGCTTGCCGCCGTCGTCCGCCGGGTGCGCCTTGCCGGCGACGACGATCTGCACCGGCCGCTCGGGGTGCAGCAGCAGGTCCATCAGCCGGTCCTTGTCGCGCAGCATCAGCGTCAGCCGCTTGTACGACGGGACGCGCCGCGCGAAGCCGATGGTCAGCACGTCCGGGTCGAGGACGCCGTCGATCCAGCCGAGCTCGGCCGTCCCGGCGCCGCGCTGCCGCCAGGACGCCCGCAGCCGTTCGCGCACCTCCATCACCAGCAGCTCGCGCAGATTGCGCCGCAGGTCCCAGATGTCCTGGTCGGGGATGTCCGCGACCGAGTCCCAGCGGTCGGAGTCGCCGACGCTGAGCGCCTCCTCGGCGCGCTGGGCGCCGATCTGCCGGGCGCCGAGCCGGAACACCTCGGGGGCGACCCAGGTCGGGGCGTGCACCCCGTTGGTGACGGAGGTGATGGGCACTTCCTCCGGGTCGAAGCCCGGCCAGAGCCCGGCGAACATCTCCCGGCTGACCTGGCCGTGCAGCAGGGAGACGCCGTTGGCGCGCTGGGCGAGGCGCAGGCCCATCACGGCCATGTTGAACAGGTTGGGTTCGCCGCCGGGGTAGGTCTCCATGCCGAGCCGGAGGATGCGGTCGACCTCCATGTGGGGCAGTTCGGCGCCGGGGCCGAAGTGCCGGGCGACCAGTTCGCGGTCGAAGCGGTCGATGCCGGCCGGGACGGGGGTGTGGGTGGTGAACACGGTGCCCGCCCGGACCGCCTCCAGCGCGGAGTCGAAGTCCAGCCCCTTGGCGCGCAGTTCGGCGATGCGTTCCAGGCCGAGGAAGCCGGCGTGGCCCTCGTTGGTGTGGAACACCTCGGGTTCGGGGTGGCCGGTGAGCCTGCAGTAGGTGCGCACCGCCCGGACGCCTCCTATGCCGAGCAGCATCTCCTGGAGCAGCCGGTGCTCGCTGCCGCCGCCGTAGAGCCGGTCGGTCACCTGGCGTTCGCCGAGGTCGTTCTCCTCGACGTCGGAGTCCAGCAGGAGCAGCGGGATGCGGCCGACCTGGGCGAGCCAGATCCGGGCGTGCAGCAGCCGGCCGCCGGGCAGCACGAGCGGGACGTGGGCGGGGGTGCCGTCGGGTTCCTCGAGCTGGACGAGGGGCAGCTCGTGCGGGTCGAGGACCGGGTAGTGCTCCTGCTGCCAGCCGTCCCGGGACAGCGACTGGCGGAAGTAGCCGTGCCGGTAGAGCAGGCCGACGCCGATGAGCGGCACACCGAGGTCGCTGGCGGCCTTGAGGTGGTCGCCGGCGAGGATGCCGAGGCCGCCGGAGTACTGCGGCAGGGCGGCCGTGATGCCGAACTCCGGGGAGAAGTAGGCGATGGCGGCGGGCAGCCGGTCGGCCGTCTGGGTCTGGTACCAGCGGTCGCCGGTCATGTAGGCGTCGAGATCGGCCACGACCGCGTCGAGCCGGTCGAGGAAGGCGCGGTCGCCGGCCAGTTCGGCGAGCCGCACGGGTGGCACGCTGCCCAGCAGCCGTACCGGGTCGCGGCCGGAGGCCGCCCAGCGTTCGGGGTCGACGGACTCGAAGAGCTCCCGGGTCCCGGCGTGCCAGGACCAGCGCAGATTGCGGGCCAGATCGCTCAGGGGCCGGAGGGGTTCGGGGAGAACGGGTCGGACGGTGAATCGACGGATCGCCTTCACATTCCACCTCGGCGCGTTCGCTGGAATGGACGCGGTGTGTGCCGCGCCGTCCCTGACGACGGTACCGGGGGAGGTCCCGCCCTCGCCGGGTGCTTGGCCCGCATGCCTCCATTCGCCCTGAACGGCGTACGTGCCGCACATCCGGATATGGCCGATTCCGCCCTCATGGGCGTCCTTGTGGCGCTTGCCCCGGCGCGAGAGGCTGCGTTCGCGGCGTACCGGCCCGCGGGGTTTCCGTCAGGGCCCGCGCGTTTCCGTCAGGGCGGCCCGTACGCCCGAGTCGAGGAGGGGAACTCGGACCATGGCACGGACGCGAACAGGGCGTCTGCGCCGGGTGGGGGGCATCACGGCGGTCTTGTCCGCCGCGGCGGTCGCAGCCGCCTCCCTGCCCGCGCACGCCGCACCGGAGGGGCGCATACTCGGCGCCGGGGCACCGGGCTCGGTGACCGGCAGCTATGTGGTGACACTGAAGGAGGGGACGGGGGCACGCTCGGCGGCCGCACAGGATCTGGCCGAGCGCTACGGGGCGAGAATCAGCCATACCTACGGCACGGTCCTGAACGGCTACGCGATCCGCGCCGACGCCGCCGAGGCCAGACGGCTCGCGGCCGACCCCCGGGTCGCCTCGGTCGTCCAGGACACCCGGGTGACGCTGGACCACACCCAGACCAATCCGCCGAACTGGGGTCTGGACCGCATCGACCAGCGCGGCCTGCCGCTGAACAAGCGCTACACCTGGCCGGACTCCGCGGGCGCCGGCGTCACGGTCTATGTGATCGACACCGGCATCCGCACCTCCCACCAGGACTTCGCGGGCCGGGCGGCGCACGGCTGGGACTTCGTGCAGAACGACCGCACCGCCCAGGACGGCAACGGCCACGGCACCCATGTCGCCGGGATCGTCGCCGGGAAGTCCTACGGCGTGGCCAAGAAGGCGAAGGTCGTCTCCGTCCGCGTCCTGGACGACGCCGGCTCCGGCACCACCGCCCAGGTGATCGCGGGCATCGACTGGGTGACCCGGAACGCGAAGAAGCCTGCCGTGGCCAATCTCAGCCTGGGCGGCTTCTACAGCGCCCAGCTCAACGCGGCCGTGCGCACCTCCATCGCGTCCGGCGTCACCTACACGGTCGCCGCGGGCAACGAGGGCATGCCGGCCGCGCTGTACTCGCCCGCGAGCGTGAAACAGGCGATCACCGTCGGCGCCAGCGACCGGCAGGACAAGAAACCGGCCTTTTCCAACTTCGGATCGGCCCTCGATCTGTTCGCCCCGGGCGTGTCCGTCACCTCGGCCTCCGCGGCGAGCAACACCGGCCGGGCCACCTACTCGGGTACGTCGATGGCGTCCCCGCACGCGGCGGGCGCGGCGGCACTGTATCTCGCCGACCACCGGCGCGCGACCCCGGCACAGGTGGCGAACGCGCTGGTCAAGGGCGCGGTGAGCGGCAAGGTGACGGGCCGCGGGCTCGGCTCGCCGAACCGGCTGCTCCAGGTGCCGCGCTCGTAGCGGGGCTCCGGGCGGCCCGCACGGGGGCGGTGCGCGCGAGGCACCGGACGGCCGTGGGAGCGGGCCCATCGAGGACCGGCTCCGTCCTTCACGGACGGGGCCGGTCTTGTGTGTCGACATACGCGTGAGTAGTTAACAAAGTGCCGGATTGCCTACCCGATGAGGGTGGGAAGGCTCCTGCGGGTACACCCCACAGCAAGACCCCCGCAGGACCCACCTCCCCACAGTCATCCGCCCACCCTCGTTGACGCGGACAGGAGCGGTCATGCCCGCCAAGCACCACTCGCCATCTCCCCCGCCGTCCGGCCGCAGGGCCGCTTCCCGGCGCGGCACCGCGGCCCCCGCTGCCGTACGCCCGGTCGACACCGGTCCCCCGCCCACCCCGGAACCCCCGTCCGCTCCCCTCGCCACCTCGGTGGGGCGCATACCCGTTCTCGACGTCCGCCCGATGGTCCGGCAGGGCCGCAGGCCCGCCAAGGCCGTCCCCGGCGAGACGTTCGAGATCTCGGCCACCGTGTTCCGTGAGGGGCACGACGCCGTGGCCGCCAATGTCGTCCTCAGGGACCCCGAGGGCCGGCCCGGCCCGTTCACGCCGATGCGGGAGCTGGCGCCGGGCACCGACCGGTGGGGCGCGCAGGTCACCGCCGGTGAACCTGGTCTGTGGACCTATGCCGTGGAGGCGTGGGGCGATCCCGTCACCACCTGGCGGCACCACGCGCAGATCAAGATTCCGGCCGGCATGGACACCGAGGTGGTCCTGGAGGAGGGCGCCCGGCTGTACGAGCGGGCGGCCACCGGGGTGCCCGGCTCGGACGGCAGGAACGTCCTGCTCGGGGCGGTGGACGCCTTGCGCGACGAGGACCGTCCGGCGGCCTCCCGCCTGGCGGCGGCGCTGACGCCGGAGGTGGACGCGGTGCTGGCCCGGCACCCGCTGCGGGAACTGGTCACCAGCAGCGACCCGCTGCCCCTGCTCGTCGAGCGGGAACGGGCCCTCTTCGGCTCCTGGTACGAGTTCTTCCCCCGCTCGGAAGGCACCCCGGAGCAGCCGCACGGCACGTTCCGCACCGCGGCCCGCCGCCTCCCGGCGATCGCGGCGATGGGCTTCGACGTCGTCTACCTGCCGCCGATCCACCCGATCGGCACCACCTTCCGCAAGGGCCCGAACAACACCCTGAACGCCGGACCCGACGACGTGGGCGTGCCCTGGGCCATCGGCTCCCCCGAGGGCGGGCACGACGCCGTGCACCCCCGGCTGGGCACGCTGGAGGACTTCACCTGGTTCGTCGAGCGCGCGGGTGAGCTGGGTCTTGAGGTGGCGCTGGACTTCGCGCTCCAGTGTTCCCCGGATCATCCGTGGGTGCACAAGCATCCGGAGTGGTTCCACCACCGCCCCGACGGGTCCATCGCGTACGCGGAGAACCCGCCGAAGAAGTACCAGGACATCTACCCCATCGCGTTCGACGCGGACATGGACGGCCTGATCGCCGAGACCTGCCGGGTGCTGCGGCACTGGATGAGCGTCGGGGTACGGATCTTCCGGGTGGACAACCCGCACACCAAGCCGGTCGTGTTCTGGGAGCGGGTGATCGCGGACATCAACCGCACCGACCCGGACGTGATCTTCCTGGCGGAGGCGTTCACCCGCCCGGCGATGATGCACACCCTGGCCCAGATCGGCTTCCAGCAGTCCTACACCTACTTCACCTGGCGCAACACCAAGCAGGAGCTCACCGACTACCTCACCGAGCTGTCCGGCGAGGCCGCGTCCTACATGCGGCCGAACTTCTTCGCCAACACCCCGGACATCCTGCACGCCTACCTCCAGCACGGCGGCCGGCCCGCCTTCGAGGTCCGCGCGGTACTCGCCGCGACGCTCTCCCCGACCTGGGGCATCTACAGCGGCTACGAGCTGTGCGAGAACACCCCGCTGCGCGACGGCAGCGAGGAGTACCTCGACTCGGAGAAATACCAGCTGCGCCGCCGGGACTGGGAGACGGCCGAACGCGAGGGCCGCACCCTCACCCCCCTGATCACCAAGCTCAACACCATCCGCCGCGAGAATCCGGCCCTGCGGCAGCTGCGCGATCTGCACTTCCACCACGCGGACAAGGACGAGGTCATCGCGTACTCGAAGCGCGCGGGTTCGAACACGGTTCTGGTGGTCGCCAACCTCGACCCGCACCACACCCAGGAGGCCACGGTCTCGTTGGACATGCCGCGACTCGGCCTGGACTGGCACGAGACGGCACCGGTGCGTGACGAGCTCACCGGCGAGACCTACCACTGGGGCAGGGCCAACTACGTACGTCTCGCGCCGGGCGGAGCGCATGTTCTCATCGTCGGCTCCCCGCGGATCGGAGGGTCACCCACAATATGATCGTCAACGAGCCCGTCCCGGACACGTTCGAGGACACCCCCGCCAAGGACCGGGACCCGGAGTGGTTCAAACGCGCCGTCTTCTACGAGGTGCTGGTCCGCTCCTTCCAGGACAGCAACGGCGACGGCATCGGCGACCTGAAGGGGCTGACCGCCAAGCTCGACTACCTGCAGTGGCTCGGCGTCGACTGCCTCTGGCTCCCGCCGTTCTTCAAGTCCCCCCTGCGCGACGGCGGCTACGACGTCTCCGACTACACCGCCGTGCTGCCCGAGTTCGGTGACCTCGCCGACTTCGTCGAGTTCGTCGACGCCGCCCACCAGCGCGGCATGCGCGTGATCATCGACTTCGTCATGAACCACACCAGCGACCAGCACCCCTGGTTCCAGGAGTCCCGCAAGGACCCCGAAGGACCCTACGGCGACTACTACGTGTGGGCCGACGACGACAAGCAGTACCAGGACGCGCGGATCATCTTCGTCGACACCGAGGTGTCGAACTGGACCTACGACCCCGTGCGCAAGCAGTACTACTGGCACCGCTTCTTCTCCCACCAGCCGGACCTCAACTACGAGAACCCGGCCGTGCAGGAGGAGATGATCTCCGCGCTGAAGTTCTGGCTGGACCTCGGCATCGACGGCTTCCGCCTGGACGCGGTGCCTTACCTGTACCAGAGGGAGGGGACGAACTGCGAGAACCTCCCGGAGACGCACGCCTTCCTCAAGCGGGTGCGCAAGGAGATCGACACGCAGTACCCGGACACCGTGCTGCTGGCGGAGGCCAACCAGTGGCCCGAGGACGTCGTCGACTACTTCGGTGACTACCGGGTGGGCGGCGACGAGTGCCACATGGCGTTCCACTTCCCGGTCATGCCGCGCATCTTCATGGCGGTGCGCCGCGAGTCGCGCTACCCGGTGTCGGAGATCCTGGCGAAGACACCCGCGATCCCCTCGGGCTGCCAGTGGGGCATCTTCCTGCGCAACCACGACGAGCTGACCCTGGAGATGGTCACCGACGAGGAACGCGACTACATGTGGGCGGAGTACGCGAAAGACCCCCGCATGCGCGCCAACATCGGCATCCGCCGGCGCCTCGCCCCGCTCCTGGACAACGACCGCAACCAGATCGAGCTGTTCACCGCCCTGCTGCTCTCCCTGCCCGGCTCGCCCGTCATGTACTACGGCGACGAGATCGGCATGGGCGACAACATCTGGCTCGGCGACCGCGACGCGGTGCGCACCCCCATGCAGTGGACACCCGACCGCAACGCCGGGTTCTCCTCGTCCGACCCGGGGCGGCTGTTCCTGCCGACGATCATGGACCCGGTCTACGGCTACCAGGTCACCAACGTCGAGGCGTCCATGGCCTCGCCCTCGTCGCTGCTGCACTGGACCCGCCGGATGATCGAGATCCGCAAGCAGAACGTGGCCTTCGGCCTCGGCACCTACACCGAGCTGCCCTCCTCCAACCCCGCCGTGCTCGCCTTCCTGCGCGAGTACGAGGACGACCTGGTGCTCTGCGTCAACAACTTCTCCCGTTTCGCGCAGCCCACCGAGCTGGATCTGAGCGCGTTCGAGGGCCGGCACCCGGTGGAGCTGTTCGGCGGTGTCCGCTTCCCGGCCATCGGCGAACTGCCGTATCTGCTGACCCTCGGCGGCCACGGGTTCTATTGGTTCCGGCTCCGCAAGGACGCCGCGTAAGGCCCGTAAGGCCTGTCGAAAGACAGGCCCGCAACCCGGGGCGGGGCGTTTCCTCCGCTCCGCCCGGGGCACGCATCAGTAACACCCCGCCCACCGGCGGCGCCCTCGGAGCGCGCCGAACCAGGGGAAAGGACGCGACGCCATGTCGGAAGCCGTCACCCGCACCGTCACGACCCCGCCCGGCCTGCTTGCGTCACTGGATCCACTGCTCAGGGAGTGGCTGCCGAGGCAGCGCTGGTTCGCGGGCAAGGGCCGTCCGGTCACCGGGTTCACCCTGGTCCAGGCCACCGAGCTGCTGCCGCCCACCGCCAAGCTGGGCCTCTACCACCTGCTGGTGCGCGCCCACCAGCCGCTGATGCCCGCCCACGGTGCCGCCGAGCACCCCGGCGACTGCTACCAGCTGCTCATAGGCGTGCGCGAGGCGCTGCCGCCCCGGCTCGCGCCCGCGCTGATCGGTCATGTGAGTGAGGGGCCCCTGGCCGGACGGACGGTCTACGAGGCCCTGCACGACACCCGGCCCGCCGAACTGCTCCTGGAGGCGCTGCGCACCCAGGCCCGGATCGGCGGGCTGCGTTTCGAGCGGGACCCACGGCAGGAGATCCGGGGCGGCCTGGTGCCGCGCCTGATGACCGCCGAGCAGTCCAACTCGTCCGTCGTCTACGGCGATACGTTCATTCTGAAACTGCTGCGCCGGATCGTGCCCGGCGTCAACCCCGATCTGGAGCTGCCGCTCGCACTGGCCCGCGAGGGCTGCGCCCGGGTTCCCCCGCCGACGGCCTGGCTGGTCGCGGACCCCGACGGCTCACCGGTGCCGGCGTCCGAGCCGTACGTCCTGGGGGTGCTCCAGCCCTTCGTGCAGGGCGCCACGGACGGCTGGGAGCTGGCCCTGCGCGAGCTCGCCAAGGGCGAGGACTTCGTCGCCGAGGCGCGGGCGCTCGGGCGGGCCACCGCCGAGGTGCACACCGCGCTGGCCCGCGCGCTGCCCACGGTCACCCTGGGCCACACCCAGCTGCGCTCGATGGTCGACGGCATGACCGAGCGGCTGGAGGCGGCCGTGCACGCCGTGCCGGCGCTGCGCCCGTACGCGGAGGGCCTTCGCTCGGCGTTCACGGCGCTGGACGAGCTGGCCGCGGAGGGGCGCACCTGGACCGCGCAGCGGGTGCACGGCGATCTGCACCTCGGGCAGTGCCTGCGCTCCCCTGCCGGCGACTGGTCGCTGATCGACTTCGAGGGCGAACCGGCCCGCCCGCTGAACGAACGGCGCATGCCACAGCCGGCGGTGCGGGACGTGGCCGGCATGCTGCGCTCCTTCGACTACGCGGCACGCTCGGTGGACCCGCCGCAGCCGGAGTGGGCCGAGCGGTGCCGGGCGGCGTACTGCTCCGGGTACGGCGAGGCCGCCGGGCGCGATCCCCGTACCGACCCGGTGCTGCTGCGCGCGTACGAGACCGACAAGGCTGTCTACGAGGTCGTCTACGAGGCCCGGCACCGCCCCGAGTGGCTCCCGGTCCCGCTGGCCGCGGTACGCCGGCTCACCGTGTCCGACCTGATCTGATCCCCCGCGCTCGTCCAGGAGGCTTCGCCCGTGATCCCCCGCCCCGAGTCCCACGAGACGCCCGCGGCAGCCGAGCCGATGCCCGCGGTGGCAGAGCCGCCCGAGAAGGCCGCGGCGAAGAAGGCTGCCGCCAAGAAGGCGACGGCGAAGAAAGCGGTGACGAAGAAGGCGGTGGCGAAGACAGCGACCGCCAAGAAGACCACCGCGAAGAAGGCGACGGCGAAGAAGGCGGCGAAGAAGACACCGGCGGAGGCGGCACCGAAGGCCCGGAAACCCGCCGGGGAGCCGGCAGCCAAGGCGGCGGCCACGACGAAGACCGCCGCGAAGAAGACGACGGCGAAGAAGACGGCGGCGACGACCGCGGCGAAGAAGGCCGCCGCCAAGAAGCCCGTGACGCAGCCGACGCCGGTCGAGGAGCCCGTGGTGCTTCAGGACGGCCCCCGGGCCGCCGAACCCGCTCACGCCCAGACCGCACCCCCCGAGATGGAACTCGCCGTCTCACCGGCCGTCGACGCCGTCGACCGGGAGCGGCTGCTCAGCGGCACGCATCACGCGCCGCACTCCGTGCTCGGGGCGCACCCGGTGCCCGGTGGGGTGGTGTTCCGGGTGTTCAAGCCGTACGCGCTGGGCGTGACCCTGCTCTCCGGGGGCGTCAGCGTCGAGCTGCACGACGACGGGAGCGGCTTCTTCTCGGGGCTGCTGCCGCTCAGCGACGTCCCGGCGTACCGGCTGCGGGTGACGTACGAGGGGGCGGAGGCGGAGATCGAGGACGCGTACCGCTTCCTGCCGACGCTCGGCGAACTGGACCTGCACCTGATCGGCGAGGGCCGCCACGAGCAGCTGTGGACGGTGCTCGGCGCCCACCCCATGACCCACCAGGGCGTCACGGGCACCCGTTTCTCCGTGTGGGCGCCGAACGCGCTCGGCGTGCGGGTGGCCGGCAGCTTCAACTTCTGGGACGGCACCGGCTGGCCCATGCGCTCGCTGGGCTCCTCCGGGGTGTGGGAGCTGTTCGTGCCGGGGATCGGCGAGGGCGAGCTGTACAAGTTCGAGATCACCCGCCCGGACGGTTCGAAGACCCTGCGCGCCGACCCGCTGGCCCGCCGCACGGAGGTCCCCCCGGCCACCTCCTCGATCGTCACCTCCTCCCGCTACGAGTGGGGCGACGCGGAGTGGCTGGAACGCCGCGCCGAGGTGCCCGCGCACAAGGCGCCGTTCTCGGTGTACGAGGTCCATCTCGCCTCCTGGCGACCGGGACTGACGTACCGTCAACTCGCCGAGCAGCTCCCCGCGTATGTCAAGGACCTCGGCTTCACCCACGTCGAGCTGATGCCGGTCGCCGAGCACCCCTTCGGCGGCTCCTGGGGCTACCAGGTCACCGGCTTCTACGCCCCCACGGCCCGCCTCGGCACCCCCGACGACTTCAGGTATCTGGTCGACGCCCTGCACCAGGCCGGGATCGGCGTCCTGATGGACTGGGTGCCGGCGCACTTCCCGCGCGACGAGTGGGCGCTGGCCGAATTCGACGGCCGGCCGCTGTACGAGCACGAGGACCCGCTGCGGGCCGCCCACCCCGACTGGGGCACCCTGGAGTTCGACTTCGGGCGCCGCGAGGTGCGCAACTTCCTGGTCGCCAACGCCCTGTACTGGTGCGAGGAGTTCCACATCGACGGCCTGCGCGTGGACGCGGTCGCCTCGATGCTCTACCTGGACTACTCGCGCGAGCCGGGCCAGTGGACGCCCAACGAGCACGGCGGCCGGGAGAACCTGGACGCGGTGGCGTTCCTGCAGGAGATGAACGCGACCGTGTACCGCAGGGTGCCCGGGGTCGTGACGATCGCGGAGGAGTCCACCGCCTGGGACGGCGTCACCCGGGCCACCCATCACAAGGGCCCGAGCGGCTTCGGCGGCCTCGGCTTCGGCCTGAAGTGGAACATGGGCTGGATGCACGACTCGCTGCAGTACATGAGCCACGACCCGATCCACCGCAGCTACCACCACCACGAGATGACCTTCTCGATGGTGTACGCGTACAGCGAGAACTACGTGCTGCCGATCTCCCACGACGAGGTGGTGCACGGCAAGCGGTCCCTGGTGTCGAAGATGCCCGGCGACTGGTGGCAGCAGCGCGCCAACCTCCGCGCCTACCTCGGCTTCATGTGGGCCCACCCCGGCAAGCAACTCCTGTTCATGGGACAGGAGTTCGCCCAGGGCTCCGAGTGGTCGGAGGCGCACGGCCCCGACTGGTGGCTGCTCGACCCGGACTACGGCGCCGAGGCCGACCACCGCGGCGTACGCGACCTGGTACGCGACCTCAACACCGTCTACGGCCACACTCCCGCCCTGTGGAGCTGCGACACCGAACCGTCCGGCTTCCGCTGGGTCACCGGGGACGCCGCCGAGGACAACGTCCTCGCCTTCCTTCGCTACGACACGGACGGCACCCCCCTGCTGGCGGTGTCCCACTTCGCCCCGGTCGTCCGCCACGACTACCGCATCGGCGTCCCCGACGACATCCCGGCCTGGCACGAGGTGATCAACACCGACACCGCCCGCTACGGCGGCAGCAACGTGACAACCCCGGACCCGATCAAACCGGAACCCCAGGGCCGCCACGGCTTCCCCGCCAGCATCCGCCTGACCCTGCCGCCTCTGTCGACGGTGTGGCTACGACCGGCCTAGCACCAACACGCTTTTGAGGGGCGCGGGGAACTGCGCGACCAGCCACAACGCACCCGCAGACCGCTACACCACATCGACCAGCCCCTTCGGCAGCGGCTCGGCATGCACAACCCCGAGCCGCTGCGTAGCCCGGGTCAGCGCCACATACAGATCACTCGTGCCGTATCTTCCAGGCTCGACCACCAACACGGAGTCGAACTCAAGCCCCTTGGCCTGACGCGCATCAAGCAGCACTACCGTGTGCGTCAGGTCCGGCTCAGCCCCCGCAGTCACGCCGTCCAACCTCGCAGCCAGCGCCCGATGCAGCTCACGGGGCGCAATCACAGCAACCCGCCCCTCCTCCGGCGTAAGCTCACGCACCGCCTCGGCCACAGCCCCCGGCAGATCATCCACCGCCCGCACCCAAGGCCGCACGCCAGTGCTCCGCACCGAACTCGGCGGCTCGAACCCAGCATTCTCGGCGCGGACGACAGCCGCAGCCACGTCCATGACCTCGGACGGCGTCCGGTAGTTGACGCCGAGACGCGTGTGCTCCCACCGGTCCTCGACATACGGCTCGAGAATCTCCGCCCAGGACCCCACACCCCCCGCCTCCGACGTCTGCGCCGGATCCCCGACCAGCGTCATCGACCGCGTCGGACTGCGCCGCATCAGCAGCCGCCACGCCATCGGCGACAACTCCTGCGCCTCGTCGACGATGATGTGCCCGAACGCCCACGTCCGGTCGGCGGCGGCCCGCTCCGCCGCACTGCGGTGGTCGTCCTCCTCGTGCCGTTCCGCGAAGCGCTCCGCGTCGATGATGTCGTGCGCGGAGAGCACCTCGGAGGCCTCGGGGTCGTCCTCCTCCTTGTCCTCGAACTCGTACGTCCGCGACGCGTAGGACACGTCGAGCACGCCCTGCGCGTACGCGATCTGCCGCAGCCGCTCCCGCTCGGCCCGCTCGCGCGCGATGCGGTCGTCCTCACCGAGGAGTTCCGCCGCCTCGTCGAGCAGCGGCACGTCGGAGACGGTCCAGTGCCGGGTCACCGGGCGGCGGATCGCGTCGGCGTCCTCGGCCGGCAGGAAGTCCTCGGGCGCGGCCAGGAAGTCCGCGACGAGCTGCTGCGGAGTGACCCTCGGCCACAACTGGTCGATGGCGGACCAGACTTCCGGGTTCTCGGCGAGATCGTCGCGGATCTGCGTGATGTCACTCGGGTCGAGCAGATTCGAGCCGTCGAACGGATCCGTGCCGATGCGCTCGGCGTACAGATCCGTGAGCGTGTTGAGGATGTGCCCCTCGAAGTGCTCGCGTGCGGCGTTGTGCGGCAGCTTGGTCGCACGGGTGCGTTCGCGGGCGACGTTCACCAGGCCGTCGTCGAGCATGAGGATGTCGCGCTCGTGCTCGATGGTGATCACCGGGTCGGGCAGCGCCTGCCGACTGCGGACGACCTCGGCGAGGACGTCGGCCATGTCGGCGCGGCCTTTCACGGCGGCCGCCTCGGGGGTGTCGGTCTTCGTCGCCTTCACGCCGGGGAACAGCTCGCCGACCGTCGCGAGGAGCACCCCGGTCTCGCCGAGGCTGGGCAGGACCTCCCCGATGTAGCCGAGGAACGCCGGGTTGGGGCCGACGATGAGGACGGCGCGGCGGGCCAGCAGTTCGCGGTGCTCGTAGAGGAGGTAGGCGGCGCGGTGCAGGGCGACGGCGGTCTTGCCGGTGCCGGGGCCGCCCTCGACGACCAGGACGCCGCGGTGCGGGGCGCGGATGATGCGGTCCTGGTCGGCCTGGATGGTGCGCACGATGTCGCCCATGCGGCCGGTGCGCGCGGAGTTGAGCGCGGCGAGCAGTACGGCGTCGCCGCTGGGGTCCTCGTGCCCGGTGCGGGTCTCGTCGCCGAGGTCAAGGATCTCGTCGTGCAGGGCGGTGACCTCGCGGCCCTCGGTGGAGATGTGCCGGCGGCGCCTGAGCCCCATCGGGGTGTGGCCGGTGGCCAGGTAGAAGGGGCGGGCGACGTCGGCGCGCCAGTCGATCAGCACCGGGGTGCGCTCGGCGTCGTCGGCGCGCAGGCCGATGCGGCCGATGTGGTGGGTGTCGCCGGAGGTCAGGTCGATCCGGCCGAAGCACAGGGAGCCGTCCACCGCGTTGAGCGCGGCGAGCAGCCCGGAGCGCTCGGCGACGAGGATGTCGCGCTCCAGCCGGGCCTGCATGGGGGTGTTGCCCTGGGCGAGCGCGTCGGTGAGGGACCCCTCGGTGTCACCTCGCAGGGCGTCCACGCGTGCGTACAGCCCGTCGATGAATTCCTGTTCGTGCCGCAATTCATCGTCCGGAAATTCGGTGTTTGACAATTCCACTCCCGCCCGGATATACTGTGCTCACTGAACTTATCCGCGACCTCTCCGAATTGAAGTCGCGAATCAATGAATATACGCAAGGAAAACCCCCGGACGCAATTGTCCGGGGGTTTTCCTTGCGCTGCTGGGCTCAGAGCACGTCGGCCAGCTCCTCCAGCAGCCGCCGCTTGGGCCTGGCCCCCACCATCGACCGCAGCGGTTCCCCGTCGCGGAACACCATGAACGTCGGCATCGACAGCACCTTGTACGCGTTGGTGGTGCCGGGGTTGGCGTCCACGTTCAGCTGGACCACCTTCAGCCGGCCCGCCTCCTCGGCGGCCAGCGCGCTCAGTACCGGTGCCATCTGCCGGCACGGCGGGCACCAGTCGGCGGTGAACTCCACCAGCACCGGCGTCGACGCCCCGATCACCTCCGTCGCGAAGTCCGCGTCGGTCACCTCGGCCACTCCACTCGCCCTGCTCACCTGTGCTTCCCTCCCAGTTCGCACAGCGGCTCCGGACCGCCCGGTACCGCAGCGTCGGCGGCCAGCTCCGCACGGGCCGACTCCGCCCGCGCCAGCTGCTGACCCACCTTCGCCCGCACGGTCTGCAACTCGCCGATGAGCGCGTCGAGTTCGTCCAGCTTGCGCCGGTAGACCGCGAGCGAGGCGGGGCAGGAGTCGCCCTCGGGGTGCCCGGCCCGCAGGCACTCCACGAAGGGCCGGGTCTCCTCCAGGCCGAACCCGAAGTCCTGCAGCGTGCGGATCTGCCGCAGCAGCTTCAGATCGCTCTCGTCGTACGTCCGATAACCGTTGCCCGCACGCCGCGCGGGCAGCAGCCCGCGTGCCTCGTAGTACCGCAGCGTCCGCGTGGTGGTCCCGGCCCGTGCGGCCAGCTCGCCGATTCGCATGCGTCGAACGTAAGCCTTGACGCCGACGTCAGGGCAACAGCGATCCGGCAAAGGGCCGAGCGGCCAGGTCCGTGGGGGAAGGAACCTGACCGCTCGGCGGCCGGGGGCCCGCAGGACACGGCCCGGGGTTCAGGCCCGGGCCGTGTCCGGGGTGGGGGAGGGCAGGAGCTGTCAGGCCTTCGCCAGCTCCTTCTCGCCGCCGGGCTCCGGCAGCTCGGCGCGGTCGGTGTCCGGGACGGAGCCGTGGTCGTCCAGGAGGGTCTTCTCGTCGAAGGGGATGCGGCCGGCGAGCACCTCGTCGACGCGCTCCTTGTCGATCTCCTTGGTCCAGGTGCCGACCAGCACCGTGGCGACCGCGTTGCCCGCGAAGTTGGTCAGGGCACGGGCCTCGCTCATGAAGCGGTCGATGCCGACGATCAGGCCGATGCCGTCCACCAGGGCGGGCTTGTGCGACTGCAGCCCACCGGCCAGCGTCGCCAGACCCGCGCCCGTGACACCCGCCGCGCCCTTCGAGGCGACCAGCAGGAACAGCAGCAGCGGGATCTGCTCGCCGACCGACATCGGCGTGCCCATGGCGTCGGCGATGAACAGCGAGGCCATGGTCATGTAGATCATGGTGCCGTCGAGGTTGAAGGAGTAGCCGGTCGGGACGGTGATGCCGACGACCGGCTTGCTGACGCCGAGGTGCTCCATCTTCGCGATGAGCCGCGGCAGCGCGGACTCGGACGAGGACGTGGACAGGATCAGCAGGAACTCACGGCCCAGGTACTTGAACAGGGTGAGGATGTTGAGCCCGGCGACGATACGCAGCAGCGCGCCCAGCACCAGGAAGATGAACAGCACACAGGTGACGTAGAAGCCCAGCATCAGCACCGCGAGGCTCTTGAGCGCGTCCAGGCCCGCGGAGCCGGTGACGGCGGCCATGGCACCGAACGCACCGATCGGCGCGGCCCACATGATCATGGCCAGGACCCGGAAGACCAGCCGCTGGATGTGCTCGATCCCGCGCAGGATCGGCTGCCCGGCGCCGCCCATGGCCTGCAGCGCGAAGCCGCAGAGCAGCGCGATCAGCAGGGTCTGCAGCACCTCGCCCTGGGTGAACGCGGACACGATCGTGGTCGGGATGATGCCCAGCAGGAACTCGGTGGTGTCCTTGGCCTCAGCGTCGACCTGGGCGTGCCCGGTCTCCTTCACCGCGTCGGTGATCGCGAGGCCGGTGCCCGGCTCCAGGATGTTGCCGACAACCAGGCCGATGCCCAGCGCGACCAGCGACATGACCAGGAAGTAGACCATGGCGATACCGCCGACGGCGCCGACCTTGGCGGCCTTCCGTACGGAGCCGATGCCCAGCACGATGGTGCAGAAGATGATCGGCGAGATCATCATCTTGATCAGGTTCACGAACCCGGTGCCGATCGGCTTCAGCTCGACCGCGAAGTCCGGTGCGATCAGGCCGACGGCGATACCGAGGGCGACCGCGATGATCACCGCGATGTAGAGATAGTGGGTGCGGTCCCGTTTCTTCACTGCGGGTGCCGTTTCGGGGGTGCTGGCGGCCACGGCTGCCCTCCTTGACGTCTTCGTCGGCAACACCGGCGTGCGGCTCACGTCCGGGGGAATTGAGGAATGCCGTGACTATCTCCCGGCCTGTGAGGGCGGTCACCCTTCCGTTCATTTAGTTCACGCTCACCGTGCGAGGCACACTGACGGCATGCGCATCCCCGTCCCCCGGCCCCGGAGTCTCGCGGGCCAGCTGTTCGCCATGCAGGCCGTGCTCATAGCGGTCCTCGTGGCGGGGTACGCGCTGTTCACGTACGTCAGCGACCGCAGCCAGGCCGAGGAGGCGGCCGGCCGGCAGGCCACGGCGGTGGCCCGCTCCGTCGCCGACTCGCCCTCCGTGCGGCGGGCGATCCGCACCTCCGACCCCTCGGCCGAGCTCCAGCCGTACGCGGTGGCGGTCGTCCGGCATACGGACGTCGACTTCGTCACGATCATGAACCCGCGGGGCATCCGCTGGACGCACCCCGACCCGGACCAGATAGGGCGCGCCTTCATCGGCCACACGGCCCCGGCGTTGCAGGGCCGCACCTTCACCGAGACCTACACCGGCACGCTCGGCCCGTCCGTCCGCGCGGTCACGCCGGTCCGGGACGGCGAGCGGATCGTGGGGCTGGTCAGCGCGGGCATCCGGGTGGAGGAGATCAGCCAGCGGGTCCAGGGCCAGCTGGCGGCGCTGCTCGCGGTCGCGGCCGGCGCGCTGGGGCTCGGCGCGATCGGGACGTACGTCATCAACGCCCGGCTGCGCCGGCACACCCACGGCATGAACGCGACCGAGCTGAGCCGTATGCACGACTACCATCAGGCCGCGCTCCACGCCGTGCGCGAGGGGCTGCTGATGCTGGACGGGCAGTACAGGGTCGCGCTGATCAACGACGGCGGGCGGGAGCTGCTGGGGGTGTCGCCGGAGGAGGACGTGGTGGGCAGGTCGGTCGCGGAGCTGGGGCTTCCGGCGCCGCTGACGGGTGCGCTGCTCGCCTCGGAGCCCCGGATGGACGAGGTGCACCTGACGGCGGACCGGGTGCTGGTGGTGAACACCTCCCCGGTGTCGGGCGGGGAGCGCCGCGGCACGGTGGTCACCCTGCGCGATGTGACCGAGCTCCAGTCGCTGATGGGTGAGCTGGACTCCGAGCGGGGCTTCACCCAGGCGCTGCGCTCGCAGGCGCACGAGGCGGCGAACCGGCTGCACACCGTGGTCTCGCTGATCGAGCTGGGCCGCGCCGAGGAGGCGGTGGACTTCGCGACCGCCGAGCTGGAGCTGGCGCAGGCGCTCACCGACCAGGTGGTGGCGGCGGTGAGCGAGCCGGTGCTTGCGGCGCTGCTGCTGGGCAAGACGGCCCAGGCCAACGAGCGGGGCGTGGAGCTGGTGGTGTCCGAGGACAGCCGCCTGGACGACGGTCTCCTCCTGGACAGCCTCCCGGCCCGCGACCTGGTCACCATCCTCGGCAACCTGATCGACAACGCGGTCGACGCGGCCCAGGGCGGCATCGGCCCCCGGGTGACGGTCACGGCGCTCACCGACGACGACGGCGAGCTGATCCTCCGCGTCTCCGACACCGGCCCGGGCGTGGACCCGGACCAGACGGAGACGGTGTTCCAGCGCGGCTTCACCACCAAGCCGTCCGGACCGGGCGGCCGGGGCCTGGGCCTCGCCCTGGTCCGCCAGGCGGTGATCCGCCATGGCGGCGCCCTGACGGTGACCTCGGCGGAGGGGGGCGGCGCGTGCTTCGAGGCACGGCTGCCGCTGAGGGCGGCCTCGCCGGCCACGGTCCCGGTCCCGGGAGGCGAGGCATGACCGACCGCCCCATCAGAGTCCTCGTCGTCGAGGACGACCCCGTCGCCGCCGACGCGCACGTCATGTACGTCGGCCGGGTCCCCGGCTTCACCGCCGTCGGCAAGGCGCACACGGGTGCGGAGGCCCGCCGGGCGCTGGAGCGCACGCCGGTGGACCTGCTGCTGCTGGACCTGCACCTGCCGGACGTCCACGGCTTGCAGCTGGCCCGCTCTCTGCGTGCCGCCGGGCATCATGCGGACGTGATCGCGGTGACGTCGGCGAGGGACTTGGCGGTGGTGCGGGAGGGCGTGTCCCTGGGCGTCGTCCAGTACGTCCTGAAGCCCTTCACCTTCGCGACCCTCCGCGACCGCCTCGTCCGCTACGCCGAGTTCCACGCGGCGGTCGGCGAGGCGAGCGGCCAGGACGAGGTCGACCGGGCCCTGGCCGCCCTCAGGGCACCCGGCCCGGCCGCCCTGCCGAAGGGCCTGAGCGCGCCCACGCTGGAGCGGGTGACGGTCGCCCTGCGCGACGCCGGGGAGGGCCTGACCGCCACCAAGGTCGCGGAGGCGGTCGGCATCTCCCGCATCACCGCCCGCCGTTACCTGGAGCACCTCGTGGACGCGGGCCGCGCGGCCCGCCGCCCCCAGTACGGCACGGTCGGCCGCCCGGAGTTGCAGTACAGCTGGGTGAGCGGTCCGTAGACGCCGGCCGGGACGACGCGCCTGTGCTCAGGGACTCGCCGCGGTGCTGTCGGACTCGCTGCGCAGAACGCAGAGTCGTTGCCCTCGGGATCGGCGAGGGTCGCCCGGCCCGAACCGTCCGGATTCCGGTGGTCGGCCACAAGGCTGGGCACGACCCCGCACGCGTACGTCGAGGCGGTACGCGTGGAGAGGGCGCGCCGCGAACTGGAGTCCTCCGACGCCACGTTGGACCGCGTCGCGATTCTGTGCGGCTTCAAGACCGCCGACACCCTCGTACGGGCCTTCCGCCGCCGCCTGAACACGACACCGACGGAGTACCGGCGCAGGTTCCGGGTGCCTGAAGCCCCCTGAGGCAATCTCCGCACACGCATTGACCTGACTAGACCAGTCAACCTACGTTCACCACGCAGCCATCCAGGCCACAGCGTCGTGCGCCCGTAGGAGGTCGTGCCCGTGCGCCCCACCGCCGTCATACTCCTCGCCTCAGCCCTCACCGCCGCAGCGACCCTCACCGCCTGCGGTGGCGGTTCCGGGAGTGATCCGGACACGCTGAAGGTGTCCTTCAAGCAGTCCACGGACAACTCCATCAAGGTGATGGACACCTATCTCGCCGGCATCAAGAAGCAGTTCGAGAAGGCGAACCCCGGCAAGAAGGTCGAACTCGTCCCGATCAAGGCGCCGGACGCGGAGTACTACACCAAGCTCCAGCAGATGCTCCGCTCCCCCAAGACCGCCCCCGATCTGGTCTACGAGGACACCTTCCTCATCAACTCCGACATCACCAGCGGGTACTTGAAGCCGCTCGACCCGTATCTGGCGAAGTGGAAGGACTGGGGGCAGTTCATCGACACCGCCAAGGCCGCGGCCCGGGGTGAGGACGGCAAGACGTACGGCGTGCCGGACGGCACCGACACCCGGGGGCTGTGGTTCAGCAAGGACGTCTTCGCCAAGGCCGGGCTGCCCGCCGACTGGCAGCCGAAGACCTGGGAGGACGTGCTGGACGCGGCCCGCGCCATCAAGGAGAAGGCGCCGGACGTCATCCCGCTGAACGTCTACACCGGCAAGCCGGTCGGCGAGGCGGCCACCATGCAGACCTTCGAGATGCTGCTGTACGGCACCAACGACGGCTCCTTCGACCCGCTGTACGACAAGAGCAGCAAGAAGTGGATCACCGCGGGCAAGGGTTTCAAGGACTCCCTCGCCTTCGTCGAGACCGTGTTCAAGGAGAAGCTGGGGCCGGAGGTCTCCGACGCCCTCGATCCCAACGTCGGCACCCGCGTGCGCGGCGAGTGGCTGCCGCAGGGCAAGCTCGGTATCGCCCTGGACGGCTCCTGGCTGCCGCAGGACTGGCTGGAGGGCAGCGGGCACGAGTGGCCCGAGTGGTCGAAGGAGCTGGGGCTCGCCGCCATGCCGACGCAGCAGGGACAGGCGCCCGGCAAGGTGAGCATGTCCGGCGGCTGGACCTGGTCGATCCCGGCCAAGGCGGCCAACCCCGACCTGGCCTTCGAGTTCATCAAGACGATGCAGACCAAGGCCAACGCGCAGAAGTGGTACGTCGCCAACTCCGGTATCGCGGTGCGCGAGGACGTGGCGAGCGACCCCGCGTACGCCGAGGCGCAGCCCGGCATCACGTTCTTCACCGGCCTGGTCGAGCACACGCACTACCGGCCCGCGTATCCGGCGTACCCGAAGGTGTCGACGGCGATCCAGGAGGCGATGGAGGGCGTGACCACCGGGGACATGTCGGTTCAGGAGGCGGCGCGCGCCTACGACGAGGCGCTCAAGGACGCCACCGACAACCAGGTCGTCGAGAAGTGAGCGACGGGAAGCAGCGCCCATGACCGCCGCCGCACCGCACACGGGCCCGGGCCCTGGCCCGGATCTCGCCAAGATCCCGCCGGGCCCGCCGGCACCACAGCCTTCGCCGACCCGGAGCGGGCCGCGCCGCCTGCTCCCCCGCTTCCTGCCCCTCACCCCCGCCCTCGCCCTGCTGCTGCTCTTCCTTGCCGGGCCGATCGCGTACTGCGTGTTCATCGCCCTCACCGACCTCCAGCTGACCGGTCAGGCCGAGTCGTCGTTCGTCGGTCTGGAGAACTTCCGCCGGGCCTTCGGGGACGAGGAGTTCCTCAACGCCGTATGGCTGACGCTGGTGTTCACCGTGCTGTCGTCGCTGATCGGGCAGAACACGCTCGGCCTCGCGCTCGCCGCGCTGATGCGGCGGGCGTCGAAGCCGGTGCGCACCCTGACCGGTGGCATCGTTGTCACGGCCTGGGTGCTGCCGGAGGTCGTGGCGGGCTTCCTGCTGTACGCCTTCTTCCGCCGCGAGGGGACGCTGAACGCCATCCTGGACTGGCTCCATCTCCCCTCCCAGAACTGGCTGTTCACCCTGCCGATCCTCGCGGTGTCCTTCGCCAACGTCTGGCGCGGCACGGCGTTCTCGATGCTGGTGTACTCGGCCGCGCTGAACGAGATCCCGAAGGAGATCACCGAGGCCGCCGAGGTGGACGGCGCCGGCGGCTGGCGGCGGATGTGGCACATCACGCTGCCGATGATCCGCCGGTCCATCGGGACGAACCTGATGCTCAACACCCTGCAGACGCTCTCGGTGTTCGGGCTGATCTGGGTCATGACGCGGGGCGGCCCCGGCGGCAAGAGCCAGACGCTGCCGCTGTTCATGTACGAGCAGGCCTTCCAGAACAGCCTGATCGGTTACGGGACGGCCGTCGCCCTGCTGCTTCTGCTGGTCGGCTCGCTGTTCTCGCTCGTCTACATGCGTCTGCTGCGGACGGAGGTCTGATACGCCGTGCCCCGACCCCTCGCCCATCCCCGCCCCGCCCGTCCCCTCGCCTCCCGCCGCACCGCCCGCCGCCTCGCCGCCGACGCCGGGCTGCTCCTCGTCGCCGCCGCGTTCGTGCTGCCGCTGGCCTGGGTCGTGCTGTCCGCGCTCGACCCGCGCGCCGGTCTGAGGGTCAAGGCGCCCGACGGGCTCACCCTGGGCCACTTCGACGCGATCCTCACCGACGAGATCACCTTCACCCCGCTGCTGAACAGCCTGATCCTGTGCGGCGGAGCGACCCTGCTCACGGTGGTGTGCGCGGCGCTCGCGGCGTACCCGCTGTCCCGGTTCCGCTCCCGCCTCAACCGCCCGTTCCTGCTGACGATCCTCTTCGCGACCAGCCTGCCGATCACCGCGATCATGGTGCCGGTGTATGCGCTGTTCGTCCGGGTCGATCTGATCGACACCCTGCAGGGCACGATCTTCTTCTTCGCCGCCTCCCAGCTGCCGTTCGCGATCTGGCTGATGAAGAATTTCATGGACGGCGTGCCCAAGGAACTGGAAGAGGCGGCGTGGACGGACGGGGCCTCGGCCTTTCAGTCGCTGGTGCGGATCGTGCTGCCGCTGATGGGTCCGGGCGTGGCCGTGGTGACCGTCTTCTCCTTCGTGATGATGTGGGGCAATTTCTTCGTCCCGTTCATGCTGCTGCTCAGTCCGGATCTGATGCCCGCCTCCGTGAGCATCAACGACTTCTTCGGCAACCGCGGCATGGTGGCGTACGGGCAGCTCGCC
The DNA here is from genome assembly GCF_025290915.1 of Streptomyces sp. 15-116A. Lineage (GTDB taxonomy): Bacteria > Actinomycetota > Actinomycetes > Streptomycetales > Streptomycetaceae > Streptomyces. The sequence continues at coordinate 27,943 of NZ_JAOCQE010000007.1, read as the reverse complement.
GCGTTCTCGATCGTCTACTCGACGCCGGTGATTCTGCTGTATGTGCTGATCGCACGACGGCTGGGAGGGGGTTTCGCGCTGGGCGGGGCGGTGAAGGGATGATCCCGGGGCGCGGGTGTTCACAGGGGGTGTTCACGGGGGGTGACCCGCCAGTAGCCGTAGGTTCCTACAATCCGTAACTCTGGCTGAACTGACCGTAGTCACCGGCGTCCGGGCTTCTCTAGCTTGGCGGCCGTGCCCCGATCCACCGCTCGACCGAACCACCCCCCGCCCCCTCCGTTCAACGCCCCCGCCGCCCGCCGGCTGCGTGCCGCCCTCGGCATGGGCCCGGAACATGTGGCGCACACGCTGCGCGCCTCGTACGGGCTGCCGTATGTGACCCCGCACCTCGTGGTCGCCTGGGAACGCGGGAGCGCCGCCCCCTCCAGCCCCGAACTGACCGCGCTGGCAGGGGTGTTGTGGTGCTCCCCGGCCGAGCTCATCGGCCGGCCCCGCACCCTGCGCGAGCACCGCATCGCGCGCGGTCTCGCGCCCGAGGACGTCGCCCGGACCGTCGGGCACGAGCTCCAGGCGTATCTGCGGATGGAGGAAACCGGCCAGTGGCGCGGCACCGACCGCCAGAGCGCCGCCCTGGCCGAGCTGCTCGCGCTGTCCCTGGCCGACTTCGTCGCCGTCACCGGCCGCGAGGACCGGCTCGCGGAGCTGCTGCGCAGTGCGGCGACGACGCGCTGGCAGGCGTACGTCCGGCCGATCGCCAAGCTCGCCCCGGTGGACCGGCGGCTGCTGGAACGGGTGCTCCAGCGCCTGCACACGGACTACCAGGGCCAGATGGCCGCCACCCTCAGCTGGGGCGGCGGCACCGGCGACGCGGGCGACGACGGCCGGGACTTCCTCGACCGGATCGTCGAACAGTTCTGGACGGCGGTGGAGGAGTACGGGGGTTCCCGGTAGTCCGCGACTAGAAGACGGACTCCGCCTCGTCCATGCGGTCCTTCGGGACCGTCTTCAGTTCCGTGACCGCCTCGGCCAGCGGGACCATCACGATCTCCGTGCCGCGCAGCGCGGTCATCCGGCCGAATTCGCCCCGGTGCGCGGCCTCCACCGCGTGCCAGCCGAAGCGGGTGGCGAGGACACGGTCGTACGCGGTCGGCACACCGCCGCGCTGGACATGGCCGAGGATGACCGGCTTGGCCTCCTTGCCCAGGCGCCGCTCCAGCTCGTGCGCGAGCGCCGTACCGATGCCCTGGAAGCGCTCGTGGCCGAACTGGTCGATCTCGCCCTTGCCGTAGTCCATGGTGCCCTCGGCCGGGTGCGCGCCCTCGGCGACGCAGATGACGGCGAACTTCTTGCCGCGGGCGAAGCGCTCCTCGACCATCTTGACCAGCTGGGCGGGGTCGAAGGGCCGCTCGGGCAGGCAGATGCCGTGGGCGCCGGCGGCCATGCCGGACTCCAGGGCGATCCAGCCGGCGTGCCGGCCCATGACCTCGACGACCATCACGCGCTGGTGGGACTCGGCGGTGGTCTTCAGCCGGTCCATCGCCTCGGTGGCGACGCCGACGGCGGTGTCGAAGCCGAAGGTGCGGTCGGTGGAGGAGATGTCGTTGTCGATGGTCTTCGGCACGCCGACGACCGGCAGACCGGCGTCCGACAGCATGCGGGCGGCCGTCAGCGTGCCCTCGCCGCCGATCGGGATGAGCGCGTCGATGCCGAAGTCGCGGATCATGTCGGAGGCGTTCGCGCACGCCTCGCGCAGCCGGTCGCGCTCCAGCCGGGAGGAGCCGAGGATGGTGCCGCCGCGGGCCAGGATGCCGCTGACCGCGTTGAGGTCCAGGGGCCGGTAGCGGCCGTCCAGCAGGCCGGAGTAGCCGTCCTCGAAGCCGATGACCTCGTCGCCGTAGTTGTCGACCGCGCGGTGCACGACCGACCGGATCACGGCGTTCAGGCCGGGGCAGTCGCCGCCTGCGGTGAGAACTCCGATACGCATCGTGCTGTGTCTCCTGGTCGCTGTCGATACCGGTGAGCCGATTCCGATTGTTTCACGTCCCCCAGGGCGGCGCCGACGGCACATGGGCGGGCGCCATAGCCAGCGCCAGAGGTATTGTCAAGAGGGTTCTGCTCACCTCGGTGGGCGATTTTTGTGCGAGGGCCCTTGACCGCCCGAAGGATCCGACGAAACGGAGAGCGCGCGTGACCCGCAGCGTGTACGTGACCGGCATCGACCGCGGCGACGGCCGTCAGGTCGTCGAGCTGGGAGTCATGGAACTCCTGACCCGGCAGGTCGACCGGGTGGGTGTCTTCCGCCCCCTGGTGCACGACGGGCCCGACCGCCTGTTCGAGCTGTTGCGCGCCCGCTACCGGCTCTCCCAGGACCCGGCCACGGTGTACGGCATGGACTACCAGGAGGCCTCCGCGCTCCAGGCCGAGCGGGGCACGGACGAGCTGGTCTCCACGCTCGTCGACCGCTTCCACCTGGTCGCCCGGGACTACGACGTCGTCCTGGTCCTCGGCACCGACTACGCCGACACCCAGTTCCCGGACGAGCTGTCGCTCAACGCCCGGCTCGCCAACGAGTTCGCCGCCTCGGTGATCCCGGTCGTGGGCGGCCGCAAGCAGACCGCCGAGTCGGTGCGCGCCGAGACCCGCAACGCCTACCGGGCGTACGACACCCTGGGCTGCGACGTGCTGGCGATGGTGGTCAACCGGGTCGCCCGCGAGGACCGGGACGAGATCGCCGAGCGGCTCGCCACCCGGCTGCCGGTGCCCTGCTACGTCCTCCCGGACGAGCCGGCGCTGTCCGCCCCGACCGTCTCGCAGATCGCGCACACCCTGGGCGCCAAGGTGGTGCTCGGCGACGACTCCGGGCTGGCCCGCGACGCCCTGGACTTCGTCTTCGGCGGGGCGATGCTGCCGAACTTCCTCGCCGCGCTGACCCCGGGCTGTCTCGTGGTCACCCCCGGCGACCGGGCCGACCTGGTGGTCGGCTCACTGGCCGCGCACAGCGCCGGCACCCCGCCGATAGCCGGGGTGCTGCTCACGCTGGACGAGGTGCCCGGCGACCACATCCTCACCCTCGCCTCCCGCCTCGCCCCCGGCACCCCGGTGCTGTCGGTGACCGGCACCAGCTTCCCCACGGCCGAGCAACTGTTCTCCCTGGAGGGCAAGTTGAACGCGGCCACCCCGCGCAAGGCGGAGACCGCGCTCGGCCTGTTCGAGCGGTACGCCGACACCGCGGAGCTCACCCGCCGGGTCTCCGCGCCCAGCAGCGACCGCGTGACGCCGATGATGTTCGAGCACAAGCTGCTGGAGCAGGCCCGCTCCGATCTGCGCCGGGTCGTGCTCCCGGAGGGCACCGAGGAGCGGGTGCTGCACGCGGCGGAGGTGCTGCTGCGCCGGGGCGTGTGCGAGCTGACGCTGCTCGGGCCGGTCGAGCAGATCCGCAAGAAGGCCGCCGACCTGGGCATCGACCTCGGCGACAGCCAGATCATCGACCCGGCCACCTCCGAGCTGCGCGACGCCTTCGCCGAGAAGTACGCGGCCCTGCGCGCGCACCGGGGCGTCACCGTGGAGCTGGCCTACGACGTCGTCTCCGATGTGAACTACTTCGGCACGCTGATGGTCGAGGAGGGCCTCGCCGACGGCATGGTGTCGGGTTCCGTGCACTCCACGGCCGCGACGATCCGGCCCGCCTTCGAGATCATCAAGACCAAGCCGGACGCCGACATCGTCTCGTCGGTGTTCTTCATGTGCCTGGCGGACAAGGTGCTGGTCTACGGCGACTGCGCGGTCAACCCGGACCCGGACGCCGAGCAGCTCGCCGACATCGCCGTGCAGTCGGCGGCCACGGCCGCCCGGTTCGGGGTGGAGCCGCGGATCGCGATGCTGTCGTACTCGACCGGCACCTCCGGCTCCGGCGCCGACGTGGACAAGGTGCGCGAGGCGACCGAGCTGGTGCGCAGCCGGCGGCCGGACCTGAAGATCGAGGGTCCGATCCAGTACGACGCGGCCGTGGAGCCGTCGGTCGCCGCGACCAAGCTGCCGGAATCCGAGGTCGCCGGGCAGGCGAGCGTACTGATCTTCCCCGACCTGAACACCGGCAACAACACCTACAAGGCGGTGCAGCGCTCGGCGGGCGCCATCGCCGTCGGCCCGGTGCTGCAGGGTCTGCGCAAGCCGGTCAACGACCTGTCCCGGGGTGCCCTGGTGCAGGACATCGTGAACACCGTGGCCATTACAGCCATCCAGGCCCAGACCCCGCCCTCGTCTTCCTCCCCCTCCCTCGCAGAGAAGGCTTCCGACCAGTGACTGCCACGCGTGTCCTCGTCCTCAACTCCGGCTCGTCGTCGGTGAAGTACCAGCTCCTCGACATGCGCGACAGCAGCCGGCTGGCCACGGGCCTCGTGGAGCGGATCGGGGAGGAGAGCTCCCGGGTGAAGCACACGGTCGTGGCGACCGGGGAGACCCGGGAGCGGACCGGGCCGGTCGCCGACCACGAGGCCGCCCTGAAGGCGATGTCCGAGGAGCTGGCGGCGGACGGTCTCGGCCCGGACTCCCCCGAGCTGGCCGCGATCGGCCACCGCGTGGTACACGGCGGCAAGCACTTCACCGAGCCGACCGTCGTCGACGACGCGGTGCTCGCCGAGATCGAGCGGCTGATCCCGGTGGCGCCGCTGCACAACCCGGCCAACCTCACCGGTATCCGTACGGCGATGGCGCTGCGCCCGGATCTGCCGCAGGTGGCCGTGTTCGACACCGCCTTCCACACCACGATGCCGGAGTCGGCGGCCCGCTACGCGATCGACGTGGAGACCGCCGACGCGCACCGCATCCGCCGCTACGGCTTCCACGGCACCTCGCACGCGTATGTCTCCCGGGCGACGGCCGAGCTGCTGGGCAGGGCGCCCGAGGAGGTCAACGTCATCGTGCTGCACCTGGGCAACGGGGCCTCGGCCTCGGCCGTGCGGGGCGGCCGGTGCGTGGACACCTCGATGGGGCTGACCCCCTTGGAGGGGCTGGTGATGGGTACGCGGTCGGGTGACATGGACCCGGCCGTCATCTTCCATTTGATGCGTGTTGGTGAAATGTCCGCCGACGAGATCGACACTCTTCTCAACAAGAAGAGCGGTCTCATCGGACTGTGCGGTGACAACGACATGCGGGAGATCCGCCGCAGGATCGACGAGGGCGACGAACAGGCGAAGCTCGCGTTCGACATCTACATTCACCGGTTGAAGAAGTACATCGGTGCCTATTACGCCGTTCTCGGGCACGTGGACGCGGTGGCGTTCACCGCCGGGGTCGGCGAGAACGCCGCCGAGGTGCGCTCGGCGGCCGTGGCGGGCCTGGAGTCGCTGGGCCTCGCGGTGGACGAGGAGTGCAACGCCGTACGCGGCGGTGAGCCACGGCTGATCTCGCCCGAGGGCGCGCGGGTCGCGGTCGCGGTGGTTCCGACGGACGAGGAAATGGAGATCGCCACTCAGACATACGCACTGGTCGGAAACAACAACTGAGAACAAGTGAGCATCGGGAATCTCATTTGTATTTTCCGCCAGACGGAATATTCCGTTGCGAAACAAACCGATAGGATCGCCCCATGCGCCGTTCGAAAATCGTCTGTACTCTCGGCCCCGCGGTCGACTCCCACGAGCAACTCGTCGCCCTGATCGAAGCCGGCATGAACGTGGCCCGCTTCAACTTCAGCCACGGCACCCACGCCGAGCACCAGGCCCGCTACGACCGGGTCCGTGCCGCGTCCAAGGAGACGGGCAGGGCCATCGGCGTCCTCGCCGACCTCCAGGGCCCGAAGATCCGTCTGGAGACCTTCGCCGAGGGTCCCGTCGAGCTGGTGCGCGGTGACGAGTTCACCATCACCACCGAGGACGTCCCCGGCGACAAGACGATCTGCGGGACGACCTACAAGGGCCTGCCCGGCGATGTGGCCAAGGGCGACCAGGTGCTCATCAACGACGGCAACGTCGAGCTGAAGGTCACCGAGGTCGAGGGCCCCCGGGTGAAGACGATCGTCATCGAGGGCGGCGTCATCTCCGACCACAAGGGCATCAACCTGCCCGGCGCGGCCGTCAACGTGCCCGCGCTGAGCGAGAAGGACGTCGAGGACCTGCGCTTCGCCCTGCGGATGGGCTGCGACCTGGTCGCCCTGTCCTTCGTGCGGGACGCCAAGGACGTCGCCGACGTCCACCGCGTGATGGACGAGGAGGGCCGCCGCGTCCCGGTCATCGCCAAGGTGGAGAAGCCGCAGGCGGTGGAGAACATGGAGGACGTCGTGATGGCGTTCGACGGTGTGATGGTCGCCCGCGGCGACCTCGCCGTCGAGTACCCGCTCGAGAAGGTCCCCATGGTGCAGAAGCGCCTGATCGAGCTGTGCCGGCGCAACGCCAAGCCGGTGATCGTGGCGACCCAGATGATGGAGTCGATGATCACCAACTCGCGGCCGACCCGCGCCGAGGCCTCCGACGTGGCCAACGCGATCCTGGACGGCGCGGACGCGGTGATGCTGTCGGCGGAGTCCTCGGTCGGCGCCTACCCGATCGAGACCGTCAAGACGATGTCGAAGATCGTCCAGGCGGCCGAGCAGGAGCTGCTGTCCAAGGGCCTGCAGCCGCTGGTGCCGGGCAAGAAGCCGCGCACGCAGGGCGGTTCGGTGGCCCGCGCGGCCTGCGAGATCGCCGACTTCCTCGGTGGCAAGGGCCTGGTGGCCTTCACCCAGTCCGGCGACACCGCGCGGCGGCTGTGCCGTTATCGCGCCGTGCAGCCGATCCTGGCGTTCACCACGGACGAGGCCACCCGCAACCAGCTGACGCTCAGCTGGGGCGTGGAGCCGCACGTGGTGCCGTTCGTGAACAGCACCGACGAGATGGTCGAGCTGGTCGAGCAGGAGCTGGTCCGGCTCAGCCGGTTCAACGAGGGCGACATCGTGGTGATCACCGCCGGCTCCCCGCCCGGCGTCCCCGGCACCACCAACATGGTCCGCGTCCACCACCTGGGCGGCCCGACCAGCTGACACATCGAGTGATACGACGCCGAGGGCGCCCCCTGATTGATCAGGGGGCGCCCTCGGTGTGTGAGCGGCTCCCGGAAAGGCTTCTGACGCGGGCTCAGTCGGTGACGTACTGGTGCAGCCCGGGCACGTGCAGGGTCCCGCCGAACTGGCCGGCCTGCTGCACCTTCACGTTGGTGAAGTAGATCAGTGGGATGTTCAGCGGCGGCGGGTGCTCCGGGTCGAACGTGATCGGGATCAGCCCGAGCAGGTTCCCGGAGATGCTCTCCGTGTACATCACGGTGTCGCCCTCGCGGATGGTGGAGGTCGACCCCTTCTCGGCCTGCACGTGGTACGTCTTGCCGGTCGCCGGGTCCTTGACCGTCTGGTGCAGGTCGCCGATGTCGGTACCGCCGGAGATGACGTACTTCAGCACCTTCTTGACGGTGCCGTTGGCCGTCTTCACCTCGACGACGCCCTTGTAGTCGGCGCCCTTCAGCAGCAGCGAGCTGGCGTCCAGGAACCAGGGGTCGTCGGGCAGCGGGACCGTGTTGTCGATGCCGCCCTCGGCGTCGGTGGCGACCGGGCAGTCCTCGGGGTCGACGCCGGCGCTCTTGGAGGGGCTGGGGCTCGGCGAGGCGGTGGCCTCCGGGGTGGCCTCGGCGGCCTCCTCGGCCTTCTCGACGGTCTCCTCCGCCGCCTCGCCCGCGTCCTTCGCCGCTTCGGTCGCCTTCTCGCCGGCGTCCTCGGTTGCGTCCTTCGCCGTGCCGGTGACCTTCTCGGTGGTCTCCTGCGCGGGGTCGGCCGCTTCCTCCTTCGCGGCTTCGGTCGCGGAGGCGGACGGGGTGGGGCTCGGGCTCGCCTCGGCGTCCTGGTCCCCGGGCGTGAAGATGTCCTTGATCCCGTCCCCGATCTTCTCGAGGAGGTTCTTGTCGGTCTCCGAGGGGGACGGCGCGGGCTGCTCGGGGGCGGTCGCGGACGGGGCGGGCGCGGGCTCGGCCTGGTCGCCGGAACCTGAATCCGGCGAAGAGGACGCGTCCTTGTCCGCTTCCTGCTCAGCACCCGAACCGGCGGCCGGGGCCCGAGGCGCCTCGGCCTCGCTGCTCGGCTTGTCGGCCGGCTTCTCCTCCTCGGCGGCCTCGCTCGCCGACGGGGACGGCGTGGGCGACGCGGAGGTCTTGTCCTCGTCGTCCTCCTTGCCGTCCTTCTCGGCCTCCTCCAGGGCCGCCAGGCACTCCTTGAACTCGTCCGCGGTCAGGCTGTTCGAGGGCGCCTTCTTGCCCGGCTGGTCGTCGGCCTGGGCGAGCGTCGGCGTGAACCCCATGCCCATGAGGACCGCGGTCGGCATCGCCGCGATGGCTATCGCCTTCCCGGCCGGCATGTGGAACCTGGTGAACAGCGGCTTCTTGGGTGCCGCGTGGCGCGGCCCGGTTCTCACACGGGACGCCTCCACATCAGCCCCGTGGGTCACCTCGTCAGCCGGCACTGTGCCTCCCGTTCGCCCCGTTCGCCGGGCTCGTTCCTGACAGATCGTTGGGCTCGCCCACCGTGGCCGGGTCGTCGGCCTGCTTCAGCAGCGTGGTGTCGGTGTCCGCGCCCTCCGGGGATCCGCCCCGCTCGCCCGCGGCCGTCCCGGGCTCCTGCTCGGGCGGTGCGCCCGGCGCCCACGACACGGCCATCGCCCCGCCCACGAGGGAGAGGAGGAAGCCGATGAGGAAGCCGCCGAGGTTGGAGACGGGGATGGACACCAGCGCCAGCAGGATCGCGGCGACACCCGCGAAGAACCGGACGTGCTTCTGGAACCAGAGGCTGACGCCGAGGACGACGAGCAGCACGCCGATGATCAGGGACCCGGCGCCCGCGGTGGTCGCCATGGCCAGCGTCAGATGTCCGATCTGGAGATTCGCGTACGGGAAGTAGGCGATGGGGAGTCCGCCGAGCATGACGAACAGGCCGGCCCAGAACGGCCGCGCGCCCCGCCAGGCGCGGAACTGCAGCCTCCGGCGGGTGAACTGGCCGGCTGCGGCAGGAGTCTCGGCGCTCATGGAAAACAGCTCCCTGGTACGGCGTTGCTGTGGTGGTGATGTGCGCCGCGCGTGAAGGCGCGGCCGGAAGGTGGACGGGCGGGGGTGCCACAGCGCCCCCGCCCGTCAGCGAGTGCTTAGTAGCACTCCTTGGTACCTGCCGAGAGCGACATCTTCAGGCCGCTCAGCTTGAAGGTTCCGGCGGTGGTCGCCCACGCCGTCTGCTTCACGTCGGTCAGCGTCGCGGACTCGGCCTGCTGGGCGAACCCGTACGGGTTGGCCTGCTCCTTGCCGCCCTTCATGCCCGGACCCTTGGTGGCGTCCTTGGCGGCAACACCGATGTCGATGTTGCGGAAGGTGGCGTCGGCGCCGAGGTCCTCGACGTCGATGTACAGGTTCTCCGCCTCGACCGGCTTGCCGCCGCCGCCGGCCTTCAGCTGCAGGCTGACGTTGCCGAACGGGGTCGGGGTGACGACCGACTGGCACATGCCCGTGATCTCCGCGGACTTGAACGCGGAGACGGCGACGGGGTGATGGACCTTCTCACCCTTGAGCGTGTAGCCCTCGTCGATCGCGCCGTACTGCGAGAAGCCCTTGCCTTCGAGCCTCTCCGCCGTCACCTTGAACGACTGACCCGACACGCTGAACGAAGCGGCGAGAGCACCCTGCGCGAGGGCGACACCTATCGCTGCCGTGGCGGCGACGCTGGGCACCATGACCACAGCGAACCGCTTCCATCTGGTCCCGCCACGCACCTGGGACTCCATATTTCCTCCTTCTCGGACGTACATCTCCTGCTCCGGCCGGCCGCCATGACGACGGCTCAGCAGGGCAGGGATGGGAGAAGTGCTACGTCCTCGGGAAGGAGAGCGCCCGACTCGGCGGCGCACAACGCACCCGAATCACCGGCGATCACCCCCGAGCGACAACCACTGGTCGCGCCTGACACGCATCACGCACAACCCTGCCGGACAGGCTTCGCCGTTGAGGGCGAAGACCCCCCTGTCCAAGAACCGGCGTCATTGCCGCCGACCCTGCTCGGTGGGGACCCAGGAGACCCCGCGGCCCGACCGGCTGTCGGGGTGCGGGAATGGACCGAGCGTCGCCGATCGTGGTGCATTCTCGCCGCCCGCACAAGGGGGTTCGTTACTCGCTAGTAACGGCCGGATAACCGCAGTACGACGCAGGGGTCTCGGTCGGCGACGCAGGGTGTCGCGAAGGGGGTGTACAAAACTATTGATCACTGGACAGAATCCGACAGATCAACGGCTGCGACTTACTCGCAGTAACAGCGGCCGCGATTACCAAGATTTGGTAAAGCGCGGCCGCAGTGACCTCTCGGCGACCAATCTTTCACTCGGGCACCACGTGCTGAGTACCCCGCACGCGGGGCCCGAACCCGCCGCCCGCCCTGCTCAGAACAGGGCGCGGGCCAGGGCCCTGCGCGCGGCGATCACGCGCGGATCCTCGGCGCCGACGACCTCGAACAGCTCCAGCAGCCGCACCCGCGCGGCCTCCCTGTCGTCACCCGCCGTACGCGCCACGGTGTCGATGAGCCGGCCGAAGGCGTCCTCGACATGGCCGCCCACCAGATCCAGGTCGGCGGCGGCGATCTGCGCCGCGGCGTCCTTGGGCTTCTCGGCCGCCTCCTTGCGCACCTGCTGCGGGTCCATGCCCTGCACACGCTGGAGCAACTCCGCCTGGGCGAGGCCCAGTTTGGCCTCGGTGTTGCCCGGGTCGTCGGCGAGCACGTTCTTGTACGCCTGGACGGCGCCGCCCAGGTCCCCCGCGTCCAGCGCCTGCACGGCGGCCTCCAGCAGGGCGTCGTACGGCCCGGCGGGCTCGGCCTGGGCGGTCGGTGCGCCCCCCGGCTCGGCCTCCGGGTCGACGACGAGGCCGGTGAGCCCGAAGCGCTGCTCGGCCACCTGCACCAGCTGGTCCAGGGTCTGGCGGATCTGCGCCTCGCCCGCCGCCCCCTGGAACAGCGGCAGGGCCTGGCCGGCCACCACCGCGAAGACCGCCGGGATCCCCTGGATCCCGAACTGCTGCATCAGCATCTGATTGGCGTCGACGTCGATCTTGGCGAGGAGGAAGCGCCCGTTGTACTCGACCGCGAGCCGCTCCAGGACGGGGCTCAGCTGCTTGCAGGGCTCGCACCACTCGGCCCAGAAGTCGATGACGACCGGGACCTCGGTGGAGCGCTGCAGGACGTCGCGCTCGAAGCCGGCCTCGTCGACGTCGATGACGAGATCGGCCGGGGAGACGGCACCGGTGCCGCCGCCCGTGCGCGCCGCTTCGGCACGCGCCTGCTCCGCCTTCGCCTTGGCCTCCTGGGCCGCCTTCACCGCGGCGAGGTCGACGACTCCGCTCATGGACATGTTCCGTGGCTGCATGCGTCTATCCTCCCCCGTACTGCGCGCGTCCGTGAAAACCGCGGTGAAAGCCAGGCTTGCGAGTGCTGTCGCCCCGCGGTGTTGTCGGCGCCGGGTCCCCACCCCACGCCGGTGCGTTGCCGCTGTGGTCGTCGCTCGGCACGTCGGTCACTCGTGCTTTCGCTACGAGTCGTAGCGTAATGGCAAGCGGAGCCGGAGGGACCCCTTCTTCCGGTGATCTCCCTCACGACCGCGCGGGAACGGCCGGTTATCGTCGTGCCATGCACAGCCGCACCCCAGCAGGCCGTACGGGCCGCCCGCGCAGCGCCGCGGCGGACGCCGCGATCCTGGCCGCGACGCGGCAGGCGCTGGTGGAGCTGGGCTGGTCCAAGCTCACGCTGGGCGATGTGGCGACCCGCGCGGGGGTCGCGAAGACGACCCTCTACCGCCGGTGGTCCGGCAAGAACGAACTGGTCGTGGACGCGGTGGCGGAACTCTTCGACGAGCTGCGCCTGCCGGACCGCGGCTCACTCGCCGCCGACATCGAGGGCGTGGTGCTCCAGTTCGCCGCGATCCTGGCCCGCCCGGAAGCACGCAGCGGCCTGATGGCGGTGGTCGCGGAGGCCACCCGCGACGACGCCCTGCGCGAACGCATCCGCGCGTCGATCGTCGACCGCCAGAAACGCCTCGTCCTGACCGGCCGCACCCGAGCCGAGGCCCGCGGCGAACTCCCCCCGTCGAAGAACCCGGAGGAGTCGAGCCGCACGGTCGACCTCATCTTCGACATGGTCGCCGGTGCGGTGGTCCACAGAACCCTGGTCAGCGCGGAACCGGCGGACGAGGAATGGGTCAGAAGCTTCACGAGGGTCTTGCTCGAAGGGTTGAGATCTTAGCTGCGGGCAGTCGTGCCGCTGGGGCGGCACGGGTGGGCGCAGCGGCACCCCGCAAGCGCGGGCAAGCGCCACACCCCCCGCCCAGCCCCAGCACACCGCACTCAGAACCCCGCGGGCTCCGTATACACCCCCCACTCGTCCCGCAGCACCCCGCAAATCTCACCCAGCGTCGCCTCGGCCCGCACAGCCTCCAGCATCGGCTCGATCATGTTCGCCTCGGACCGCGCGGCCGCGACCATCGCCTCCAAAGCAGACCGCACCCGCGCCTCGTCCCGCGCAGCCTTCCGCTCCTTCAGCAACCGCACCTGCTCCCGCTCCACCTCATGACTGACCCGGAGAATCTCCAGATCACCCGTGACGGACCCGGTGTGCACATTCACCCCGACGACCTTCTTGTCGCCCTTCTCCAGCGCCTGCTGATACCGGAACGCCGACTCGGCGATCTCACCCGTGAACCACCCGTCCTCGATCCCCCGCAGGATCCCGGAGGTGATCGGCCCGATCGGGTGCTGCCCGTCCGGGTGCGCCCGCAGCCCCCGCTCCTTGATCTGCTCGAAGATCTTCTCCGCGTCCGCCTCGATCCGGTCCGTCAGCTGCTCGACGTACCACGAACCACCCAGCGGATCGGCGACGTTGGCGACGCCGGTCTCCTCCATCAGCACCTGCTGCGTCCGCAGCGCGATCTCGGCGGCCTGCTCGCTGGGCAGCGCGAGCGTCTCGTCCAGCGCGTTGGTGTGCAGCGAGTTCGTCCCGCCGAGCACCGCCGCCAGCGCCTCCACGGCCGTACGCACCACGTTGTTGTACGGCTGCTGCGCGGTCAGCGACACCCCGGCGGTCTGCGTGTGGAACCGCAGCCACTGCGCCTTCTCACTCTTCGCGCCGTACACGTCCCGCATCCAGCGCGCCCAGATCCGGCGCGCCGCGCGGAACTTGGCGATCTCCTCGAAGAAGTCGACGTGCGCGTCGAAGAAGAACGAGAGCCCCGGCGCGAAGACATCCACGTCAAGCCCCCGGCTGAGCCCCAGCTCGACGTACCCGAAGCCGTCCGCGAGGGTGTACGCCAGCTCCTGCGCGGCCGTCGCGCCGGCCTCGCGGATGTGGTAGCCGGAGACGGACAGCGGCTTGTAGGCGGGGATGCCGGCGCTAGTGTACTCCATCAGGTCGCCGATGAGGCGCAGATGGGGCTCCGGCTGGAAGAGCCACTCCTTCTGGGCGATGTACTCCTTGAAGATGTCCGTCTGGAGCGTGCCGTTGAGCACGGCCGGGTCGACGCCCTGGCGCTCGGCGGCGACGAGGTACATGCAGAAGACGGGCACGGCGGGCCCGCTGATGGTCATGGAGGTGGTGACGTCCCCGAGCGGGATGTCACGGAAGAGCACCTCCATGTCGGCGGCGGAGTCGATGGCGACGCCGCAGTGCCCGACCTCGCCGAGGGAGCGGGGGTCGTCGGAGTCGCGGCCCATGAGCGTCGGCATGTCGAAGGCGACGGACAGCCCGCCGCCGCCGTTGCCGAGGATCATCTTGTACCGCTCGTTGGTCTGCTCGGCGTTCCCGAACCCGGCGAACTGCCGGATGGTCCACGTCCGCCCCCGGTAGCCGGTCGGATACAGCCCACGGGTGAAGGGATACTCCCCCGGCCACCCGATCCGCTCGAACCCCTCATAGGTGTCCCCGGGCCGCGGCCCGTACACCGGCTCCACGGGATCCCCGGAGAGCGTGGTGAAGTCTGCGTCCCGCTTACGGGCAGCGTCGTACCGGGCCTGCCAGCGACGGCGGCCCTCCTCGATGGCGTCAGCGTCCATGCTCCAAATTTACTTGGACGTCCTAGTAAATGTCGACGCCTCACCGCCGTACGCTGCTCCGTACGGCGGTGACCTGCGAAAACGTTACGCCTTGGCGACCGCGGGCGCGGCGTCCTCGACGCTCGCCGCCAGTTCGCGGCTGATCCTGCGCTCCACGAAGAACGCGGCCGTCGGAATCGTCCCGGCCAGCAGCACCCAGAGCTGCTTCTTCACCGGCCACTTCGCCTTGGAGCCCAGGTCGAAGGCGAAGATCAGGTACACGACGTAGAGCCAGCCGTGCGCGATGCTGACCACCTGGGTGAAGTCGGCCGCGCCGTCCATCTTCAGCGCGTACTTGCCGATCATTCCGATGGTCAGCGCGACGAGCAGGACACCGGTGACGTAGGCCATGACCCGGTAGCGGGTCAGCACGCTTCGTTTCATGCAGTCGAGCGTAACGGGCGGTTCCGGGGGATCCCGGGCCGGGTCACGTGTGCCCGGTCACTCCTCCTCGAAGTCCCCCGCCGCCATCCGCAAGGGCCGGAGGATGGCGAAGAGTTCGGCGCATTCCTCGGCGTCGTAGGCGCTGAGGCCGAAGTCCATGGCCATCAGGTCGCGGGTGGCGTTCTCGACGACCTCGCGGCCCTTGTCGGTGATGGAGGCGAGGGTGCCGCGGCCGTCGTTGGGGTTGGGGCGCTTGGCGACCAGGCCCGATCTGACCAGGCGGTCGACCGTGTTGGTGACCGATGTGGGGTGCACCATCAGGCGCTCGCCGATCTTGGACATCGGCAGCTCGCCCGACTTGGAGAAGGTGAGCAGCACCAGCGCCTCGTAGCGCGCGAACGTGAGCCCGTAGGGCTTGACCACCGCGTCGACCTCGGCCAGCAGGATCTGGTGTGCGCGCATGATCGACGTGATCGCCGCCATGGACGGCACATTCCCCCAGCGCTGCTTCCAGAGCTCGTCGGCGCGGGCGATGGGATCGAACGAGAGACTGAGCGGCTTCGGCACGGCACCGACCTTACCGGCCGGTCATATGGTGGTCAGCCCTGTCTCGGAGTTCGGTACCGGGCGGGCCGCCCAGTGCCCCTGTCAGTCTTGCGCGAGGTGACGTTCGACCGTCTCCACCTTCGACGTCAGGCCGTCCGTCACGCCGGGGCGGATGTCCGCCTTCAGGACCAGCGAGACCCGGGGCGCCCGCGCCTCCACCGCGGCCACCGCGCGCCTCACCACGTCCATCACCTCGTCCCACTCCCCCTCGACCGAGGTGAACATGGCGTCCGTGCGGTTCGGCAGCGCGGACTCGCGGACCACCCGCACGGCGTCGGCGACGTACTCCCCCACGTCCTCGCCGACACCGAGCGGCGTCACCGAGAAGGCGACGATCACGCGTTCACCACGCCTTCCTTGCGGGCGCGGGAGGCGATGACCGCGTCCTCGGCCTCACGCCGCAGCCTGCGGTCGGCGAAGAAGCCGCCGGTGGGCAGCACCGCCATCAGGAAGTAGTAGGCGGCGGTCTTCAGGGGCCACTTCGTGCGGTTCCAGGCGTCCGCCCAGAAGATCACGTACAGGATGAACAGGACGGCGTGGACCCAGCCCATGACCGTGACGGCGTTGAAGTCCGTCGTCCGCTTCAGCACCGAGCAGACCAGCAGCAGCAGGAAGGACACGGCCTCCGGTACGGAGACGAGACGCAGCCGGCGGAGGGCGGTGGCGGTTTTGATGTCCACGGGTCACCTTCGATGGGAGAGACAGGGGCCGATCTTGTGAACGTACGCACAAGCGCTCGGCCATTGTGGCAAACGGCGCCCCTAGGGGTTCGCTCAGGGTCCGGCTCCGTCCACGGGCTCTGTCCGCCGGGCAAACCGGCCGCTACCGTCACGTCCGTGGCGATGTTCCGACTTCAGAGCAGCAAGGTGCTCGCCGTCGACATGACCGGAGACGCCGTGAAGGCGAAGAACGGCTCGATGGTCGCGTACGACGGCGAGATGGCGTTCAAGAAGCTCAGCGGGGGTGGCGAGGGCATCCGGGGGATGGTGACCCGGCGGCTTACCGGCGAGCAGATGACCCTGATGGAGGTGAGGGGACACGGCACCTGCTTCTTCGCCGACCGGGCATCCGAGATCAACCTCGTGGCGCTCCAGGGCGACAAGCTGTACGTCGAGTCCAGCAATCTGCTGGCCACCGACGGCGGCCTGCGCACCGGCACCACCTTCACCGGCATGCGCGGCGCGTCCCAGGGCAACGGGCTGTTCACCACGACGATCGAGGGGCACGGCCAGGCGGCGCTCCTGTCGGACGGTCCGGCGGTGGTGCTCCGGGTCAGCCCGCAGTACCCGTTGTCGGTCGACCCCGGCGCCTATGTGGCCCACCAGGGGAACCTGCGGCAGTCCTTCCAGTCCGGTGTGACCTTCCGCACGCTGCTCGGCGAGGGTGGCGGCGAGGCCTTTCAGATCCGCTTCGAGGGCGACGGGCTCGTCTACGTCCAGCCCAGTGAGCGCAACACGATCGCGGGGGACGTCTGAGGTGGGCTTCCGGGAGATCAACGCGAAGATGATCGAGGCGACCGTGGCGCCGGGGCAGCGGCTGTTCAGCCAGCGCGGCGCGATGCTCGCGTACAAGGGGGAGGTCAGCTTCACCCCCAACACGGCGGGCGGCCAGGGCGGGATCATGTCGATGATCGGCCGGCGCGTGGCCGACGAGGACACGCCCCTGATGACGGTCGAGGGCAGCGGCACGGTCCTGTTCGGGCACGGCGGGCACCACGTCCAGGTGATCGAGCTCTCCGGCGACACCCTCTATGTGGAGGCGGACCGCCTGCTGGCCTTCGAGGGCACGCTGCGGCAGGGCACGGTCTTCCTGGGCGCGCAGGGCGGCGTGATGGGCATGGTGCGCGGCCAGGTCTCCGGGCAGGGCCTGTTCACCACCAGCCTCAAGGGGCACGGCTCGGTCGCCGTGATGGCGCACGGCGGCGTGATCGAGATTCCGATCACCCCGGGCCGCCCGGTCCACGTCGACCCGCAGGCGTACGTCGCCCACCACGGCGATGTCCGCAACAAGCTGTCCACGGCACTCGGCTGGCGGGACATGGTGGGCCGCGGCTCGGGCGAGGCATTCCAATTGGAGCTGAGCGGCAGCGGCGCGGTGTACGTACAGGCCTCGGAGGAGAAGCTGTGAGCACCTACGGAACGACCCCGGGCGCCGGGCCCGCCGGTCCCACCGGCCCCGCCGTCTTCGACCCGATGACCCTGCCGGCCGACGACAACGTCAACGCGTACACCTTCTGCGTGGAGCTCAAGGGCACCCAGTGGTTCCTGCAGAAGGGGAAGATGATCGCTTACTACGGCTCGATCGACTTCAACGGCGTCGGGCACGGTCGACTCGACCGACTTGTCCGAACCTCGTTCCATTCGCCACTGCACGCGAGCGACTGGGTGGTGGCGGAGGGCTCGGGCAAGATGCTCCTCGCCGACCGGGCCTTCGATGTGAATGCGTACGACCTGGATGAGGGCAACCTGACCATTCGCTCGGGCAACCTGCTCGCTTTTCAGCCAAGTCTGTCGCTCAAGCAGTCGATCGTTCCCGGCTTTCTCACGCTCATCGGAACCGGAAAGTTCGTGGCCGCGTCAAACGGTCCGGTGGTGTTCATGGAACCCCCGGTCCGGGTCGACCCGCAGGCCCTGGTCGGGTGGGCGGACTGCCCGTCCCCGTGCCACCACTACGACCATGGGTACATGACCGGCGTGCTGGGCGGTCTACGTGCGCTGACGGGCCTCGGCGGGGTCTCCGGCGAGGAGCACCAGTTCGAGTTCGTGGGGGCCGGCACGGTGCTGCTGCAGTCCTCCGAGACGCTGATGGCGGAGCAGGCGACGGGGGCCACTCCGCAGCAGGCGGGCGTGCCCGGCGGCGGGATGTCCGGGGGTCACGGGGCGGGGTCCGGGGCACCGCGCCTTCCCGGACAGCTGGGCGACCTCCAGCGTCGCTTCGGGCTGTGAGCGGTAGTCTGCGGAGTGTGACATCGAACGCGTGCACGCCGTCTACGTCACACGCCACCCCTCACTAGTTCGCTTTTCAACTTCTTAGGTAGACTTCATTCATGGAGACCGAGACGGCCACCCGCTGGCTGACCGATGCGGAGCAGTGCGCCTGGCGCACCCACCTGGAGGTCAACAAGCTGCTGACCTACCAGCTCGAAAAAGACCTGCAGCCGTTCGGCCTGACAATGAACGACTACGAGATCCTGGTGAACCTCTCCGAGACGGACGACCACCGGATGCGGATGAGCGACCTCGCGTCCGCCACCCTCCAGTCGAAGAGCCGCCTCTCCCACCAGATCACCCGGATGGAGAACGCCGGCCTGGTGCGGCGTGAGAACTGCGAGTCCGACCGCCGCGGCCTCTACGCCGTGCTCACCGACTACGGCATGGAGACCATGCAGAAGGTCGCCCCGCACCATGTGGCGTCCGTGCGGCGGCACTTTATCGATCTGCTCTCGCCGGACGCCCTGACCGAACTCGACAAGGCCCTCAAACCCATCGCCGAGCACCTGCGCGGACAGCGCGGGCGCCCCTGACCTCATTCACCGGCGTCCCCCGCGCGCAGCAGCGGCAGGCGGAGCTCGAACAGGGCTCCGCCCGCCGGTGCCGCACCCGCCGTCAGCGTCCCGCCGTGCCGTACGGCGACGTCCCGGGCGATGGCCAGGCCCAGACCCGCGCCGCCGTCGTCCCGGCTGCGGGCCGCGTCCAGCCGTACGAACCTCTCGAAGATCCGCTCCCGGTCCGCCTCCGGGACGCCCTCGCCGTCGTCGGCGACGCCCAGCACCGCCACCTCGCCCTCGCGGCGGACGGTCACCGTGACCGTCTCGCGGGCGTGCCGCTGCGCGTTGTCGAGGAGGTTGGCCAGCAATCGCCCCAATTGACCCCGCGATCCGGCCACTTCGGCCGGCTCCGCGTCCACGGTCACGCCGGTGCGCCCGGCGGACTCCTCGCGGGCCAGCGCCGCCAGGTCGACGCGGGTGCCGGCCGGCTTCTCCCCCGCGTCGAGCCGGGCGAGCAGCAACAGGTCGGCGGCGAGGCGCTGGAGCCGCACGGTGTCCTCGACCGCGCCGTCCAGGTCCAGCAGTTCGGGGTGGGCGGCGGCCACCTCCAGCTGCGTGCGCAGGGAGGCGATGGGGCTGCGCAGCTCGTGCGAGGCGTCGGCGACGAACCGCCGCTGCCGCTCCACGGACGCCTCCAGCGCCGCAAGGGTCTCGTTGGTGGTGCGGGCGAGCCGGGCGATCTCGTCGTGCGTCGCCGGTTCCGGGACGCGGCGGGCCAGATCCTCCGAGGCGGTGATCGCCGCCATCTCCCGCCGGATGCCCTCCACCGGGCGCAGCGCCCGCCGGGTGACCAGCCAGGTCACCCCGGCGACCACGGCCAGCAGCAGCGGGAAGCCGATGAGCATCACGGTCAGCGCGGTGTTCACGGCACTGTGCTCGGCGGACAGCGGGGCACCGGCGTGGACGGTGAGGCGGCCCCGGTCGTGGGTCTCCACCTGGACCTCGGCGAAGCGGTAGTCCTCCGTGTCGCCGTCGATGGTCGCGGAACCGTTGGTGAAGGTGGCCTCGGCGGCGATCAACCCCCCGCTCAGGCCACCGCCCCGATCCGCGACCGAATGTCCTCCGGCGACAGCGCCCCCTTCGCCGTCACATGGTCCCCGGACGACTCCCCCCGCAGCCGCCGCCCGATCCACGGCACCAGATACTCCCGCGCCCACTGCACATCGTCCCGCCGCACCTCCAGCGTCCCCCGCGGCGGCAACGGCGGCCACGCCTGCTCCGGATCCGCCGGCACCTCCAGTCCCAGCACCTGCCCCGCCCGCAGCGCCACGCGCGTGTGCCCCTCGGGCGACAGATGCAGCCGGTCCGCGTCCCACGCCCTGCGGTCCTGCACGCTCCTCAGCGACCACAGATCGAGCACCGGACACCCGTACCGGTCGGCGATCGCCCGCACATGCCCGTTGTACGTGGCGATCTTCCCCCGCAGATGCTTGAGCAACGGCACCCCCCGCGTGTCGAACCCGGTCGTCACCATCACCGTGCCCGCCGCCGCGGCCAACTCGGCGACCGCGCGCTCGAACCGCTCGGCCACCTCGTCCGGATCCGTGCCCGGCCGCAGGATGTCGTTGCCGCCCGCGCAGAACGAGACCAGATCGGGGGCGAGTTCGACGGCCCGCGGCACCTGGTCCGCGACGATCTGGTCGAGCAGTTTCCCGCGCACGGCGAGATTCGTGTACCGGAAGTCCCCTTCGGGCCTGCGGTCGGCGAGGAGTACGGCGAACCGGTCGGCCCAGCCGACGAACGCCCCGTCGGGGCCGGGATCACCGACACCCTCGGTGAAGCTGTCCCCCACCGCCACGTACGACCCGATCACTGCTGCGCTGTCACTCTTCGAATCGTCTGCCACAGCGCCTCATGATTCACCCTCGAATGTGACCTACGCGACCGTAGGCAGGGGTTGACGGGCGGTGAGATAAGCCACTCTCAAAGAATTGGCCAACTCAGGAATACGCACATGTCCGGGCCGGAGAACACACCGACGGCCGGACCCGGGGATCCGGGTCCGGCCGTCGGCGGCGTGTCAGGCAGGTTGTCTCGGGGGTCAGCCGATGGAGACGCCCTTGGAGCGCAGGTAGGCGACCGGGTCCACGTCGGAGCCGTAGTTCGGCGTGGTCCGGATCTCGAAGTGCAGGTGCGGGCCGGTCGAGTTGCCGGTCGAACCGGAGAGGCCGACCTGCTGCCCGGCGGTCACGGTCTGGCCGGCCGAGACGGACAGCGAGGACAGGTGGGCGTACTGGGCGTAGTAGCCGTCGTTGAGCTTGATGACGACCTGGTTGCCGTACGCACCGGCCCAGCCGGCGGAGACGACGGTGCCGCCGCCGACAGCCTTCAGGGAGGTGCCGGTCGGGACGCTGAAGTCGACGCCGGTGTGGTAGCCGCTGGACCACATGCTGCCGGCCACCTTGTAGGCGGTGCCGACGCCGCCGCCCGGCACCGGCGAGCTGTAGCCGGAGGTGGTGGCGGCCTGGTCGGCGGTGGCGGCCTTCGGGGCGGACTGCGCGGGAGCCTCGTCCGCGGACTGCGCGGCCTTCGACGGCTGCGCGGGCTTCGCGGGCTTCGCCTCCGGCTTGGCGGCGGCCGAGTCGGCGGCGGACGGCTTCTTCGGCGCGCTCTTCGCGGCCTGGCCGTCGATCGTGAGCTTCAGACCCGGGTGGATGAGCGACGGGTCCTCACCGACGACCTCACGGTTGTCGGCGTACAGCTTCTTCCAGCCGCCGTCGACGTCCTCGGTCTCGGCGATCTTGGCGAGGTAGTCGCCGGCCTTCACGGTGTACGTGCGGCCCTCACCGTTCTTGTTGTCGGCCTTCTTGCCGGCCGGGGAAAGGGACTGGACGGCCTTTTCCGGAGCCGCCTGCGGCGTGGCGGCGTTGGCGCCGGTGGCGCCGAGAAGCGGCAGCGCGAGTGCGGCGCCACCGGTGCCGGCGACAACGGCGATGGACCGGGTGAAACGCTGAGCCTTGGTACGGCGGTGCTTACCCTTCGCGGGCATGACGAATTCCTCTCCGGCGCCTGCGAGGTGAGCTGTCGGGTTCGGACTGGAGATGCCCGGCCGCGTCTCAACGCGACTTAACCCCAAGCCTGTTCCGGAGACCGGCCCAGGCAGTTGTACCTGTGGGTCCCCCGCTCCTGCCGAACACGGGTCAGTGGTGTGTGCGGGCTCCGGGCGGCGGCAGGATTAGGCGTCCGTCCGGATCGGTGTGGAACGTAAGCGACCCCGACGCAAAGGGACAAGCGCGAGGTTCCATACGAAGCCGTTTTTCCGTGATCCACAGGCACAAATGCCGTCACCGAGCGTCGCTCCGCATTCGATGCCGCCCGCGAATTCCCTTGTTAATCGCCCTGATTGCGTGAACATGGCGACAACACATCGTCACGAATATGACGATGCTCACGCGCCCCCTCCCCATCTCCCTTTCTTCCGGGACACATTATGGCGAAACCACCGAAACGGACACAACACCTTAATAGGCGTCTTAGTCACCGAATCGCCGACCACCTGACCGGGCACCCACCCCGCAGCCCGACCCCTCGAAGACATTCGAGTGTTTCGCCCCTTTCGGGGTATTCGCTCCTCTTCATTGCCTGGGGCAGCCATGTCGTATCGTCGACACGAGCCCGCCGTCGAGCCGCGCGGCGGCGCCGAGTGGGAGGAGCCCCCGTGACGCAGCACGTCCCGTCGACCGAGCCCGAGCTGGCCGGAGTGCGCAACTTCCGCGATGTGGGTGGACTGCCGACCGTGGACGGCCGGCGCGTACGCCACGGGGTGCTGTTCCGCAGCGGTCACCTCGCCCACGCGACCGCCGAGGACGCGGCCTTCCTGTCCTCCCTGGGGCTGCACACGATCTTCGACTTCCGCAACGCGGCCGACCAGAAGCTCGAGGGGCCGGACATCGAGCTGCCCGGCGTGCGCAATGTGAACCTGCCGCTGAGCGACCCGGCCGACGGCGCCGAGTTCTGGAAGATGGTCCGCGACGGCAATCTGGACCAGCTGCGCGAGATCCTCGCGGCCGGCAAGGGCGCGGCCCGCATGATCGCCTCCTACCGCACCACGATCAAGGCGCGCACCGCCGAGCACTCCCGGGTGCTGCACTCCCTCGCCGACGACAGCGTCCCCGTACTGATGCACTGCGCGGCCGGCAAGGACCGCGCGGGACTGTCGGTGGCGGTCACGCTGCTCGCGCTGGGCGTCGAGCGGGACGCGATCTTCGAGGACTATCTGAAGTCCAACGCCAAGCACCGGCGCTACAAGGTGCGCCGCAGCAGCGACGCCCCCGCGGCCTACTCCCCGGAGGTGATGGAGCTGCTCAGCCCCCTCTTCGACGCGCGCGCCGAGTATCTGTCGGCCGCCCTGGAGACCATCGAGGAGACCTGGGGCGACGTCGACACGTATCTGGAGACGGCGCTCGGCTTCACCCCCGAGCACCGGGAGCGGCTGCGCGAGCGCCTTCTCGACTGAGCCGGCCGAGCGCGGCGCCGGCTACTTGGCGCCGACCTCGAACAGCAGGTAGACGAACGCCGCGAAGACGTGCCCCACCGCGATGTAGATGAACAGCCTCACCCACAACGCCCGGGGGAACTTCTCCTCCATGTCCTTCGCGTTCTCGTTCTCGCCGGTCATGGCGCCTCTCCAGGGGTAGGGCCCAGGCACAGCGCGGCCGTGGGACTCTGCAGCAGGGTGTGGACGAACAGCAGCTCGAGCCCGTCGGGGTCCTCGGCCGCGATCCGGTGCGGGGTGAGCGAGTCGAAGTGCGCGCTGTCCCCAGGACCGAGCCGGTGCAGGGTGTCCCCGAGGCGCAGCCGCAGCCGCCCCGTGAGGACGTACAGCCACTCCTCGCCGGGGTGCACGCGCACGATGTCCCCCTGGGAGCCGTACGGGACCCGTACGCGCAGCGCCTGCATGCCGCGCCCGGACGCGCCGGCCTGCCAGTACGTCCAGCCGCCGGCCGCCGTGGGCTCCATGTCGGCGGCACGCACCACGGCGTCCCGGTCGGCGGCCGTCTCCCCGAGCAGCTCGGAGACGGTCGTACCGTAGATCCGGGCCAGGGAGAGCAGCATCGGCAGCGAGGGCTGGCGCTGCCCGGTCTCCAGCCGGGAGAGATGGGCGGGCGACAGGCCGGCCTCGCGGGCCGCGGCCTCCAGCGTCAGGGAGGCCCGGCGCCGCAGCGCCCGAAGCTGCGGCGCGACCACGGGGAGGCCGCCGTCCGGCGGCCCCGTCTCGGAGGAGCTCATACCTCCATTCAGCCGGAGGCTTTACCCCTCGGGCAAATTTCTTGCCTTACAGGCAAAAAACCGAGCACGTGGCTCATCGGTTGGCGACCGCCTGCTTCACCAGCGTCTTCCCGAAGTCCCACATCAGCCCCCCGCCGTCGTGCGCGTCGTCCATCACGGCGGTGAACGCCTCCACGAACCGGTCCACCTCCCGCTCCCCGATGATCAGCGGCGGGATCAGCTTGATCACCTCCATGTGGTCGCCGGAGACCTGGGTGAGGATCCGGTGCCGTTGCAGCAGCGGTACGACGACCATCTGGGCGAAGAGTCCCTTGCGGGCGGCCTGGAGCATGGTCCAGCGTCCGCGCAGCTTCAGCGAGCGGGGCCGGCCGAACTCGATGCCGATCATCAGGCCCCGGCCCCGCACGTCCGCGAGCAGCTCGTACTTCTCCTTCAGCGCCACGAGCCGGGACCTCAGCAGCTCGCCGGTGGCGCGGACAGAGGCGACGATCTGCTCGTTCTCCATGACCGACAGCACCGCGAGGCCCGCCGCCATGGCCTGCGCGTTCGCCCCGAAGCTGGCCGAGTGGACCAGCACCCGGTCCATCGACGAGTAGACCTTCCTGAAGATCCAGTCCTTGCCGATGGTGGCCCCCACCGGCACATAGCCGCCGGAGAGCGCCTTGGCGACGCACACCAGGTCCGGCTCCACGCCCTCCTCGTGCTGGTAGGCGTAGAAGTCGCCGGTCCGCCCGAGCCCGGTCTGCACCTCGTCGGCGATCAGCAGCGCCTTGTGCCGGTGCAGCAGCTCCTGCGCGGCCCGCAGATAGCCGGGGGGCGCCTCGTGCACGCCCTTGCCCTGGATCGGCTCGACGATCAGCGCGGCGACATCGCCCTTCTTCAACTCCCGCTCCAGGGCGTCGAGATCACCGAGGGGGACGGCCGTGTCCGGCAGCAGCGGGGCGAAGCCGTCCCGGAAGCCGGACTCGCCGTTGACCGACAGGGAGCCGGTGGTCAGGCCGTGGAAGGCGTGCGCGCAGTACAGCACGCGCGGCCGGCCGGTGACGTACCGGGCGAACTTCAGCGCGCCCTCGACGGCCTCCGTGCCGCTGTTGCCGAAGAAGACACGGTCCAGGTGCGGGCTGTGCGCCAGCAGCTTCTCGGCGAGCAGCCCGGGCAGCGGCTGGCAGTCGAAGCGGGTGAGGTCGGCGAGGTTCAGGTCCAGGACGTCGTGCAGCGCCTTGCGGACCACGGGGTGGTGACGGCCCAGGCCCATCACCCCGAACCCGGCGAGCATGTCCAGGTAGTCGTTGCCGTCGGCGTCGTAGAAGTAGGCACCGTCGGCCCGCTCGTAGACCTTGTCGAAGCCGATGGTGTGCAGCATGCGCGGGAGCTGGTGGTTGAGGTATCTCCCGTGCAGCTCGTAGCGTTCGGCGCCGCGCTCGGACAGCAGCGCGCCGAGGTCGAACTCCCCGGTGTGCGACGACTCCGAGGCGGACTCGGCGGTGGTCATGCCTGGTGCTCCTGTCGGTCCGCTGATGGCTTGGACTGCTCGTCCTTGACGGCGAGGCTCGCGCTGATCCGCCCGGCGACCTCGACGGGCGTCAGCCCGATGTCGGCGAGCACCTCACCGCGCTTGGCGTGCGCGAGGAACTGCTCCGGGATGCCGAAGCGCCGTACGGGCACGTCGACCTCGGCGTCGCCGAGCGCGAGGGCGACCGCCGAACCGACGCCCGCCGCACGGCTGTTGTCCTCGACGACGGCCACCAGCCGGTGCCGGGCCGCCAGTTCGGGCAGGGCGGGGTCGACGGGCTTGACCCAGCGCGGGTCGACCACCGTGCAGCCGATGCCGCGCGCCTGGAGCAGCTCGGCGGCCTGGAGGCAGACGGGCGCCATCACGCCGACGGCGACCAGCAGCACCTCGGGATCGTCCGCCCGGTGCAGCACGTCCATGCCGCCGATCCGGTCGAACGCCGGGATCGCGGGGCCGATGGACTCCTTCGGGAACCGCAGCAGGGTCGGCGCGTCGTCCACGGCGACCGCCTCGCGCAGCTGGGCGCGCAACTGGTCGGCGTCGCGGGGCGCGGCGATCCGCAGGCCGGGGACGACCTGGAGCACGGACATGTCCCACATGCCGTTGTGGGAAGGCCCGTCGACTCCGGTGACGCCGGCCCGGTCCAGCACGAACGTGACGCCGCAGCGGTGCAGCGCCACGTCCATCAGCAGCTGGTCGAAGGCACGGTTGAGGAAGGTGGCGTACACGGCGACGACCGGATGCAGCCCGCCGGTCGCCAGCCCTGCCGCGGACACGGCCGCGTGCTGCTCGGCGATCCCCACGTCCCACACCCGGTCCGGGAACCGCTCGGCGAAGGCGCCGAGGCCCACCGGGTGCAGCATGGCGGCGGTGATCGCCACCACGTCCTCCCGCTCCTCCCCGATCCGCACGATCTCCTCACCGAACACCGACGTCCACGACGGCCCGCCGGACGGGGAGAGCGGCGCGCAGGTGAGGGGATCCATCACCCCGACGGTGTGGAAGTGGTCCTCCTCGTGGGCGAGCGCGGGCTCGTAGCCCCGGCCCTTCTCCGTGAGGCAGTGCACCAGCACCGGCCCGTGGAAGCGTTTGGCGCGGCGCAGCGCGGACTCCACGGCCTTGATGTCGTGCCCGTCGATCGGGCCCACGTACTTCAGCCCCAGGTCCTCGAAGAGCCCCTGGGGCGCGAAGGCGTCCTTGAAGCCCTTCTTCGCGCCGTGCAGCGCCTCGTACACCGTGCTGCCGATGACCGGCGTGCGCAGGAGTACGTCCTTGCCCCAGGCCAGCACCCGCTCGTAGCTGTCGGTGGTGCGCAGGGTCGCGAGGTGGTTGGCGAGGCCGCCGATGGTCGGGGCGTAGGAGCGCTCGTTGTCGTTGACGACGATGATCAGCGGGCGGTCCTTGGCGGCGGCGATGTTGTTCAGCGCCTCCCAGGCCATGCCGCCGGTCAGCGCGCCGTCGCCGATCACCGCGACGACATGGCCCTTCTGCCCCTGCACCTCGCGGGCCTTGGCGAGACCGTCGGCCCAGCCGAGGGCGGTGGAGGCGTGGCTGTTCTCGATGATGTCGTGCTCGGACTCCTCGCGCGAGGGATAGCCGGACAGGCCGCCCTTGCCGCGCAGCTTGGAGAAGTCCTGACGTCCGGTCAGCAGCTTGTGGACGTAGCTCTGGTGGCCGGTGTCCCACAGGATGCGGTCCACCGGTGACTCGAAGACCCGGTGCAGGGCGACGGTCAGTTCCACCACGCCCAGGTTGGGCCCGAGGTGGCCGCCGGTCCTGGCGACCGCGTGCACCAGGAACTCGCGGATCTCGTGGGACAGTTCGACGAGCTCCCCCTCGGACAGCGCCTTCAGGTCGCGTGGTTGCCGGATGCTCTCCAGGATCGTCACGCTCGGGCCCCCTTCACTTCCGTGCTGTTCAGCTCACGGTGACGGCCGGCTCCCCCGCCGCGGTGCCGTCCTTCTCCATCTGCTCGGCGATCTTCATCGCCTCTTCGATCAGCGTCTCGACGATCTTGGACTCGGGGACCGTCTTGACGACCTCGCCCTTGACGAAGATCTGGCCCTTGCCGTTGCCGGACGCGACGCCCAGATCCGCCTCCCGTGCCTCGCCGGGGCCGTTGACGACGCAGCCCATCACCGCCACCCGCAGCGGCACTTCCATGCCGTCCAGACCGGCCGTGACCTCGTCGGCGAGCTTGTAGACGTCGACCTGGGCGCGGCCGCAGGACGGGCAGGAGACGATCTCCAGCCGCCGTTCCCTGAGCCCGAGCGACTGGAGGATCTGGATGCCGACCTTCACCTCCTCGGCCGGGGGCGCGCTCAGCGACACCCGGATGGTGTCGCCGATGCCCTGCGAGAGCAGCGCGCCGAAGGCGACCGCCGACTTGATCGTGCCCTGGAACGCCGGGCCCGCCTCGGTGACGCCGAGGTGCAAGGGGTACTCGCACTGCTCGGCGAGCTGCCGGTACGCCTCGATCATGACGACCGGGTCGTTGTGCTTCACCGAGATCTTGATGTCCCGGAAGTCGTGCTCCTCGA